>JAQVWQ010000028.1 GCA_028709615.1 Clostridia bacterium | reverse complement strand
CGCATTAAAGAAGACCTGCGTTCGGGTAAGTCACTGCGTGCCGGTATTGATTCCGGTTTTAAGCGTGCATTTATGACGATTTTAGATGCTAACATTACAACAATGATTGCTGCTTTGGTGTTATTCAAGTTCGGTACCGGTTCTGTGCAAGGTTTTGCCTTGACTTTAGCCATCGGTCTTGTTGCCAGTATGTTTACGGCCATCACTTTTACGCATTATATGCTCAAGTGGACAGCTGAAACAAACTCTTTGAGCCATAGCAAGTATTACGGCGTTTAAGGAGGAATGACCGATGAAAAACCTTAATGAATTAAATATAAAATTTGTTCAAAAAAGAAAGATTTGGTATATTATCTCTCTGTTGATTATCATTCCTGGTATAATATCACTATTTGCTCAATCACTTAATTTTGGTATTGATTTTACGGGCGGTAATCTGCTGCAGATTCAATTTACAAAAAATGTTGAAATTGCCGATGTACGAGAAGTTGTCAACGATTACACTGATAAAGAGACATCCATTCAAAGCGCCGATAATATAAAATATTCTATCCGCACAGCGGCTCTGACCGCAGAAGCAGGAAATCAACTGCTTGATGCTCTTGAAAACAGCTTCGGTGAATTTGAAATACTCAGCAACGAGTTTATTGGACCAATTATTGGACAAGAACTAATGAAAAACGCCTTGATGTCATTGGCTATTGCTATGGTTTTAATGCTTATATATATTGCTTTTCGCTTTAAAATCAGATTTTCTTTAGCAGCTATTTTAGCTCTTTGTCACGATGCCCTAGTAACTATTTGTATTTTCTCATTGCTGCAAATCGAAGTAAATAGTGTCTTTGTCGCGGCAATTCTTACAGTTGTCGGTTATTCTATTAACAACACAATTGTTGTTTTTGACCGCATCAGAGAAAATATGGAACGCTCGAAAAAGTATAATTTTATTGATACGGTTAATTTAAGCATTAATCAAACAATTACCCGTTCCGTTAATACTGTTTTAGCCGTTTTATTTTTCCTTCTTTCCATTCTGTTCTTTGGCGGCGAAAGCACAAAGGTTTTTGCATTAGCCATGACAATCGGTATTTTAGCCGGCACATATTCTTCTATGTGCCTTGCAGGTTCCTTCCTAGTCGATTTCCGCGCCGGCGGTAGCAATAATTATAAACCTGTACAAAAAATAAATAATACTAAAATCAAAGAAGCCTGATTTTTAAACAAAAAAAGCCGCCGCGCTTACGATATTGGCACGGCGGCTTTTTTAAGGAGTTTATTAAAATGAAACGCAAATGGCTTTTACGCCAAACATCAGCCAATATTGCCGCTTTAGCCCAAGCTATGGATATTAACCCTACATTAGCTTGGGTTTTAGCAGTGCGCGGCTATAACACCATTGAATCTGCCAAAGCCTATCTTAATGCCGAACAAAGTCAATTTGCGCCATTTAACCTTTTTTGCGATATGAAAAATGCTGCGGATTTAACTATAAAAGCCATAAAGAATAAGCATAAAATAATAATTTTTGGAGATTATGATGCAGATGGCATTATGAGTACTGTTATTCTATATAAAACACTAAAAACGCTAAATGCTAATGTGTCTTATTACATACCTAACCGCATTGACGAGGGCTACGGATTGAATAACGAAGCGATTTCTACCATTGCAGCTCGGGGCGGAAATTTGATTTTAGCCTGCGATAACGGTACATCATCATTTGAACAGATTGATTTTGCTAATTCCTTAGGCTTAAATGTGGTGGTGCTTGATCATCACGATTTGACAAAGGATGAGGCTGGTAAAGAAATTATACCCAACGCTGCAGCCTTGGTAAATCCTAAACGTGAAGATTGCGCTTATCCGTTTAAATTATTTTCGGCGGGAGGTATCTGTTACCGCTTTGCAGAAGCCATATTAAGCAGGCAAGGCCTTGCTTGGGAAAATTATGCCCAAGAGCTGCTTCCATTTGCAGTAATATCAACCGTCTGTGATTTAGTTGATCTAACAGGCGAAAACCGAATTTTAGTCAAAAAGGGAATCCCTCTAATTACCGAATGTAAAAATTACGGTTTAAGGGCTTTAATTAAAGAAACAGGTTGCCCAAAAGATCTTATTAATACTTACCATATAGCCTTCGTGCTAGGCCCTTGTATTAACGCATCAGGCAGACTGGATGCCGCCAGTCAGGCAGTTGAGCTTTTTATTACCGATGATGCGGCTACCGCCGCAGAAAAAGCCGTTTTTTTAGTTCAGCTAAACAGCTCCCGCAAGGAAATGACTATGAGCGGATACCTGCAAATAGCCGAAGAAGTGGCTCAAATGGATATAGACAATAAAAAAGTCCTGGTGCTTTATTCCCCGCAAATAAGCGAAAGTGTGGCAGGTATTATCGCGGGAAAAATCAAAAGCCGCTTCAACAGACCAACGATAATGATTTGCGGCGAAAAAGATATCCTTCGTGGTTCTTGCCGTTCAGTAGAGGGCTATAACATTTTTGAAGCCTTAAGCGAATGCAAAGACTTGTTTTTAGCTTTTGGCGGACATCCTATGGCAGCTGGATTTAGTATTCGATCTTCAGATATTGACGAATTAAGAATCAGATTAAATAACAATTGCTGCCTGAGCTGTGAAGAAATGCTGCCTATTATACGCGTAGATAAAATGCTGCCTTTGGCACATGTTAATTTAGATCTCGTCTATCAATTTAAAAAAATGGAACCTTTTGGTAAGGCAAACAGTGCACCCCTTTTTGCTGAAACAGGCCTTTTATTAACAAAAGTATCACTTATTGGCAAAACGGGACAGTTTATGCGCTTGCAAGTCAAAAACTCACATGGCCAGACCAGCGAATTGCTGTCTTTTGATTGCAAAGAGCGTTTAGAACAAGCCGTATGTAAATCCTATTCTCAAGAACGCTGGAATAGATTGACAAGTGATAAAGATGAAGAAATACCCTTTGATGTAGTATATTCAATAGGAATCAACTCTTACAATGGTCGAGAGCGCCAGCAAATACAGTTATACGATTTTAGATTAGGAGCGGGTAGAGCGTGAAATATCTTATAGAAACATTCGGCTGCCAAATGAACGAATGTGATTCTTTAGTTTTAGCAGGTATTTTGGAACAAAATGGCTGGCAGAAGAGCGGCAACCTTGATGAAGCCGATTTGGTTTTAATCAATACTTGCTGTGTTCGCCAAAGTGCCGAAAACCGCATTTTAGGCCATATAGGGAGTTTAAAGAGATTAAAAAAATTTAAACCGCAGATGATCATTGCCGTCTGCGGTTGTTTGACACAAAAAGAAGGTGCGGAGGAACTGTTCCGTACCAAGTATTGTCATGTTGATTTACTTTTAGGTACTTTTTCACAAGGTTTAATAGCCGAATATGCAGAGCAGATTCGGCAAAGCAGACAAAAGATTTTTGATACAGAAGAACGCTATGATGACAATGACCTTTGCCGTCTTTATCACAGCTTACCGTCAAATTTATCAAGCTACAAAGCGCAAATCAGCATTATTTACGGTTGTAACAATTTCTGCTCTTATTGTATTGTACCTTATGTACGGGGTAAAGAACGCAGTCGCGAACCTCAATTAATTATTGATGAAATTAAACAGCTGGCCCAACGCGGTTGCGTAGAAATTGAGCTTTTAGGTCAAAATGTTAACTCCTACGGTCACGATTTGAACGGCTGGAGCTTTGCAAAACTATTAAAAGAAGTAGCAAAGATTGATGGCATTGAGCGCATTAGATATATGACTTCACATCCGCGCGATTTTACCGACGAATTATTAGAGGTTATAGCTGCCGAAAAGAAAATTTGTAAACATTTTCATTTGCCTGTTCAATCAGGCTGTGATCGAATATTAAAACTGATGAATAGGGGATATACAGCAGAAAAATATCTGCTTTTACTGGACGATATTCGTAAAGCATCTCCAAAATGTGCGATTACCAGCGATCTAATTGTTGGCTTTCCCGGTGAAAGCGAGAGGGATTTTCAAGCTACACTGGACTTTTTGCAAACGGCAAAATTAGATGCGGCTTACACTTTTTTATACTCTGTCCGTACAGGTACGCCGGCAGCCATAATGGCGGATCAGGTTGAAGAGTCAACAAAAAAAGCCCGTTTAAATAGGCTTATGGAATTGCAAAATCCGCTTTCATTAGCTGCAAATCAAAATATGGTAGGGAATATTGAATTAATTTTAATTGATGGCCCCAGCAAAAATAACCCTGATTTTTTTTGTGGCCGCACTGATAACAACAAGCTTGTTAACTTTCCCAAAACCAACTTTCAAGCCGGTCAATTTGCCACAATGCAGATTTGTGATGCAAAAACCTGGAATTTACTGGCAAAACCTATCAATAGCTAATTTACTGATATTAAACATTTATAATTTTTTTCAACAGCTGAGGGATTTCTGTATCGCAACAATATTATCTTCCGATAATATATGTTATGTAAAGTAGCAGAGATGGTTAATTTATCAATATTTTCTTGGTCTTTTGGTTGTAGCGGCTCCAGAAGGATTCGAACCCCCGGCCAACGGATTTGGAGTCCGCTACTCTACCAATTGAGCCATAACCCTATTTTTTAAAACTTTACAAGTGTAGTTTAAGCCTTAATAGGTATTACAATTATATCACCAGGGTAAATAGCCACGCTGCCTAAACCGTTAAGCTCTTTAACCTCGCGCACCATTTTACGCATATCTCCGTTATAATTAGGATTATATTCTTTGATTAGACCCCACAAGGAATCACCCTGATCAACAATTACGCTGACTGCGGCCTGAGCCGAGTATTCTTCAGAAGCACTGGCTGACTCACTGGAAAGAATATTAAATAAAACTGCACAGCCGCAAATAAGCAGCAGGCACAAAATAAAACATGGCACTTTGCGTAATCTTTTTATAGTTTTTTTCTTATTTTGCATTTTATTTACCTCCCCTGCCGAACATTCGTTCGTTTAATTTGATTATACACGAACATATGTTCGTTGTCAAGCATTATTTCGAACAAATGTTTGCTTATTTTTTTTACTTGTGTTATACTATAAAAAAAACTAAGGGAGGCAGCTTTTATGGAGTATGTTGGCTTAAGCAAACGGCAATCAGAAATCCTTGATTTTTTCATAAAAATAACAGCAGAACAAGGTTATCCGCCCTCGGTACGCGAAATTGCCGATGCCGTTGGCCTCTCCTCCCCTGCCACTGTTCATGCTCATTTAGCTGTTATTGAACAAAAAGGCTATATTAAACGCGATAAATCCAAGCAGCGAGCTGTAGAAATCATCGCCAATACCCCCAGCGGAACAGCTTCCTTAAAAGAAATGGTGGATATTCCCATCATCGGAAAAATCAGCGCCGGTGCGCCGATCCTTGCTGAAGAGAATTTTGAGGATGTTTTTCCTGTGCCGCTTTCTTTTGTCCAATCCAATCAACAACTCTTTATTGTCAGAGTGGTTGGAGACAGTATGATTGAAGCCGGCATTCATACAGGCGATTTACTGATAGTTGAACAAACTCCTGTCGTTAATAACGGCCAAATAGCCGTAGTCTTGATTGAAGATGAGGTTACAGTAAAAACCTTCTATAAAGAAGACGGTTATATTAGACTGCAACCGGAAAACAAGGCTATGGCACCCATTATAGTAGCTGACTGTAAAATATTGGGAAAAGTTATCGGTTTGTTCCGCAGGTTTTAAAACACAAAAAAAGAAGGCTTATAATAAGCCTTCTTTTTGCATATCTTCAGCTGTTTTTATCAATGCGTATTTAACATGGTTAAGGTTTAAGCCGCCCTGCATATATAAAATATATGGCTCACGCATAGGCGCATCAGCCGAAAGTTCAATGGTAGAGCCCTGCACAAAGCTGCCGCCTGCCATAATCACAGGGCTGTCATAACCGGGCATATCCCACGGCTCAGGGCGTACATAAGAATCAATCGGCGAGTATTTTTGAATACCGCGACACCAGGCCGCCAGTTTATTGGGCTCGCCGACCTCAATCGCATAGACAATGTCGTGACGAATTTCTTTCGTACCGGGAGATACCTTGCAGCCCAAAGCCTCTAAAAATGCACAAGCGTAAACGGAACCCAAAACCGCTTCTTTAACAATTTGCGGAGCCATAAATAAAGACTGAAAATAGTGACGGTTAGAGATCAAAGACGCGCCCATTTCCCGACCGGCGCCGGGAACGGTTAAACGGCAAGCCGCTCGCTCAACTAAGCTCTCTTTGCCAACAATATAACCGCCGCCGGGCAAAAGGCCGGCCGAGAGGTTTTTAATAAGTGAGCCTGCTACAATATCGGCGCCAAAGTGACTGGGCTCTAAATGGTCAACCATTTCTCCGTAGCAGTTATCAACAAAAACAATCACCTGCGGATAGACTTGCTTTACTGCTTTGGTTATTATGGCTATTTGTTCAACGGATAAGCTTTTGCGCCATGCGTAACCGCGAGACCGTTGAATACTGACCATCCTTGTTTTCGGTCCGATTGCCGCAACCACAGCTTGCGGGTCAATATTATCAAAATCAATTTCCACCACGCGACAACTAACGCCGAGTTCTTTTAAATTTCCCGGCTCGTTGCCCTGTAAACCAATTACTGTTTGCAAAGTGTCGTAAGGCAAACCAACAGTTAAAAGCTCATCGCCGGGCAGTAAATTGCCGAATAAAGCCAAGGAAATTGCATGAGTACCGGATACAATTTGCTGACGAACCAGCGCTGCCTCCGTTCCGAAGGCAACCGCGTAAAGATCTTCAAAGCGATCACGCCCCTCATCATTATAACCGTAACCGGTAGCGCTGTTAAAATGCGTTGCGCTGACGCGGACTTCCCTAAAGGCCTCTAAAATGCGATAAAAGTTCTTTTCGGCAATATCCTCGGCCAAAGTGCGATAATCAGCTAAAAGGCATTCGGCTTCTTGTTTGGCATTTTCAATATTCATAGTTACTCCTAAAAATATAAATTATATAACTATTAATAATTAGCTTTTGCTATACGGTTTTCCTGCTTTTTGGCATTGTTGTTATTAAGCTTTATCACAGCCTTCTTAATGTCAAGCTCGTTAATTTCTTGCAGCTGTTCAATGCTTGGCGCTTGTTCTGCCGCAGCCAAGCGCACTGCTTGCGCCCGACAAGCCGCCTCTACCAGATTGCGTATGCAGCGAGCATTGCCAAAATCGTCTCCCGCAAGCAATATTTGTCGCCTTAAGTTTTTTGTTAATGCTTCCCTCCCCTGCTCATTTAGTCGATAAACCCGTTTGCGGAACATTAAATCAGCAATTTCCAGCAGCTCAGACAGTGAATAATCAGCAAACTCACAATGCAGGGGGATGCGTGAGGAAAGCCCTGGATTAGAAGCCAAAAAATCAGCCATTTCATTATTATAACCCGCTAAAATCAAAATAAAATCAGTTTTATGATCCTCCATGGCTTTTACCAGCACATCAATAGCTTCCCGGCCAAAATCCTTTTCGCCACCGCGACAAAGTGAATAGGCCTCATCTATAAACAGCACACCACCCAATGCCTTGCTAACCTGCTCTTTGGTTTTTTGTGCCGTATGACCTACATACTCTCCAACCAAATCGGCGCGTTCAACTTCAATTATATGGCCTTTAGAAAGTACGCCCATTTGCTGATAAATTCCGGCCAAAATTCTTGCTACCGTCGTTTTACCGCTGCCGGGACGGCCAAAAAACACAGAATGTAATACTGTGGGCTCTGAGCACAGCCCCAACTGCCGCCGCAGCTGACTAATTTGGCAAAAGGCCTGAATTTCATAAATATGAGCTTTAACCTCCCATAAGCCAATCAGCTCGTCAAGTTCTTGATAAATTTTAAGTAAACCTTCACTCATTTTGCTTTTATCGGGCAGGCAGTCCGGTTCTTTCTTAAAGGCTAAAGGCAATTTTTGCTGATTTTTTTCTTCTGCCAGCTTAATTTTAATTTCCATCTTATGCCCTCCTTTTCACAGCACAGTTTATGCAAAATAAAAGCAGAGGTGCAGGTACAACAAAGACAGACTAAAGAGAAAAGGCTGAGAACAAGTAAAAGGCAAAAGGGCAGGCCCGCCATGCACACAAAAAGTACATAAGGGCTTGCCCTTGCAGTCTTTACACAGTAATCAACTTTCTGTCTTCAGTCTGAAGCTTCTTTTATAAAAAGCAGCTATTAAGCAAATATTCGGTTACACTTTCGGTTAATTGCTGCCTGTCGGCATAATCACCCACATCAAACCATTTAATGCGCTGATCTCGCTTAAACCAGGTAAACTGTCGCTTAGCAAAATGACGGGTATCTCTTTTTAATAAACGAACAGCTTCGTTTAAATCATATTTGCTCTGCAAATAGCCAACAATTTGCTCATAGCCTAAACCCTTCATACAATTTAGATCAGGCGAAAAGCCCTTGTCAAGCAGGCCTTTTACTTCTTCAACAAGGCCGTTTGCCAGCATTTTATCCACTCGTTGTTCAATTCTTTGATAAAGCAGCGACCGCTCCATTGTCAAGCCAACCATTTGCAGGTTATAAGAACATTCAAATTCCTGACGGCTTTTTTTTTGCAGCTGAGAAATTGGCTCACCCGAAAGTAAATAAACCTCCAGCGCACGCAACAAACGCTGGTGATCGTTATAGTGGATTTTTTCTGCCGCTTCGGGGTCAACAGCCTGCAACAGTCCGTGCATAAACTCCGCGCCTTCTTCTTGCAAACGAGCCCTCAACCTCTTGCGTACCTCGTGTACTGCTGCTGTTTCTTCAGTAAATAAATAGGGACTAATTAAAGAAAATAGATACAAACCTGTACCTCCGGCGATAATCGGCAACCGTCCTCGTGCTGAAATATCGCTGATTAGCTCCCTGGCAGCATTTTGAAAATCAGCGACTGTATAAGCTTGATCCGGATCTAAAATATCAATTAAATGATGAGGCACACCTTGAGCTTCTTTTAGGGTAATTTTGGCCGTGCCGATATTAAGCCCGCGATAAACCTGCATAGAATCGCCGGAAATAATTTCTCCGTTAAATTTTTTGGCCAGCTCAACAGCCAAGGCGGATTTGCCGCAGGCTGTCGGGCCTAATATTATCAGCAGCTTTTCTTTCATATTAATTACCGTCTCTTAAAAAACGCCTTTTTATTTCTTCTAAGGGGATTTTTATACAAACCGGCCGCCCGTGCGGACAGGTAGCAGGGTTTTCGCACTGGTCAAGCTGTACCAGCAAAGCAGAGATCTGGCTGTTGGACAAGTATTGATTAGCTTTAACCGCACGGCGGCAAGCAGTGCGAAAAATCTTTTCATCGGCAGTGATTTTTAAGCTGTCGGGAGTTTTGTCGGCAGCCTGCGCTAAAAGATCACGCAGCAAACCTGCTGCGTCATTACCTTCATACCAGGCAGGTACATTCCTGATTAAAAAAGTATTATCTCCAAAATCCTCAACAATAAAGCCTAAATCAGTCAGTTGAATAATCAGTTCGCTTAAATGGGCCAGCTCCGTCTGAGTCAGCTCTAAAACCTGTGGTATAAGCAAGGGCATACTGGCTAAGCTTTCCTGCGCCTTATTTTTAATTTTTTCGTACAAAATACGCTCATGAGCAGCGTGCTGATCAATAATATATAAAGCATCGTCACCGCCGACCAGTAAATAAGAACTGTCAAGCTGGCCTAGCGGTGCCAGCGCGCTATAAAACATTTTTTTTGCAGTCTCATCAGCTTGTTGTTGATAAAATACCGGCGGATGATATAAACTATGACCTGTTTGCTTATAACCTCCGTATAAAGCCTCTTTAAGACTTAATGCTCTTAACGGTTCAGCTGCCGTCAAAGGCCTGTTTTCTTCCAGCATTTGGCTGATTAAATCTTCTTTTTGCTTATTTTGCTGATCGGCAGGCGCAATTTGCAGCTCAGGCGATAAGGCCTCTTGATGATAAAGTGTATTTTGAATTGCCCTGATTAAATAGGCACTCAGCAGATGATAATCTTTTAATTTTACTTGCGCCTTGGTCGGATGAATATTAACATCGATCTGATTAGGCGGTAATTCTACAAAAATAATAACCAATGGGTAGCGACCCTTGGGCAGCATTGTATAATAAGCTTCATCAACAGCCCGACTCAATTCTTTTGACTGTACCCAGCGATTATTGATAAAAAAGTTGTAGCCCTGCCGCGTAGAACGATTTAATTCAGGCAACGATATAAGACCAAAAATCTTTGCCTCCGCGTTTTCCCCTTTAATAGCTTGCAGTTTTTTCACGGTTTCTTTACCATAAACAGCAAGCGCCACGGCAAATAAATCTCCGCTGCCGTTTGTTTGCAAGAGCTTTTTGCCCTCCTGTTCCAACAAAAAAGCGATTTGCGGATTTGATAGAGCCAGATGCGCCAAATAATCACTGATTTTTGCCACCTCACGCAGTGGCGATTTTAAAAATTTTTTACGGGCGGGCGTATTGTAAAACAATTTTTCTACCTTTATAATTGTGCCGTAAGGCATCGCTACATCTTCAACCTCAGAAATTTGACCTGTTTTAACCGATATTTTTTTCCCGCAAACAGCATCTGGGGTACGAGATGACAAAGAAAGCAAGCTGACAGCTGCTATTGCCGCCAAAGCCTCGCCGCGGAAACCTAATGTGGCTATATTATTAATATCCTCAACCGCACAAATTTTGCTGGTGGCATGGCGTTTTACAGCAATTTGCATATCTTGAGGCACCATACCGCAACCGTTATCAAAAACCTGCAAATTCTCGGCAGCGCTGTCTAATATTTTGACGGATATTTCTGTTGCCCCGGCGTCAATAGCATTTTCAACCAGCTCTTTAATTACAGAAGCCGGCCCTTCCACCACCTCGCCCGCGGCAATTTGGTTTGCTGTCTGGCTGTCTAAAACACGGATAATTGCCTCAGTCATTGTTTTCCTCCTCACGGAGCTGCTGCTGCCAATGAATGATTTTCATCAAAGCCTCAATTGGCGCCATATTATTGGCGTTAAGGTTAATGATTTCTTCAATTATGGGGTTGAGCTCGGTTTTGGCTTGTTCAAATAAGGATAATTGCGTAAATCCGTCCCAATTAATATCGCGCGTAGCGTGGCGGCTGTCCTTTTCCAAATGAGCCAAGATATTGCGGGCGCGGGCGATCACAGCCTTGGGCAAACCTGCCAGCTGGGCGACTTGAATACCATAACTGCGGTCGGCCGCTCCGGGGATTATTTTGCGCAAAAATATAATTGTACCGCCCTTTTCTTTAACGGCAATGGAGTAGTTTTTGATCAAATCATATTGATCGGCTAAAGCAGTCAATTCGTGATAATGTGTCGCAAAGAGTGTCTTTGCTCCACATTCGGGCTGCATAACCTGCTCGGCTACCGCCCAAGCAATAGCTAAGCCGTCAAAGGTGCTTGTGCCCCGGCCGATCTCATCAAAAATAATCAAACTGTCAGCTGTGGCATGACGCAGAATATTTGAGGTTTCAGACATCTCCACCATAAAGGTACTTTGACCTGCCGCTAAATCATCAGAAGCGCCGACCCGCGTAAAAATACGGTCAACCTTACCAATCAAAGCTGATTTAGCAGGCACAAAGCTGCCAATACGAGCAAGCAGAGTTATTAAAGCCACCTGCCTCATATAGGTAGATTTACCTGTCATATTGGGGCCTGTTAAGATTATTTGTTGTTGCGTTTCGCGATCCAAAAGCGTATCGTTGGCAACATAATTTTCTCGACCGATAATCTTTTCAACTGAGGGATGGCGGCCCGCCTCAATACTTATAAGGCTGCCGTTATTGACCACAGGACGACAATAGTTATTTTCTTGAGCTATTTGCGCCAAAGATTGAATTACATCAATATGTGCCAGCATTTCGGCAACTATCCTAATTCGTGGAGCGGCGGCGTTAGCAATGCTGCGGATTTCGCAAAACAGCTCGTATTCAATGGCCGATAAGCGTTCGGAGGCATTTAAAATCTTATTTTCCCACTCTTTTAGCTCCTCGGTAATATAGCGTTCGCCGTTAACGAGGGTTTGTTTGCGAATATAATCAGCGGGCACGCTGTCTAAATTAGATTTGGTAACCTCAATGTAGTAACCAAAAACCTTATTAAAGCCTACTTTAAGTGATTTTATACCCGTTCTTTCGCGCTCCTTTTGTTCTAAGGCGGCTAAAGTGCTTTTTCCGCCTGTTGCGATAGAACGCAGCTCGTCCACCTGGCTGTTATAGCCCTCACGAATAAAGCCGCCTTCACGAACAGAAACCGGCGGTTCCTCGATTAAGCTTTTATCCAACAACTCATAAAGGTCATCTAAGGTATCAAAATGATTAAAGAAAACCTTGAAGAGCTCGCTGTCTAGGGCCGAAAGCTGGCGAAATAAGGCAGGCAGCAGAGCAATGGTATTTTTTAAGGCCACAAAATCGCGCGGTGATGCTACACCATAGGAAATACGGGAAATCAGGCGCTCTACATCCTGTGTTCTGCGCAGTAGCTCTCTTAACTCTTCTTTTACCAAAGGTTTTTGCGTAAATTCTTCTATGGCATCTAAACGCTTATTGATCATCATATCGTCTAACAACGGTTTTTGCAGCCAGTCTTTAAGCAGGCGCGCCCCCGCCGCTGTTTTGGTATCATCGCAAACCCATAGCAAGGAGCCATAGCGTTTTTGACTGCGAATGGTCTCCGTCAACTCTAAATTACGGCGCGTATTAGCGTCAAGCAGCATAAAGGACTCTGTTGTATAAATATCCAAAGCATCTAAGTAGTCCATATCACGCTTTTGTGTACGCTGTAAAAAGTCCAAAATCATAGCTACGGCAATTTTGGCATTGGGAAGCTCTTTTAAACCCAACCCCTCTGTACTGGCGGTTTTAAAATGTATCTTGATTAGTTCTTCAGCATTATTTTTAATATAGGCTTCGTCCGCCAAAAGGCTTTTGCTTGCTATATATTTATTACCGATAAGCAAATCAATGACAGGCTCAGCCGCCAAAGCCTCGCTGAAAATACATTCGGCAGGATTGATTCTGGCCAACTCGTCGGCCATCTTTTCCAGCACACTATCGCCCGCAAGCTCACAGGCCGCAAATTCCCCTGTGGAAATATCAGTATAAGCTAAACCGATAGGTGCTTTTTTATCTGCTTTTTTATCGCGGTAAAGAGCCGCCAAATAGTTATGACGGCTTTGGTCGAGCATCGAATTTTCAACAATCGTGCCCGGGGTAATCACACGCACAACTCCGCGCTTAACAATACCCTTTGCCTCTTTAGGGTCTTCTGTTTGTTCGCAAATTGCCACCTTATAGCCGTTGTCGATCAAACGGGATACATAGCCCTCCATTGCGTGATAAGGGATACCGCACATCGGGATTTTTGTACCGTTGCCGCCCTCGCGCGAGGTTAAAACAATTTCCAGCTCGCGAGAACCTGTTAAGGCATCTTCGCCAAACATTTCATAAAAGTCACCCAAACGGAAAAAGAGCAAGCAATCTTGATACTGCTCTTTGATTTCGTTATATTGCTTTAGCATAGGCGTTTGCGCAACTTTACTCATTTATTTACCCGCTTTCGTCACATAAGGAGCCACAGTTAAAGCTCCTTCCTTAATTGCAATAATAAGCGTTTTTTCACTGCTTGTTATCTCACTTAAAACCTTATCAGCCAAGCGTATTTGCCCGCCTAACAGCTCGGATATAACAATAACTGCATTTGTGTCACCTTCCGCACCCGCATGAACCAACCCGCGCGAGGAGCCGAGAATTATAATACTGCCGGAGGCAAAAATCTCTGCTCCGACATTTAAATCACCCAACAAAACAAGGTTACCGCGAAAGCTGTACTGCTTACCGCTGCGGATTGTTCCCGTTAAGATCTGTGTATCACCGTCTTTAACGGTTTCAAGCAACTTGCGGTCTTGTGACAAAGGCTCTTCGACTATCGGCAAAGCTTTTTTTACGGGGGCGGTAATCTCTCCCCTTTTCATCTGATATTTTTGTAAAATATCCTCAACAACCAGCCTTTGCTCATCGGTAAAGGGAGTATCAGGTTGCAAAAAATAGCTGGCACCCTGCAAAAAACCATCACTTTCCAATAATTTTTCTTCCAAAGCACAAGAAAGCTCTTTAAAATCAGTCACTTTTGTATTAAAATAAAAGACAAGGCCATTTCTGGTACCCTTGATTGAAATTAAATTATTTGCCATTTCTGGTTAACCTCCCGTTTATTAACTCTTTTAAATTCGCCAAAAACAGGTATTTTTCCTGCTAAAAAACAAAAGGAGACTAATATGCACTACGGATTGGATGAAGCTTATAAGCGATTTAAAAAAGCCGTAACTGCCCATAATATGATTTGTGACGAACAGGCTATTATGGTAGGCTATTCAGGCGGAAAAGACAGCGCCCTGCTGCTATATTTACTAAAAAAATTCCTGCCCATTTCCAAATACAAATATCGCTTGGCGGCCGGTCATATCTCTTTAGGTTTTAAAGGTGATGATATAGAGCCTTTACAAAGCTATTGCGATAGTCTGGATATCCCGTTTTTTTACGAAAAAACCCAAATAAGCGAAATCGTATTTTCCGCCCGTCAAGAAGATAACCCATGCTCCCTCTGTGCTAAAATGCGGCGCGGCGCGCTCAACAACCTTGCCAAACACAACGGTTTTAACAAATTGGCTTTAGCTCACCATCAAGATGATGTGCTGGAAACTCTGCTGTTAAAAACCTTTTTTGAAGGAAATATCGGTTCTTTTAACCCCGTCACCTATCTTGACCGAACAGAGTTAACGGTAATTCGTCCCTTCATCTACCTGCCGGAATCAATGATTTCTAATGTCGTAAAAAAAGAGAATATCCCTGTCGTTGCCAGCAACTGCCCTGCCGACAAGATAGGCAAACGGCAAGAAATGAAAGCAATAATCGAACAGATAGCGCAAATGTCGCCCAACGCCAAAGACCGCGCCACCTTTGCTTTAGACAGGCTGTTCGGTGCTAATTGGGACGGCATTGCCGCCCGCGCCAATAAGGAGGAAAAATGATCATTGTCAGCGCCTGCTTGCTGGGACAAAATTGCACATACAAAGGCACAAGCAATAAAAATGACTCCCTTTGTCAAGCATTAAAAGATCAAGAAATTTTGGCCGTTTGTCCCGAGGTAACAGGCGGTCTTGATATACCGCGGCCGCCGGCGGAAATAATGTCCGGACAAAGCGGCCAAGCTGTTTTAGCAGGTTCAGCCCGTGTTTGCACTTGTGACGGTCAAGATGTTACCGAACAGTTTATCAAAGGAGCACAGCATACCTTGGCATTAGCTAAAAAATACCGCCCAAGCGCCATCATATTAAAAGAAAGCAGCCCCTCCTGCGGGAGCTGCTTTATCCATAGCGGTAATTTTGACGGTGAATTAATTAAGGGCAGCGGAGTTACCGCCGCCCTGCTTAAAGCTAACGGGTTTAAAGTATTTAACGAACATAACTATCCGTTTGCTGCCAAAACTCGCGGCGAAAATCGCTGAAAGAGCCTTCAATAATTGCTTGACGCATCTCGGACATTAAATGAACTAAATAATAAAGGTTGTGAATAGTCGTCAGACGAATACCCAAAATCTCCTCTGATTTTAGCAAATGGCGAATATAAGCCCTGCTAAAATTACGGCAGGCATAACAGCCGCAGCCTTCTTGAATTGGCC
>JAQVWQ010000114.1 GCA_028709615.1 Clostridia bacterium | reverse complement strand
GATCACAAATCTGATTGCACGAGCCGCACTGGATACACCGATCCGGATCAATGAATATTTTGTTCTGCTCGTTGACATATCGGGCGCTATTGGCATGTACGGGACAGGCAAAGACGCATTTATTGCACCCCCTGCATAGTTTTTCATCTGTCGTAATTATATCTGAGCGCATGTCGCTTCCTCCTACAAAAGTTTTATGCTATAGCTAATAACTATGTCGTTTTTTTAGTTGATAAGTTTAGGACAATACTGCACAACCGGCCATTTTACATTGCCAGTGTAAACGGTTTTCCCCAAAGGCGTACAATTTGTGGAAGATTTAGCCGCACAGAAATCCCAATTAAGCCCACAGCCAGGGTCTGTCAGCCAGATAGAGATTCGCCAGCGCGAAAAGTATATTCGGTTTTTCTGATTAACTACAATCAGCTGATGGCAAAACGCGAAAGCGTCGTCAACGATTGCCTTCTGATGAAGAAGGTACTTTTGGACTGCACAGCACTGGATGCGGAAATCGATAATCTGAACGAAGAAATCACGGTCGTGGCGGAGCCGGTTAAAAATAAGAACGCTAATGTTGACACACACCGTATCAATATTAGCGTTCTTATATGCGTCATTAGTACAAAAAAGATTAACCCCGAGATTATGCTCATTTTATTTAGGTTCAAATGGTTCGCCTAAATCTGGGGTAAATGAAATGGCTAATTTCTCATCTTCAGTTAAGCTGTTATATTTTTCTAACCATTTAAGATTATCTTCCGACATTTCTGACTTTACATAAGTAGCACCATTATATCTTATTAAATCCATTTCTTTTCCATCAAGGTCAACTACAATTTCGGTGCTTTTAGAGTCTTGATATAACTCATAGGGCAAATCTGCTTTTTCACCATAATCTACGAAATAATAACCTTTCTCTAATGCAACAACTTTTGTGTTATTTGCATTGAAATAAAATTCTGCTATTATCTTATCATCATTGTAAAATGTGTATCTGCTTGTAAAACCAATCAATATATCATCATCAGAAACTTTTTCGCCTATTATTCCACTATTAAAAGTAGTAACAAAATCTTTGATTTCACTTTTATCCATAAATATTTTACTGTCTGCACCGTACTCTGGATTTCCCATTGTAGAAATCACTTGTATTTTACTTACTTTCTGTTCTTCGATATCTGCTAATTTTCTTGTTGTTCCACAACCATTTAATATAAAACAAGTAGCCAATACAATTAAAATAATTGTTGTGATTCGTTTCATTTACCTACCCTCCATTATATAAATAATCTTTATTTTATCAGATAAAGTAGAAAAAGTCATGTATAAGTTCAAATCCTCATACATGACTTTAATTTGGTGCGGGTAACAGGAGTTGAACCTGCACGGTTGCCCACCGGATCCTAAATCCGGCGCGTCTGCCAATTCCGCCATACCCGCATATTTTGCCGAATATTACTTTAGCACAATGAAGTAAAATTGTCAAGAAAAATATGCCCTGCTATAACAAACATTTATCATTATTATAACTGTTTGTTATATGTAAAATGTTCTTATAAAATATTTATTTAAAAAACTTTGCCAAAAAAATTATATTATGATATACTTTGTTTGCTAAAAAACACCAAGGCTTAGGCGCATTAATGCCGGCACTAACAGCTTTGTCAACCCGCTGCGGCGCCGGCAAAATAACCTCAGCAGATTATATTTTTTTTGGAGAATAAATGAAAGCAACCGGAAATTTTACCGAAGGAAAAATCCTGGCCCCGCTGCTGCGCTTTGCTTTGCCGATACTGCTGGCCCTTTTTTTGCAGGCGGCCTACGGAGCGGTGGATTTGCTGATCGTCGGCCGCTTTGGCCTGCCCGAAGATGTATCGGCAGTGGGTACAGGCAGCCAGATTATGCAATCGATAACCTTTATCATTATCGGCTTAGCCATGGGCACTACGGTTTTAATCGGCCAAAAGCTGGGAGAAGGCCGCCCGGAGCAGGCCGCGGAGGTGGTCGGCAGCAGCATTGTGATTTTTACTGTTGTCGCCATAGTGATGACCGCCGTAATGCTGTGCTTTGCGGACGATGTGGCCACGCTGATGAATACCCCCGAGCAGGCCTTTGACAAGACCGTTACCTATATCAGCATTTGCTGTGGCGGCTTGATTTTTATTGTGGCCTACAATTTGTTGGGCAGTATTTTTCGCGGCTTGGGCAATTCGCGCCTGCCCTTAATTACCGTAGCTATTGCCTTTGTTTTTAATGTGGCCGGCGATCTGCTGTTGGTAGCGGTTTTACAGATGAACGCCGCCGGCGCGGCTATTGCCACGGTAGCGGCTCAGGCCTTGAGCGTAGCCATCTCGCTGATGATTATTAAAAAAACCGGCCTGCCCTTTGCCTTCGGCCGCGCCGATTTGCACCCGAAAAGCTGGGCTGTACGCGGAGTCTTTAAGCTGGGTACGCCGCTTTGCCTACAGGATTTTTTAGTTACCATCTCTTTTTTGGTTATCCTGGCTATCGTTAATTCGTTGGGGTTAATCGCCTCGGCAGGCTTGGGCGTGGCCGAAAGACTGATTTTTTTGCTGATGCTGGTACCCTCGGCATATATGTCCTCGGTTGCGGCCTTTGTGGCGCAAAATGTCGGCGCCAAAAGGTTCGAGCGGGCTCGCTTGACCCTGCGCTATGCCATAATGACCTCGGTAGCGGTCGGCGCGGTAATGTTTTGTTTGGCCTTCTTTTGGGGCGACCGCCTGGCAGCGATTTTTAATACCGATCCCGGGGTCATCGCCGCCGCCTTTGATTACCTTAAAGCCTACGCCTTTGACTGCCTGCTCGTCTCCTTTTTGTTTTGCTATTTGGGCTATTTTAACGGCTGCGGGCATACCGTCTTTACAATGGTGCAGGGCGTAATTGCCGCTTTTGCCATTCGCGTGCCCTTTGCCTATTTAATGAGCCAAACCGCCGATGTGACACTTTTTAAAATCGGTCTGGCTACGCCGACATCCACCGTTTTGCAGATTATTTTATGCGCGGGCTTTTATTTTTACACAAAAAAACTGCAGCTGCAAGCGGAATATTTATCCGATCAAGGAGGAATTTGCCAATGAGTTTAACCGAAAAAGCTAAAAGGATTTTTGCCGCCGATTTGTATGCCACCCGCACCACGGGTATCGAGCTGCTGGAGGCCGACGAAGGCTACTGTAAATGCCGCCTGCAGATTACGCCAAACCATTTAAACGCCGCCGGCTTTGTAATGGGCGGAGCTATTTTTACGCTGGCCGACTTTACCTTTGCCGTCGCCTCTAACTTAAACAGAACGCATACTGTTTCCTTGGACAGCCATATCCAATACCTGCGGGCGGCCAAAGGCCCGGTGCTGCTGGCCGAAGCGCGCCCGGTTAAAGAAGGCAAAAGCCATTGCTTTTACCAAATAACGGTCAGCGACGGCGAAGGAAAAACGATTGCGCTGGTCAACACCGCCGGCTTTCGCAAAGAAAGTCCAATGTAAACACAACAGGCCTAAAATTTAAATTTTTTTACAAAATAATCCCGTTTTTAAACTCTTGACATTTGTTTAACCCGGTGCTAAGATAATAATATCGTTATTCTGCCTGCAAAGGTTCGCCTGCGCTCGGAGATTACGACAAACAACATACTTTTTTCTGACCGCAAAGAATTTCTGAGCGGAAAGGCCGATCGAAAACTTACAATAACTGTCTTCTTTTCTCCCTTTTCGCTCAACCAGCGAAAAGGGATTTTAGATCGGA
>JAQVWQ010000027.1 GCA_028709615.1 Clostridia bacterium | reverse complement strand
TTTATTTCGCTTTTTTGGCTTATTCACTGTTCAGTTCTCAAAGACCTCTTCCAAATAGGCACTTCTTTATTCTAACACCGCTTACCACCTGTTGTCAAGAACTTTTTTAACTTTTTTTGAGGTTTTTGATAAAACCTTTTTAAATGCACTGCTGACAAAGTCCTTTGGTGTGTCGCGGTATTTAATATAGCATAGTTGAACAAGGTTGTCAACCTCTATTTCGATAAATTCTTACATATTTCACAATTTAATTTATAAGGCCATCTAAATACCTCTATTTTATTTTCTTCTTGTTTATCGGCTTATCAAGCGTTTTGGTTTGCTTATTAAGCCAAGTTAAAAGAGCAGCTCCGCAAATAAATAACACTACTGAAACCAACTGCGCAACACGAATTATATCAAAGAGCATTAGGCTGTCGGTGCGCAATCCTTCTATCCAAAAGCGGCCAAAGGAATATAGTATTAAATAGAAAGCAAAAACTGTTCCCGGCCGCTTGTTTTTATTAAAAAGCCAAAGCAAAAACAGAAAAACGCCTGCGTCCCATAATGATTCATAAAGAAAAGTCGGGTGATGATAAGCGCCGTCAACATAGATTGCCCAGGGTAGATCCGTTATTCGTCCATAAGCCTCACCGTTAAAATAATTACCCCAACGGCCGATAGCCTGCCCTAAAGCCAGTGACGGCATAAAAGCATCTGCCCAGCTTAAAAAGCTTTGCCTGCGGATTTTTAAATATATATAGGTTGCGATAAGCGCAGCCAGAAACCCCCCGTGTATAGCTAAACCTCCGCGCCAGATTTTTAAGGCATCTAGGGGATTTTCCAGATACAAATCCCAGTTAAAGGCGACATAATAAAGGCGGGCGCCAATAACAGCAGCAGGCAAAATTACCAGAGCAAGGTTGTAAACCTCATCAGCATTTAAGCCGCGTTTTTTAGCTAAATAGCGCGCCAAAAAGATGCCTATTAACATACCGGTACAAATTAAAACCCCGTACCATCTAATTGTTAAAACCCCGATTTGCAGGGCTATTCCACTTTCATTCATCTGTATTGCTCCTTAATTTAGTCAGATAATATCTAGTATAACACAAATTGCAAGGTGTTGAAAGGTGATTTTATATATGTTATAATAAAAGAAAATTTTGTTATAATTATTAATAAAAATAAAATAAACCGGTGTAAAATAAGGATATAAAAATGGAATTTAAAACTATTTCGATTGAAAATAAACATTTGTTTGACGGATACCTGAAAAATCTTGATCGTGATTTGATTTCTTACTGTTTTTCTTCATTATTTATTTGGCGCGAATGGGATCCGTTTTATTGGTGCGAATTAGAAAATACTCTTTGCGTTTCCAGTAATTATAATAATCGGTTTTCTTATCTTGTACCCATCAGCGCGGACAAAAATAATGTTTTAAAGGCTACCGATGCTTTAATTGAATACCAACAAACTCAGGACAAGCCTTTTTTGCTTTCTGAGGTCACTGAAGACCTGTTGGCTTTTTTTGAACAAGCCCGGCCCGGCCGTTTTGTTGCCGAAGAATACCGGGCAGGCGCTAATTATATCTATCGTGTTTCCGATCTAATACAATTGTCCGGCCGCAAATATTCGTCAAAGCGCAACCACATACATCAGTTCATGCGCAACTATCCTAATTATAAATTTTTACCCATAAGCAAGGATCTAGTGCCTGCCTGCCGCGATGCTCTTTATGAGTGGTGCGAAAATAAAGCGGAAGAAAGTCCCGATATTCTTTTAGAATGTAAAAGCGCCTGTACGGCACTTTCTAATCTTGATAAACTGGATGCCAACGGAGCCTGTCTTTTGGTGGGAGGCAAGGTTGTGGCTTTTACCATCGGCGAAGCCCTGGATAATAAAACAGTCGGCATTCACTTTGAAAAAGCCGACAGAGATTTTATAGGCGCTTACGCAGTAATAAATCAGTTTTACCTGCGGGATTATTGGCCTAATATGGAATTTGTCAACCGCGCCGAAGATATGGGCTCGCCCGGATTGCGCCGAGCCAAGGAAAGTTATCATCCTTTTCATTTAGCCAAAAAATATTATTTGCATTTAGCGTAATGAAACTGTGTCCGGTTTTTTAAAATAAGGAGCGGCTATGGAATTTGTATTTGCACAAAACTCCGATACAGATCGTATAAAAGAGCTTTGGCAGCAGGATTTTGAAAGCTACGAGCCCTATTTCAGTTGGTATTTTTCTAAAATTTACCGCCCCGAAAGAACCTTATGCCTAAAGCAAGAGGGGCGAATTTTAGCCTGCCTGCAATTTGCTCCTTATACTATTCGTTTGCGCAACTGCGACATCGCCTGCCCCTATATTGTCGGAGTAATAACAGACGAGTCCTGCCGCGGTAAAGGCTTGGGACGAGAATTAATGCGCGAGGGCTTACGACAGGTTGTAAAAAATCGCAACGCCTCGGTCTGTGTTTTAAAACCCGCAGTTCCTTTGTTTTATTTAAAACAAGGCTTCCGTTTTTCTTACGCGCAATTTCATTACTCTTTGCCGATGGATGAGCTGGCACCCTTGGCGGGCGTAAATATTTCGGCTCACCACCTCAATATTGATACCGAATGGCCTGTATTGGCCTCAATTTACCGCCAAATGCTTAACCATAGTAACGGCTATGTACTTCGCACTGAACAAAACTGGCGCAACTTTTACCAAGAATTATGCGGAGATGGCGGCAACGGCTTGATTTTTTTACGCAACGGTCAGCCCTGCGCTTATCTTTTTTATTATATTAAAAACCGTACCTTTTTTGCACGGGAAATTGGTTTTTATGATCGAGCTGCCCGCAGCTCGGTTTTTGCTCATATAAAAAACAATTTTAGCGATTGTAAGATATTTAGCTGGGAAGCCCCCTACGGCGACAACTCCCACCTGCTGCTTGCTGATTTTAACGGTGTGCATTATAAACCTTCTTTAATGACAAGGGTTTGTAATTTACGCATTTTGGAACAAATGACCTATCCTCAATTATCGGAAGGGCAGATTTGTTTGCAAATACATGATGACTTTTTACCCGAATTAACTCAGCTTTGTGTTTTATCGATAGCAAACGGAAAAGGTCGTTTTGAGCCTTTTCATACTACGGCTTTAAGTGCCGAATTAAATTGCGCAGAGCTTGCTCAATTAGTTTTCGGTTTTAGCTGCGCAGAACAGCTTGCAAGTCAAGGCTTGCTTAAAGCAGATAATCGTTCTTTAGCTTTTTTACAAAAAATTCTGCCGCTGCAGCAAAATTTTATGAGCGAGGAAGCCTAGTGTGAAGCAAAAAAACATTAAATTTTCCAATAGCAAAAATAACGGTAATATGCAAACCTTTCTTACCGCTTTACTGGCGATTATTGCCGTAGAGCTGATAATTGCCGTGATTATTGTTTTTGTCTTAATCAACGAGCTACGCAGCCGTATTCTTGTTACGGCCGTTTTATTGCTTGTGGAAGCTTATGTAATCTATACCGTTTTAGCCCTACGGAACTCCGCTCATAAAATCAATAATAATGGTCTGATCTTACAGCTGGGGACTTTTCGACTCTGCTTACCCTGGCAAATAATACTTGCTCTTGAACCGGTTTCAACAATTACACTACCCCCTGCCGATACCGTGGGCAGAATTTTACTTAGACAAAAAAACTCTTTATTTTGTCTAGCCGACAAACAAAACATTTTTCAGTTAAATTTAAAAGAACCGTTAGAGGTTAAAGCCAACGATGCTGACAATCCGCAAAACAAACGGGGCGTGGTCAACGCAATTTATTTTAATGTTGATAATTATCACGAATTTACCCAGACTGTGGCTGCTTACGCTCCAATAAGCAAGCCGCTAAACCAAACACAGGCAAGCACCGAGAATACTTATTTAAAGCCAAAGGTTTTTACACCGATTACAGACTGCCACCCCTTATTGCAGCTGGAGCAGGTGTCTTATGACTACGGCCATGCTAAGGCGGTAAACGATTTGGATTTAAAGGTCTATCCCGGAGAGTGTGTGGCTTTTTTGGGTAGTAACGGCGCCGGTAAATCGACAACGCTAAATATGATAACCGGCCTTTTACCGGCTCAAACCGGACAAATACTTCTTAACGGACATAATATCAATAAAGAAAAAAACCGGCAATACCGCCGTCAAATCGGTTTTGTGCCTGATCAGCCGATACTTTACAGCCGTCTGACAACCAGAGAGCATCTACAATACAGCGGCAAGCTTTATGGCCTCAACGACCAGCAAATAGCTGATTTTGCCCAATATTGGTTAGAATTTTTTGAGTTGAGCGAGCGGCAAAATCAGCCAATTGACAGTTATTCTCAAGGTATGCAGCGCAAAGTTTCTTTGATAATTGCCCTGCTATCCGACCCCGACTTGCTGATAATAGACGAACTGACCAATGCTTTTGATGCACAAACGCTGGCAAAAATCAAACAACTTTTTATTAGCCGTACATCTGAAGGAAAATCAATCCTATTTTCCGGCCATGTTATGGCCTTTGCCGAAAGTATTGCCGATCGGATCATCATTATTCGGCAAGGCGGGATTGTGGCCTGCGGCAATTTACCGGAATTACTGACTGCTTATCAAGCGATAAATTTAGAGCAGCTGTTCTTGTCGTTAAACGGGAGGTAGCAGCGATGCTTTTATTTCGAATGAAGCTGCACCAAAGTTATAATAATTTGTTCCGTTTTTCTCCGTGGGGAAAATTATTATTGGTATCGGAGCTTATTTCTTTAACGGCCCTGATTGTCTTAGCCTTAAAACAAGGTGCGGCAGGCTCTACACTATTATTGGCAGCAGGTATTGCCGTTTTGATAGGTAATAGTTATATCTCCGGAGAAAAATACTTGTTTACCAAAGAAAACCGCCTTGATTTACTGTCCGGTGTTGATAGCAAAAAAATTATCCTCGCCTCATTTTGGCAAACAATAGCAGCCAATTTACACATTTCCTCTCTCTTGCCTTTTATTTGGTTATTGATGGCCGGCGAGCTTGCGGTTTTACTGCTTTGGCCTTTTTTATTGACGGCGACAGCAGCAACCGCTTTGACAATCTCCATTCTCTGCCATCGCTTTGCCCGAGCCTGGGCCGGCCTTTGTTATACTGTAATGAGCATAGTTTTAACGGGAGGCTTGGCCGCCGCAATTTATTTAATTTTTCGTCCCGTTACTATGCCCTTGTCTTGGTCGATTATTATTTGGTGCTCTTGCCTATGTTTGCTGATAATTCTCTTTACCTACCGCAGCTTAGCATTTTTAAGCGATTGCTGGCAGAGAGCATACATCTCTTTTTTTCTTGGTGAAAACAAAATTATTTTCTTTACGACCAGTTTTATTTTACATAAAATCTTCGGGGCGGTTACCGCCAAGGAACTATTACTGCTGATGCGTAATCCTTTAACAAAGTTTCGTCTTCTCTTTTGGCTAATTTGCCTGCTTTTATGCTATATAACACCTATAAACAGCTATTTGCAAACGAGCAACGGCTTATTACTTGTAACCTTTATAATCTGGCTGATTTGTTTTGCCGAACTGCCGGCAACCGCCTTCCAAAATGAAGGCAAACGCTTGCTTTTGCCCAAGCTGGCCGGCCATGGCCGAGTTTACCTGCTTGTTAATAAAATTATGGCTTATTTATTTTTAGCGTTTATTGCCGCCTTAACCGTTTGTGTTTTAGCCTTGGCTGTTAAGCCCCTTACCTTTAAGATATTTTATCCCCTCGCGGCTACTTTTTTTCTGTCCTTAGCGGCAATAATTATTGCAATTTTGCTAAGCAGTTGCGGCAAAAAACAGGAAAATCCTGCCTCAAACTTCAATATTATTCTAGAGCAGGTGCCACTAACCAAAAGCTCTGTTCTAGCTTTGCTGGCAGAAATAATGGTATTTACTACTTTTTTATTTATCTCTTATACACAGAGTTTTTAAACTCAACGGGGAAAATTACACTAATAAGAGAAAGTCGGTAAAAAACTATGATTTATTATTTTTCAGGCACAGGCAATTCCAGGTGGGCAGCAGGGCAATTAGCGGCAAAAACCGGCGATCAAGCTTACAATATCTGCGACCTGCTCGACGATAAAAAATGGTGCTTGACCGTAAAAAAGGGTGAGGCCTTTGGTCTTGTTTTCCCTGTTTACGGCTGGTCCCCTCCTTTAGTTGTTTTGGATTGGCTGAAAAACATCACCTTTGAAGAAGGCGCTTATTGCTACGCAGTTTGCACCTGCGGCCAAGATTGCGGACTGACAATGAACACCCTGTCAAGGCGGCTGCCTTTGACAAGCGCCTTTTCTTTGCTTATGCCCGAAAACTATATTACGCTGTTTAAAGCAGAAAGCCCGCAAAAAATCTGCGATAAAATTGCCGCCGCAACCATCAGACTTGAGCATATAGCTAAAGCAATTCTGGGAAGAAAAACGGTTTTTGATGTTAATCAAGGCAAGCTGCCCGCTTTTAAATCCCGCTTTATCTCACCGATTTTTAACGCTTTTTTTATGAACGACAGAAAATTTTATGCAACCTCAAATTGTAACGGCTGCGGGCTGTGCGCCCAAATTTGCCCCTTAAAAAATATTGAATTAAACGACGGCAAACCCTGCTGGCAAGGTAATTGCACCCAATGCATGGCCTGTATCTGCCGTTGCCCTGTTTTAGCAATAGAATACGGCAATAAAACCCGCGGCAAGGATCGTTATGTTTTTCCTTCTGTCAGATCAAAACAAGAGTCAATTTTGTAACTTTTAAATAAAAAAACGGAGATACTTATGCTTTCTACTTCTTTAATTAGGATTTGGCTGACACGCTCTTTTAAACCGTTTGTTTTTAAAGGCCGTTATGATAACAAATTAGATTTAAACCTGCCCTCTGCCCCCGGGCTTTATGTACATATCCCGTTTTGCCGCCGGCTTTGCGCTTTTTGCCCGTATTGTAAACAGGTTTATCGTAAAGATGATGCCGCCCTTTATAAAAAGGCCCTATTAAAAGAAATTGGGCTGGTGGGCGCAAGCCAAAATCATAAAATCCAAGCGACAAGTCTTTATTTCGGCGGCGGCACTCCTGCTTTGATGCTTGACGACTTGGCTGAAATAATTGCCGCCCTGCAAATATATTTTATTATCACCGACGGCATAGGGGTAGAGCTTCATCCCGATGATGTTTGCGAAGAGACACTGTTAAAGCTGAAAAAAGCCGGTGTAACAATGATCAGCATCGGCATTCAATCCTTTGATGACAACTGTTTAACCGCCTTGGGGCGGCAAACTCCCGACTATGCAAAAATTTTTGCCGCTGTCAAAGCCGCAGATTTTGCCACAGTAGATATGGATCTGATTTTTGCCATTCCTACGCAAACCGGAGAAAGCTTAAAAAACGATATCGACATCGCTTTTGCCAACGGAGCCACGCAAATTTCCACCTATCCTTTTATTGATTTTTCTTTTGCCGAAAACAAACAAAAACCCATGAACAGAAAAACCAAAAAAAGGCTCTTAAAGGAAATCAGCGAGCATTGCAGCGCAAAAGGGTTAAAGCGCACCTCTGTATGGACCTTCGCCAAACCGGACACCCAAAAATACTCTTCGATTACCCGTGATGTCTTTTTAGGCTTCGGGCTTTCGGCAACCTCTTTACTAACCCGGCAATTTAAAATTAATACCTTTTCTTTAAAGGCTTATTGCCAAAGGATTGCCCAAGGACAGCTGCCAACAGCATTAAGCTTGGATTTTAGCCTGCGTCAGCGCGCTTGTTATTATTTATTTTGGAGCTGCTATTCTTTGCGCGCCAGCGAGCAAAAATTTGCCGATTTTTTCGCTTTACCCTTAAAAAAGCTCTATGGATTTGAGCTTTCTTTGGCGCGATTATTGGGGCTGATAAAAAAACAAAAAGATCAATATATTTTAACAGAGCGCGGAGCGTATTACTACCACTTAATTGAGCAGGCTTATACCACGGCCTACATTGATAAAATGTGGAGTATCGCCCGCTTAGATGCTTTTCCAAAAGAAATTATTTTAAAATAGGAGGCTAAAAAAAATGATGTTCAGCGGCATATTTATTATCGGAGCAGTTTTATTGGTACTGGTAATTGGCTTAATTATCGGGGTAGCGATGAATAAGAACAGATAACTGAATTAAAAACACAAAACAAGCGGCACAGGATGAACTGTGCCGCTTGTTTTATTTACGCTGTAATTATTGGTTTTCTGCCTGCTTATTATAGCTTTGCTCATCAATATAATCGACAACAGTTTGATAATCATTGATCAGCCAATTATCCTTGACCTGTTTAAAGCTGAGCTTTTCTACCATAATATAAATATTGCCATCGGGGTCTTTGGCGCGATAAGTTACCAAAGTCTCCTTTGTAGTAACATCAACTTGATAGTTCTCTATGATAAAATCCGATGAACCTATAAGCCAATTTACTTCGTTTTCCCCGTTTTGCTTTGACAATTCATCATAAAAGTTTTTTTGCTGCTCTTCAGTTAATAAAGCATATTGAGCTTGGCCGTCGCGGTTTTTTAAGGCTTCGGCCCACTGCTCGGCAACAGCCGTCTGTTGTGCTTTAATTTCCGCAAGCAGCTCGGCAGGCGTAGCACAAGCAGCAAAAATAACCAATACCAATAATAAAACAAAAATCGTACCTGTTCGTTTTAACATCAGGAAACCCCTTTCTTATTTAAGAAGAGTTTCTGCTTTTTGCGCAATATTTTCCGCAGTTAAACCATAAAGCTCCAACAGCTCGGCAGGGCTGCCGCTTTGACCAAATTTATCTTCAATGCCCACGCGAGCCATTTTAGTCGGACAGTTTTCGGCCAAAACCTCGGCCACCGCGCTGCCCAAGCCGCCAATTATGTTATGCTCCTCGGCGGTGACGACGGCACCGCATTTTTTGGCATAAGCAATAATTGTTTCATTATCCAAAGGTTTGATTGTCGAAACATTGATAACGGCAGCGGATATGCCTTGATCTGCCAGTTTTTCGGCTGCTTCAAGAGCTTTGGCAACCATTAAGCCGCAAGCAAAGATCGCTACGGTTTCGCCTTCCTTTAAAACTGTGGCTTTGCCGACTTGAAATTGATAATCCTCGGTGTTGACCTGCGGCACAGCCAAACGACC
Source organism: Clostridia bacterium (assembly GCA_028709615.1). GTDB lineage: Bacteria > Bacillota > Dehalobacteriia > UBA4068 > UBA4068 > JAQVWQ01. The sequence goes on along the minus strand of JAQVWQ010000027.1, from coordinate 6,647 downwards.
TAAACGAAGGTATGAAGGACCGTTATAAGAAGCTAAGGCGCGTACCGCCCCCGCTGTTTCAATGGCATCGGCAGGTACGATTACGGTCATACCGGGCAACAGGCGCATTAAGCCGATATCCTCAATCGCCTGATGTGAACCGCCGTCCTCGCCGACGGTTACGCCGGCATGGCTGGCCGCCACGGTTACGCTAAGATTGGGATAGACAATGGAATTGCGGATTTGCTCAAAAGCGCGGCCCGCGGCAAAAACAGCAAAGCTGCTGATAAAGGGATGTTTGCCGGCGGTAGCTAAGCCTGCGGCAACGCCCGTCATATTGGCTTCGGCAATACCCGCGTTAAAAAACCTTTGGGGAAAAGCCTCGGCAAATTTAATTGTTTTGGTGGAATGAGAAAGGTCGGCGTCAAGAACGACAACAGCGGGATTTTCTTTACCCAGCTCCACTAAGGCTTTACCGTAAGCGTCCCTGGTTGCAATTTTTTCGCTCATAAGCTTACTCCTTTCCTTAATTCGGCTAAAGCCAATTCCGCCTGCTCGCCCTTCGGCGCGGCTCCGTGCCAATCTACATTGTTTTCCATAAAGCTGACACCCTTACCCTTGACTGTTTTGGCGATAATCATCGAGGGTGTTTTTTCGGTTTTGGCTTTGGCTACAGCAGCTTTGATGGCATTAAGATCGTGACCGTCGATAACCTGTACCGCCCAGCCGAAGCTGCGCCATTTATCATCTAAGGGGGCGCTGTCCATAACAGCTTTTGTTGTACCATCAATTTGCAGGCCGTTTAAATCCAAAAAGGCAATCAGCTTATCCAGCTGATAATGAGCGGCAAACATTGCCGCCTCCCAAACCTGCCCCTCGGCTTGCTCGCCGTCACCTAAAACGGCATAAACATTATTACTTTGCCCGTCTAATTTGGCCGCTAATGCCATACCGCAGGCCACAGATAAGCCCTGACCCAAAGAGCCCGTTGACATATCCACACCCGGCAGTTTTTTCATATCCGGATGACCTTGCAAAGGAGAACCCAATTTACGCAGGGTATCCAGTTCTTTGAGCGGGAAGAAGCCCCGCATAGCTAAGGCGCAATAAAGCGCCGGAGCTGCGTGCCCCTTGCAGAGAACAAAGCGGTCGCGCTCGGGCATATCGGGGTTTTGCGGATTGATGTTCAGTTCTTCATTAAATAAATAAGCAATGATATCAGCGGCGGAAAGCGAGCCGCCCGGATGGCCGCTGCCGGCTTTAATCAACATATCAATCGCTCTAAAACGCAGCTCAGCGGCAAATGCTTCGGTAGTCAAAAAAACTCACCCTTTCATTAAATTTGATTTATTATTTTGCTACAATTAAAAAACCATTATCCAGATAGGCCTCTGCACCCTCCGTCGGCCAATTAAGGGGCGAGAAAACAAGCTCAAATTGTAATTTTTCGGCCAATTTAGCCTCAACAGAGTCGCTGAGAATAACGGCTTGTCCGTCAAGAGAACGGGCACTGACCTCTTGTAAGAGCAAACACAGCTTATCTTCTTTTATCTGCGGTGTAACGATCAGCTCGGCAGTTAAATTTTTGCCGTAAACCGATAATGTGCAACTGATCTTAATGTTATCCTTACAAATTGCGGCGACAGGTTCTTGCATAAAGCTCTGCCGCTGTTGCAAAAACGCTGTTAAAGTCGCATCATTCCATTGAATAGACAACTTATCGGGAGCGTTTTGAGACAAGGAAGCCTCGCCGGCCTTGAGTATTGTCCACAAATCGGAACGGTCAGTATAATCTGCTATTATTTTACTGACGGGAGCGCTATTGGCAAACTTAAGAACTAATTCGGCATTTTGCACATTGCCGCCGACCGCAGCAAGAAAGCCATCCTTAGTTATTAAATCAGCTCGGCAGTCTGCAAAGGCGGTTTCAAAGGATTTTTCGATAGCGGAAACGGCAAATTTAGGCAATAAAAACCAAGTAAACAGCAAAAGCGACAATAAAAAAGCGCAGAAAAACGCCAGCACGCGCGTTTTTTGCGTGCTGTCCTTCGCTCGGGGATAATCTTTACCTGACACAGACTACACTCCTTTTACCGCTCGATCCAACGCAGCTTTACGCAAATAGGCGGCAATAAAATCTTCTATTTCTCCGTCCATAACGGCATCGACATTACCCATTTCTAAATTGGTACGATGATCTTTAACCAAACGGTAAGGCTGAAAAACATATGAGCGTATTTGACTGCCCCAACCGATTTCCTGCTGCTGGCCGCGCTCAGCGGCTAATTGCGCCTCTAAATCGTTGATTTTTTTTGACAACAGCTTAGAAGCCAGCATTTTCATAGCGCGGTCTTTGTTGGAAAATTGAGAGCGTTCCTCCTGGCATTGGGTAACGATACCCGTAGGAATATGGGTGATGCGCACAGCGGAGTCTGTTTTATTGATATGCTGTCCGCCCTTGCCGCTGGAGCGGTAGGTGTCGATACGCAGGTCATCTTCGTTGATTTCTACCTCTTTGTCATTTTCTACCTGCGGCGATACATCAACAGAGGCAAAAGAGGTATGCCGCCTGCCTGCTGCATCAAAGGGAGAAATCCGCACCAAACGATGTACACCACGCTCGGCTTTTAAATAACCGTAAGCATTGGGCGCAAAGATAGCTAAAGAAGCACTTTTGACCCCCGCTTCGTCACCGGGCAAAAAATCAATCAGTTCGCTTTTGAAACCTTGGCGGTCACAGTAACGCGTGTACATTCTTAAAAGCATTTCCACCCAATCGCAAGCCTCAACCCCGCCGGCTCCGGCGTGTAGGGTTAAGATAGCGTTATGGTCGTCGTATTCACCGGAAAGCAAAACAGCCAATTCCAATTTATCCAGCAAACGGCCTGCTTGTTTTAAGTTTTGCTCGGCCTCTTTATAGGTATCTTGATCATCCGCCTCATTGGCCAGCTCCCACAAGGCCTGAGTATCTTCCCAAAGAGTAAGCAAATGCTCATAGTTATTGATATCTTCTTTTTGGCGGTTAATTTTTTGCATTAAGGCTTGCGCGGCATCGGCATCCTGCCAAAAATCGGCGACAAGCGTTACTCTTTCTTGCTCAAGCACACGAATTCTCTTATTATCTATGTCAAAGAGACCTCCGGAGACCGTCTATTCTTTGTTTATATTCAGCCAGCTGCGGGCGTAAATCTTCGATCATAAGCAATTACCTCCAAAAACTTGATTTTAAACTGCCTGTGGAATTTGCAGCAAGAGCAAACTAAGCAATTTATTAAATGCTGTTAGTTTTTACCGCAACAATTTTTATATTTTTTGCCGCTGCCACAGGGGCAAAGGTCGTTACGGCCGATTTTTTCCTCGGCCTTGCGCACAACTGGTTTTTTTCGGGCAGCCGTAACCGAATTACCATGACTGGCCACCATATTGCGATTTTCGTCGTTCGGTTGAGCGGGAACCAAATCTAAACGCAGCACCAGACGGCAAACCTCGCTTTGAATTTCTTCTATCATGGCCTGGAACATATCGTAGGCTTCATATTTGTACTGAATTAACGGATCGCGCTGGCCGTAAGCTTGCAAGCCGATGCCTTGACGCATTTGATCCATGGCATCCAAATGATCCATCCATTTGCTGTCCACAATACGCAGAATCAAGATCCTTTCGATTTGACGCAAAATATCTTCTCCGAGCTCCTGCTCGCGCTTTTCGTAAAGATCATGCGCTATATCAATAAATAAAGGACTGATTTCCGTATTTGAAAGCTGAGCAATATCCTCTTTGCCGGGCAACGGACTTGATAAATAGTCTGCCAAATCGTCCAGCATTTTATCTAAATCCCATTCTTCGGGATAATTACTGACTGCATAATTTTCTACTATGCGTTCGATAACACTTTCGAACATATGCAGCACGCTCTCGCGCAAATTGGCGCCCTCCAATGCCTGGCGGCGCTCTTTGTAAATCACCTCGCGCTGGGCGTTCATTACATCGTCGTACTGCAAAACATTTTTACGCATTTCAAAATTACGGTATTCTACCTTCTTTTGCGCGTTTTCCAAGGATTTGGTCACCATACCGCTGTCAATCGGCATGGTGTCGTCCATACCCAGCTTATCCATCATTCCCGCTAAATTATCGCCGCCAAACAGGCGCATCAGGTCATCTTCCATAGAAATATAAAAACGGCTGGAGCCGGGGTCGCCCTGACGGCCGGCACGACCGCGCAGCTGATTATCGATACGGCGGCTTTCGTGTCTTTCCGTACCGATAATGTGCAGCCCGCCTAAGGACACAACCTCGTCATGCTCGGCAGCTGTTTGCTGTTTGTATTTATCTTCGATTTGCAAAATTTGAGCGGGAGTAAATTCTTTTTCGTCCTTGGCTGCTTCTTTGGCCACTTCGGCCTGCGCCAAGGTTTGATAGTTTCCGCCCAAAACAATATCCGTACCACGCCCCGCCATATTTGTAGCAATAGTAATGGCATTTTTGCGGCCGGCCTGAGCCACGATTTCCGCCTCTTTTTCGTGAAACTTGGCATTTAAAACATTGTGCTGCAAGCCGCGTTTTTTTAATAATGAAGAAATTATTTCCGATTTTTCGATGGAAACCGTACCTACCAAAACAGGGCGGCCCGTAGAATGCATTTGGGAAATTTCTTCGACAATGGCCTGATATTTACCGTTTTGCGTACGATAAATAACATCGGGAAAATCAGAGCGGATCATCGGCATATTAGTGGGGATTTCCACAACATCAAAGCCGTAGATATTACGAAATTCGTCTTCCTCGGTTTTGGCGGTACCCGTCATACCGGAGAGTTTGTTATACATACGAAAATAATTTTGGAAAGTAATGGAGGCCAGCGTTTGCGTTTCGCGCTCTATTTGTACCCTTTCTTTGGCCTCAATAGACTGGTGCAAGCCTTCGGAATAACGGCGGCCAAACATTAATCGGCCGGTAAACTCGTCAACAATAATAACCTGCCCGTCCTTGACAACATAATCGCGGTCGCGGCGAAACAAAGTATGCGCCTTTAAAGCCTGATTTACATAGTGATTGATTTCTGTGTTTTTATCATCATAAAGATCGTCTAACCCCAGCATGCTTTCGACCTTTTCCGAACCTTGCTCGGTTAAGGCTACCGTACGGGTTTTTTCATCGACAGTATAGTCAACCTCATTTTTTAAACGGGGAACTATTTCCGCCATTTGGTAATACATCTGGGTAGGCTTGCCCGACGAGCCGGAAATGATCAAAGGCGTTCTTGCCTCGTCGATTAAAATACTATCGACCTCGTCAACAATGGCGTAATACAAATCGCGCTGAACACGGGCTTCCGGAATACGCGCCATATTATCGCGCAGATAGTCAAAGCCCAGCTCATTATTTGTGGCATAGGTGATATCGCAGTTATAAGCCTCTCTGCGTTCGGATGCAGGCATTTGTGCCACAATTAAACCGACGGAAAGGCCCAAAAAGTTATAAAGCCGCCCCATCCATTCGCTGTCGCGGCGGGCCAAATAATCATTGACGGTCACGACATGCACGCCTTTGCCTTCTAACGCCTTAAGATAAGCAGGCGCGGTAGCCACCAGCGTTTTGCCTTCACCGGTTTTCATCTCGGCAATTCTGCCGTCAGCCAAGGTGAGGCCGCCGATCAACTGGACATCAAAGTGGCGCATATTTAAAATGCGGCGGGAAGCCTCTCGGCAAACGGCAAAAGCCTCGGGCATAATCTGCTCAACAGGTGTTCCGTCAGCCAGCTGCTCGCGAAATATATCGGTTTTTGCACGCAGCTCGGCATCACTATAAGAAGCTATGCGATCCTCCAGCATATTAATACGCTCTACAACCTTTGAATAGCGTTTGATATCTTTTGCATTATCATCAAATAATGCTTTTAAAAATCCTGCCAAAATTCGTCACTACTTTCATAAAAAAATACGAGGGGCTGATTAACGGCCATCCAGGGTGTCAATCAGCCCCCGCGTGCTGCTTAATCATTGAGTTATAAGATTGCCCGCTTTTAGATTATTTTTCGGGTACCAGCAAGCCATAAGCACCATCTTTTCGGCAATAGACAACATTTACTGTTTCATCATCGGTATTTAAAAATACAAAAAAGTTATGTCCGAGTAAATTCATTTGCATAATAGCCTCGTCAACAGGCATGGGCTTAATCGGAAAATGCTTAATACGAACCGGCATTTCGTCATCCGGCTCGCCCGCGGAGGGAATAGGCGGAATCGATGCCTCATTGCGAATAGTACCATGACCCTTGCGGTTTAAGCGGGATTTGTATTTTAAGATTTGGCTTTCAAGCTTTTCGACTACTAAGTCGATACAGCTATACATATCGTAGCCTTCTTCTTCGGCACGGATAATTATGCCACGATAGGGAATTGTAACCTCAACTCTGCAGGTATCTTTAATTACGGAAATAGCCGCGGATACTTCGTCAACGGTCAGCATTTTGTCGAATTTGCTTAATCTCTTTTCCATATACTCTTTTAACGCAGGCTTAACTGTCATATTCTTAGCTTTAATATTAACAATCATACTATCAGCTCCTTTTTTTGAGTAGAAGAAACGCAAAATTCGGCTATTCCGCTATCTATAATATTCCATATTATATAGCTATTTCCTGCCGATTTTGTGTTTGAATTATG
>JAQVWQ010000113.1 GCA_028709615.1 Clostridia bacterium | reverse complement strand
TCCTCATCGGCAGCCAAAGGCTGATAATCATCTAAACGGCTTTGAGCGCGCAAAAAAGCGCGGGTTTGTTGGTCGCTGGGAAACAGCGAGCTGGTAGCGCCGAGCTCCGCGCCCATATTGGCAATAGTGGCTCTTTGCGGTACAGTCAAATAATCCAGACCGCTGCCGCTGTATTCAAGCACCTTGCCCACCCCGCCTTTAACTGTCAGGCGGCGCAGAATCTCTAAAATAATATCTTTTGCTCCTACCCACGGAGGTAAAGCGCCTTTTAAAACAATGTTGATGACCCCGGGCATACGCATATGGTAGGGACCGCCTCCCATGGCAACGGCCACATCCAAACCGCCGGCGCCGATACCCAGCATACCGATGGCTCCGGCCGTTGGCGTATGGCTGTCCGAGCCCAGCAAGGTCACAGCGGGACGGCCAAAGCGTTCTAAATGTACCTCGTGACAGATACCGTTACCCGCACGCGAGCAATAAACACCGTATTTGGCGGCCGCCGTACGCAAATACTTATGATCGTCAGCATTTTCGTGACCGGTCTGCAGGATATTATGATCGATATAGGCTACAGATTTTTCGGTTTTAACTCGTTTAATACCCATGGCCTCAAACTGCAAAAAAGCCATCGTACCTGTGGAATCCTGCGTTAAGGTCTGATCGATTTTAATGGAGATCGGCTGACCCGTTTCCATTTTACCGTCAACCAAATGCTTGGAAATAATTTTTTGCGTTAAATTCAATCCCATATAACAAGCTCCTTCCAAAATTAACTGGATATAAATTATACTTTAACATTTTTTAACAGCCCAGGCAAGTATAATGTTCCTAATTACTGAATTTTTTATAAGCCCAGGCCATCTCGGCATCACTGATGGCCGCCACACGACCCGCTGCGAACTGCTCGTCCACCCATTCTTTAATTTTTAAGACCACAGGGTTTTTCTTATCGACGGGGGCGGGTAAATTGATCAATTCGGGATGATTGTTAAGCCAATAGGCCACGCCCGCCAAGCCGGATTTAGCATTAATTATAACCTTGGGAGGTACATTTAATATCAGCTTGGTATCAAAGGCATTATAAATTTCCTGATCTTTCATTAAGCCGTCAGCGTGAATACCGGCTTGAGTGGCGTTAAAATCTCTGCCGACCAAAGGGGTTTGCGGCGGAATATCATATTTTAATTCGGTACGGTAATAATCGGCAATTTCCGTAATAACCTGCGGATTCATACCGTCCAGCGTACCGCGCAGCTGTGCGTATTCGGCTACCATGCCCTCAACGGGAGTGTTGCCAGTACGCTCGCCGATACCCAGCAAGGTACAGTTGACCGAGGACGCTCCGTACAGCCAGGCCGAAGCGGCATTGGTAACGGCTTTGTAAAAATCGTTATGCCCGTGCCATTCTAAAAGGGCGGAGGAGAAACCGGCATAATAACGCAGGCCGTACATAATACCGGGAACGGAACGGGGCAGGTCGGCTCCCGGATAAGAAACACCGTAGCCCATGGTATCGCAGGTACGGATTTTAATCGGTACGCCCGTATCCTCCATCAACTGATGGAGGGCATGAGCAAACGGTACGACAAAGCCGTAAAAGTCGGCGCGGGTAATGTCCTCCATATGACAGCGGGGACGAATGCCGGCGGCGATTGCCGACTCGATTATTTTTAAATAATCGCGCATAGCCTCTTTACGGGTTTTGCCCAGCTTGTGAAAAATATGATAATCGGAAGCGGAAACCAAAATACCGCATTCCTTGACTTCCATGGATTTTGCTAAATCAAAATCCTTTTCGGTAGCCCTGATCCAGCCTGTGACCTCGGGGAAGGAATAGCCGCGCTCCATACATTTATAGGCGCAATCCCGATCCAGCTTGCTGTATAAAAAGAACTCGGTCTGGCGGATGATCCCTTTGGGCCCGCCCAGCTCATGCAATAAATCATACAACCTGACCACCTGCTCGGCAGTGTAAGGCTCGCGGGCCTGCTGACCGTCTCGGAAGGTACTGTCGGTAATCCAAATATCCTCCGGCGGATCCATCGGAGATTCTCGGTGTGTAAAAGGAATTTTAGGTAATTCAACATAAGGGAAAATCTCTCGATAAAGGTTGGGCTCGGCGACATCCTGCAGTTGATAATGATAAACCTTTTGCATCAAGGTATTGCGCTTAGTATCCAGTTGTATCATACTTTTTCACTCCTAATCATATCATAATAATCAGAAAACCTTTGTCTTTTGTTTGCCCTCGAAAAAAGACAAGTATTCTTGCATACAATTATACAAGTATAATAATATTTTGTCAATATCTGAGGAGAAAAAAATAATGAAACAGGGTTCCTGGCAGTCAACAGGCGGTTTTTTACTGGCCGCCGTCGGCTCGGCAATCGGTATCGGCAATCTTTGGCGCTTTCCCGCCCTTTGCGCCAATTACGGCGGAGGCACTTTTATAATTGTTTTTTTAGCCTTGCTGATACCGATCAGCCTGCCGCTGATGCTGGCGGAGTTTTCGTTGGGACAAAAGGGCGGCGGCGATATTCCCCATTGCTTTGCCGTGTGCGGCAGGTCAAAGGCTTGGGGCTTGCTCGGTCTGCTGCCGATTGGTGCAGCCTTTTTAGTTCTGGCCGTTTATCTGCCCGTAGGCGGTTGGATAAGTGGCTTTATGCTGGCTTCATTACGCTTTGCTCCGCCCGCGGCCGATTATTTTAGCTCGCTCTCTTTAATTTCCCCCTATTCTATGGCGCTGCTTTGGGGGTTTTTGCTGCTTATTGCCTTAACTATCGGCCGCGGATTGACAGAAGGCGTCGAAAAGCTCAGCAAGCTCTTGATCCCCATTTTGTTTTTGCTGCTCTGTGGTTTGGCTGTTTATGCCTGTTGTCTGCCTAACTCGGATAGCGGTCTTAAAATGCTTTTTTCCTTTAATCCCGATTTAGTAAACAGCGAGCTGCTGACAGTCGCTTTGGGGCAGGTTTTTTATTCGCTCTCTTTGGGAATGGGCATTAATATAGCTTACGGAGCATTTTTGCCGCCTCGGTTTAAACTGCGGCTTTGCGCCACGCTGATTGCCGCTTTTGCCGCCTGCTCGGCGATTTTATCCTCATTTATTATTATACCGGCAGCTACGGCTTTTAATCTGCCCCTGCAGGCGGGGACCTCTTTGCTTTTTGTTTCTTTACCGCATATTTTTTGCCAAATTGGTGGTTTGACGGGAGCTGTTTTTTCCGCTCTTTTTTTCTTTTTAGCCTTTATAGCAGCCTATACATCGGCCTGCGCGCTTTTGGAGGTCTGCGCCGCCCCTCTGCTGCGCGTTTTTAAACGGCCTTATGCCGTAGCCATAGCCGCCTTGACCGTTGGCGCAGCGGGAACCCTGCAGGCCGCCTCCTTTGCCGCCCAAGGGCAAATTTTTTCGGCTTTTGATAACTGGGCCGCCCATATTTTAATGCCGGCCGCAGCTTGGACACTCTGCCTTTTTGCCGGTTTGGTTTGGCGTGAGGGCTTTGGTAAAATTACGAGGTTCATGCTGGCCTTTATTTTGCCGGTTTTAATTCTTATCTGTCTGATGTTATAAGCTAAATTAACAAATTAACAGAATTTTTAGTGCAAAATTGACATAAATTTTTTGTTTTGATATAATATAAGAATAAATAAGCATAAAGGAGGTTTTTTTGTGGAGAAAAAAGTAAAAATCGTAGTAAAAAGCTCTAAGTGCGATATGTATAAGCCGGGCGATGAAATTCATCTTAATAATTCCTTCATCGATAAAGAAAAATCGGCC
>JAQVWQ010000026.1 GCA_028709615.1 Clostridia bacterium | reverse complement strand
GCAACGAGGTCGAGCTGAGCGAGGCGCCGCGCACGATTAACGGGCGCACGATGGTGCCGCTGCGCTTTATCGCCGAAACCTTTTACGCCAAGGTTGAATATGACGCCGCAGCTAATTGCGTATATATTACCAAAAGCACAGTGCTGCAAGACCTTATCGATGATGTTTGCATCATTCCCGAGGTCGCATATGTATTTTTGCCTCAGGGCTGTTGCACCTATTTAACTGTGAGCGTGCAAAATGTCCAAAGCTTTAATTATACTCTGTATTATGATCTTGAGGATGAAAAAACGCTTAAATGCGCTTGGTCAACAGTCGATACTTTAGATGACGACTCTACCAAGCTGCGTATTGATGCTTTGCAAACAGGATCGGCGGTTATTGAGCTGACGGTTGTTGATCAAGCCGATTCGACGCTGCTTGCTACCTATAATGTGCCCGTAACCGTTTTGCCCGCGCCAAAGCCTACCGAGTGTTACAGCGGTTTTTCGCCCGTACCTGATTTTGGTCAATTATGCGGCATAGCTTATGATGATCATTATTACGGCATCGGCGAAGATAGGGGTTTGGAGGAATACTGCTACGATTCGACCGCTTGGTCGGTTGAACTGTTTAAGGATCGTATGGATCAATATTATTTTGCTTTAATAAAAGCCGGCTTTGAGCTTATTGATATGCAAGTAAACGCGATGTCATCTAAATATTATTATTATAATAAAACTAAAAACATCAATGTAACAGTTGCATTTCTTATTTATGAGGATGGCAGCGATAATATCTTGATCAGTATCCGGCGATAAATAAGCGGAGGAAAGCGATGATGAAAAAACGCCTTTTGGCCTTGTCGTTAATTGCAGTTTTACTGTTTGGCCTCTCCCTGCCTGCTTCGGCAATTCCTTTTATTCCCGAAAGACCCGAAAAAATCGAGCAGCAACAGCCGCAGCCGCAGCAGGTGCCCGCCGAAAAGCCAGCGCCTGTCGTGGTGAGCAATATCAGTGTCTATTTAGACGGTAAGCAGCTGGCTTTTGACAGCAAGCCCGTAGTTATTAACGGCACAACCTTAGTGCCGATGCGCACGATTTTTGAGGCTTTGGGCATGGATGTCTGCTGGTACGAAAACAGCCAAACGATTTTATCCGAGCGCAGCAGCCTTAACATAACTTTAAAAATCGGCAGCAAATATGCCTATAAAAACCAAGAGGAAATAACCTTGCTTGAGCCGCCGCGCCTGATTAACGGCCGTACGATGGTGCCCTTGCGCTTTATCGCCGAGGCTGCCGACTGTACTGTCGAGTGGAACGGTGAAGATGCTGCCGTCGCCATCACCTCGCCGGCGGCAAGTAAGCCCGCTGTGCCGGAGGCGACGGCTGCAAGCGATAACCAAATCAGCTTTGAGCCGCAAAGCCTGATGCTGCCTTATGATTGCTATACTTTTATTCCCGTTTATTTTGAGGGGGGCGGCGGTCACTATCGTGTAGATGTGGCAAACCCCGACCTGCTGTTTGCCGACTGGGACGGCGAGTGGCAGGACGGTAGGGTTTGGCTTTATTTAGAGCCGCAGGATATCGGTAAGACGACCGTTACCGTAACTTTAAGGGATAAAAATAATAAGATTGTGGATCAAAAGCAAATGCAGGTATCGGTTGGTTATTCTACGATTTTGGGCACTTATTACGAGGGCTTCGCGCCGGCCGTTAATTTAGGCCAGCTTTTGGATTTATTGCCTGTCGGCCATTATTTAGGCGCGGGCGAGGACGCGGGCTGCGAGGGCTATTATTACGATTGGTCAAAGCTCTCCTCTAGCCAGCTGCAAAAAGCGCTGGGCTTGTTTGACCAAGAGCTGAAAAATAACGGCTTTGATTTTGTCGGCAATGTTTCCGACAGTGATGAGTATGAAACTCTTGAATATGTGAATATTAAACATAAGATAACCCTGCGGTTGACGGCGGTCAGCTATTCTGACGGCAGTGGGATAGTAGAAGTGCTTTTATATAAATAGGAGAAAAACAGCTATTATGATTATGAACTGCCCTTTACGGGCAGTTTTTTTATTGCCTGATAAAGCCGCTTAAAAACGCTTAAAAGCGCCCAAGACCTGTTACAGGCCGGGGCTATGAGCGTTTTTAAGCGCTTTATTTTGTTATGCTCGCTTTGGAGGAGCAAAGCTGAACAAAAAACAAGTTCGGTTTACCACAAAGAAAGGAGCCAAAGTTTATGACACCGGAAGAAAAAAGCAGTTTAAGAGATGTTGCCGCTTCCGCATTCTGGCGCTATTTTTACCAAGATTTGCGTGAGGAAGAAAATTATTTAACAACCCGCGCCTTGGATGCCGCCGGCTGGGAGGAGTTTTTGCAGCGCAAGGGTCGCCTGCTGGAGCTGCGCCGCCTGCTGGCGCTGGTTGAATTATGGCAGGACGAGGCCGAGCAGCCGGACGACGGGCCTTTGCAGGAGCAGGGGCAAAAGCAGGCAAAGGAGGCGGCGATATGAAATTTTCGCAATTAAAGGCCGCCTTTGAATTGCATTGCGGAACGGCCGATCTGGTTGATGCCGCCGAGCTGGCGGTGTGGTTTAACGAGGCGCAAAACGATTTGGCCCTATATTTTGCCCCCGCCGTCCGCGCCGCCTATTTTGAGGGGCAAAACCAAGCCGCCGACGGTACTTATCCGCTGCCGGCAGATTGCCTGCGCCCCTTAGCCGTTATTAACGAAGGCAGCAGGCGCGAGCTGCGCCCCGTCATCAGCGGGCAGGGCCGCCTTTATGTGCCCTTGGGTAATTTTGAGCTTTTATATCACAAGCTGCCGCGTCCCTTTACGGGGCTGAACGGCGACGAGCAAAGCGAGCTGGCCGAGGCCTTGCATGATTTAATTCCCTTATTTGCCGCCGCCCGCTACTGGGATAAGGAATCCGAAGGGGATTACTCCGAAAGCGCGCTCGGCACAAAGTGGATGAGCTACTATTTTCAGGCGCGCGATACCCGCCACAAGCTTTTGCAGGGGCTTAGCCCCCTTGCCGCTGAATGGCAGGTGGTTTAAATGGCCAGAGCCTTACGCATTTTTCGCGATTTTTCGGGCGGGCTGGCCGACGGCCTGGCCGACAGTATGGCCGATAAATATTTAAAAAAGGCCAAAAATACCGTACCTGCCGCCGGGCTGGGGCTGGCTAAGGCCTCAGGCTACGAGCTTGCCTTGCCAAGGCTGACAAGCGGGGCGGAGATTTTGGCGCTGGTCGAGCTGACCCCCGCCGACGGCGTGGTGCAGACCCTGTGCTTTACGGCCGACAGCCTTTATCAGCTGGTTACGGCGGCAGGCGGGCAGCAGGCGGCTTGGCAGCTTGTTACAAACGGTCTGGCGCCGATTTGCGATTACTTTATTTACGGCGGCAAGCTCTGGTGGCTGGACGGCAGCGAGTTCCGCACTTATAACGGCCAGACTGTGGCCGCGGTTACTTTTACTCCGCAGACTGCGGGCAGCCCCACAGCGGCCGAGCTGGAATTTTGGGGCCGTATTCGCAGCAGCCGCTTTGTTGAGCAGCGCGGCAGCCGCTGGTTTTATGCCCGCTCGACCCATTCCGAGGTAATTTTCTCTAAGGTCGGCAACCCTCAAGATTTTGAGCTGACGAGCATTATTTCCGTCAACACCAAGGACGCCGATACGATTACGGGGCTGTGCTCCTTTGCCGAGGGCTTGCTGATTTTTAAACAAAAGAGCGTTTATTTTCTTTCGGGCTGGGATTTTATCGCGGCGGGCGACATCAATTTAACGCGTTTGTCGGTCAGCAGCGGTACAGCCTTTGCCAAAAGCATTTGCCGCGTCGATAACGGCGTGCTTTATTTGGGCGCGGACGGGCTTTACCGTCTGCATCAGCCCAATTACAGCCTTTTGCCGGCCGCTAAAAACCTTTCGGAAAAGCGCGTTAAGGCGCTGGCCGATACCGGCGAATTGTCCTCGGCGCACAGCTGTTATTTTGCGGGCGCTTACCGTATAACGCTGGTTGACGGCGCGGGCTGCCGCGAGTACCGCTATTATCCGGCTACGGACAGTTTTTTTGGCGAGTTTACGCAAAGCTGCTCCTGCTATTCAACGGCCTTGCGCCTGCCTGCCCTCTTTTTGGGTTGCCGAGGGGGGTACATATTAAAAAACAAAGAGGAGAGCCGCAACTACATCGATACGGCTACGGGGCAGGAGATCCCTATAGAAATGGAGGCCGAAACCAAGGCCTTTGATGTGGCGGGGCAGATGGTGCGCCAAAGCCGCGTTAAGAGCGTTTTTATCGTCGCCAGCCAATATAAGGAGGAAAGCTCACTGCCCGAGCTTGAGCTGACGGCCGACTACCGCCGCCGCGCCTATACCGCCGATTTGGACGAAAGCCTGATTTACGGCGAAGGCCAATGGGGGGCGGCGCGCTACGGTTTTGTTGACGCCGTCTGCAAGGAGCTGCCCTTAAACCTTAAATGCCGGCGTTTGAGCATTAAAATTTACAATAATAAATTAAACGAACCCGTTTTACTGTTGGGGCTGGGCTTTAGCTATAAGTCCAAGCGCCCGGCCGCCGATAAGTGCGGTATTACGGAAAGGAGTGTTGAGTACAATGACTGATTTAACCCTGCCTTACAGCTTAAGCGACGGCCAAAAGGCCTTTGCCGCGCGGCTGATGGCCAACTTTAACGCCCTGCTGCAGCAGCTTAACAACGGTGCGGCCGCGGTTGAGGTGGCTGCGATCGAGGGGGTGAGCGGCGCAACGGTGCAGGCTGTGTTAGAGAGCCTGACCGATTTGATTAAGGCCTGCTATACGGCTTCTCAAGCCGATGCTTTGATCATTCAGGAAACCTACGACCTTGTTCAATCGGTAAATATGGATCTGGCAACGGGAGTTTTGACCGTCAGCAAAAAGGACGGCAGCACTCAAAGCTGGGATACGGCTTTGGAAAAGGTGCCCGCCTCCTTTGCCTTAACGCAGGCCGACGGTATTTGGCGGCTGGTCGTTACTAATGTTGACGGTTCCAGCTCCAGCACCGATGTAACCAACCTGATGAATATTTACAACTTTACCGCCGGGGCTACGGTGGCCTTTAGTCAAAGCGGCACGGGGAATGTCAAAACCGTCAGCGCCGAGGTGCGCGACGGCTCTTTGGGGGTAGAAAAGCTGGCCCTGTCGGCTTTAAGCGCTCTGGACGGCTATACTCAAGCCGCCGCCTCATCGGCAGGCGAGGCCGAAGCGGCTTCGGCCGCGGCCTTGAATTCTGCAAATAATTCCGCCGCTGCCGCTGACGCGGCCTTAGGCTCTAAAAACGAGGCCGCCGCTCAGGCCGCTTTAGCGGCAGGCTCGGCGGCTGCTGCCGATAGCAGCGTCACATCTGCCGAGTCAGCCTTGACAGCCGCCGTCGGCAGCGCCGACGAGGCCGAGCTTTCTGCGGCGGCCGCCGCTGCCGAGGCCTCCGATGCGGCGGCAATGGCGGCTTTGTCGGAAAGCTATGCCAAAGGCGGTACGGGTATGCGTGATAACGAAAGCACCGATAACGCCAAATACTATATGGAGCAGGCGGCCAGCGTTGTCGGCGCCGATTTTTTAACCAAAACGGGCGAGGGCCAGAATTTGAGCGTCAGCTTTACCGAGGCCGCGCTTAAAGAGAATCTGGTTTCAGGCGAGAACCTTGGCCTGCTCTGCGGCAAGCTAAAAAAATGGTTCAGCTCCTTGGGCGGGGCGGCCTGGCTCAATGTCGGCTCGGCCGCTAATACGCTGGCCGCGGGTGACCATCATCATAACACGGCCTACGCCCCGCTCAGCCACAGCCACAACTATCTGGCGACCGCGCAAAAGGGCGCGGCGGGCGGTGTTGCCGAGCTGGACAGCGCGGGCAAGGTGCCTTCCGCCCAGCTGCCCTCCTTTGTTGATGATGTGCTGGAGTATGCGGCTAAGGTCAATTTTCCTGCTGTCGGCGAAGCGGGCAAAATCTATTTGGATCTAGCCACCAATTTAGCCTGGCGCTGGAGCGGTACGGTCTATGTGCAGATCTCTCCCTCCCTGGCCTTGGGCGAAACCGCGGCGACCGCCTACCGCGGTGACCGCGGCGCGTCGGCATACAGCCATCTTTTTAACAGCACGGTGCATATTACGGCGGCCGAAAGAGCAAGCTGGAACAGCCCGGTGCCCGCGGGGATCATCGCCCTGTGGAGCGGCGCCATCGTTAATATTCCGGCCGGCTGGGCCTTGTGTGATGGCAGTAACGGCACTCCCAACCTGCGCGACCGCTTTGTGGTCGGTGCGGGTAACGAGTATGCGGTCGGCGCCGGCGGCGGTGAGAAAACGCATATCTTAACTGTTGACGAAATGCCCAGCCATAACCATACGGTTTACGGTTCTGTAAAAGGTATGAGCGGAACAATAAAGTGTCCTTTGGTTTCTTCGATGCAAGCGGACGGCAATTACACCACCTTGAACAGCGGTAACGGCGCGGCTCACGAAAACCGCCCGCCTTACTACGCCTTGGCCTACATAATGAAATTATAAAAGGAGGAAAAAACAATGAGTATCTTGGAAGAAAATTATCAAAAGATCAGTCCGCAGGTACGCGAGCTGCTTTTTGATGAAGATGAGCCGGTGGATAGGGAGGATAATAACCTGCTTTTTACCGCTGACGGGCAGGCAGAGCAAGAGCAAGCAGAGCAGGGCGCGGAGCCTGCGCTTGATGACAAGCAGCCTGCCGAAGAAGCTCAAGAAATGCCGGCAGACGAGGTGGCAAGTGCCGCGCCTGCCGGTGATAACGGCTGGCAGGAGGCTAAAAAGCTTTGGCCGCAAATCGGCAGCAGCCACAACGCCCGCGCCTTAATCGCCAGAATGTCGGAGCTGGCCGGTGACGGAGAAGGCCGCCGCGTTTTGGCCGAGCATCCGCAGCTGGTAATGAAGCTGGCGGCCTTAGACCTTTACGGCGCGCCCGTCAGCGTCGATCAAAAGCTGATAGAGCAGGCTAAGCAGGCGGGGCGCGAGGAGGCCCGACGCGAGGCTGCCGCCCGCGGCTCTAAAACCGCCCGCGCCGCGGCCGTCGGCAAAAAATCACCGCCTGATGCTCCCTCATTAGAAGACAAAATCAGGCAGGAAATTTACGAAGCAGGCGGTAAAGGCCTTTTTGGTTAAAATTATTTAACAGCTATCGGTCAAACACGCTTAAAAACGCTTAAAAGAGCTTAGCCCGTATAAGAGGGCGCGGCATAAGCGTTTTTGAGCGTGTTTTTATGCTAAGATGTTTTTGGTAGGATAAAAGGCCTGTTAAGCACCTTGTTTTGCGCCAAACAAAATATTTGCCTCCTCCAAAACATATTTTTCGGGCCCGAAAAATCGGCGTAAAGCAAGGGCAGCAGACGGGCGCGCACCGCAAAACCGCAAACATTAAAAATTAGACAAAAAAGGCGGTCAACAGCCCATCGGCAGTTTATACCTGCCCAAAAATTAAAAAAGAAAGGAACTAAAAAAATATGACAAACATTACAGGAGTCAGAACATCGGCCAATATCGCCTCCGCCAGGGTCAATGTTGATATGGCTAAGGACATCGCCTTAGTCGATCCCAACGAGGCCCCCTTTGTAAGCCTGCTTAAGCTGGCTAAGAGCAAAACAAGAGTTGTCAGCAATCCCAAATTTGAATGGCTGGAGGACGACCTTTTGGCCACCTGGTCAACCGTCACCGCCGCGGCCGTTGCCTCGGCAACCTCCCTGACTGTGGCCGACGGCAGCATTTTCCGCGTCGGCGATATTCTTAAATTGCCTGCCACAGGCGAAAATGTGATGGTGACGGCAATTTCTGCCAACACTTTGACAGTAAGCCGCGCCTACGGCACGACCGCCGCCGCCGAGATCGCCAAGGACGCCGCGGTTTTTAATATCGGTAACGCCATGAGCGAAAACAGCGCCTCGCGCACCGTTAAAAGCACGCAGGAGACCAACGCTTATAACTACACCCAGATTTTCCGCACCCCGATCGCCCTTTCCGGCACCGAGGCCGCTATGGAGCTAGGCGGCGGCCGCGACCGCCGCTATCAGCGCCGCAAGGCTTTGCTTGAGCATAAGCGCGATATTGCCCGCGCCTTTTATTACGGCGAACGCAAGCTCGACAGCGCCGGCGCCACTCCCCGCCGCACGATGGGCGGCCTGCTCTCCTTTGTGGATATTGAGGGCCAGTCCGTTAGCTTTTCTTCTTCGGGCAATGAGCTGACCTACGCCAACTTTGATAAATATGTGGCGCAAAAGGCCTTTGCCCACGGCAGCAAAAACAAGCTGATCATCGCGGGGCCCAAGCTGGCCTCGGCCATTAACGGCTGGGCCGAAAAGAAGCTGGTTTCCGAAGTCAAGGAGGACACCCACGGCGTCCGCATTAAAAACCTGGTTACCAGCTTTGGTGATTTGAGCATTGTTTACGAGCCTCTTTTGGAAGGCGCGGTTTATGGCGGCTACGGCTTTGTTCTTGATCTGGACTTTATCCGCTACGCCTGTTTAAAGGGCCGCGATACCAAATTGCTGATGGGTATTCAAAATCCCGATACCGACGGTATTGTTGATGAGTACCTGACCGAATGCAGCTTGGAAATCAAACAGCCCAAGGCTCATGTGGTCATTAAAGGCGCATATTAACAATTACTTGTGTTAAGGAGGTGAACAGGAGCATATTGGCTCCTGTTCACCGGGCATAAGGAGTCAAATATGGAAAACCTATCCGCCGATTTAGTGATTTACCTTATTTCTTTAGCCGCCAGCTGGGGTGGGGTTATGGCCCGTATTAAAACATTGGAAAAGAAAATGGACAAACACAACAGCTTAGTCGAGCGGCTGACCGTAATTGAGGAGCGGGCCAAGGGTAATACCCGCCGTATTGAAAATTTGGAAAGGAGTGAGCTTGCCCAATGACAAAAGGAACGATCATTCGTACCATTATTTTGCTGATGGCTTTAGTCAACCACCTGCTGACCGCAAACGGCCTTGCGCCGCTGCCTTTTAACGACGAGCAGCTTGAGCAGGGGTTTGCAGATGTTTTTACGATTGTAGCTGCCCTTATTGCCTGGTGGAGGAATAACAGCTTTACGCCTGAGGCCGTTAAAGCCGACAACTACCTGCGCGATTTAAAAAAAGGGAAGGCGAGTGAATAAATATGCAATATCAATACCCTTTTAAAGGCCGTTATAAACGCGGCACCTGCTTTGGCAAGGCGGGCAGATACTGGCGCTGCGGCTATCATGCCGGCGCGGATTTTAAAAGCACAAATTACGGCGGCGACGGCGTGGTTTATCCCATTTGCAGCGGCAGGGTGGAAAAAATTACCCAAATCGGCAGCTACGGCAACTGCGTTTATCTGCGCCACGACGACGGTTATTTGAGCCTGTACGCCCATTTAAGCAAGATCGCCGTCAAAAAGGGGCAAAGGGTGGATTTAAACACCGCTTTAGGTCGTGAGGGCACAACGGGTAACTCGACGGGCATTCACCTGCATATAGAAGTGCATAAACATAATTACGCTTATCCCGCGACTATTGACCCTGACAAGCTCATCAAAGCAAAAATGGAGGAAGAAGCAGTGGAAATTAAAAAACTGACCGTCTTGTGCGACGGGCAAAAAATTACGGTCGAGGCTGTGGAGGTTGAGGGCAATAACTTTATTAAGCTGCGCGATTTAGAGCAGCTTTCCCCTGTGGCTGTCGGCTATGACGGGCAACGGCATTTAGTGACCGTTAACAATAAATAAAGGAGGTGAGAGAAAATGGCTTTATTTGCAACTTTGGCTGCCGCCGCCGCGCCAAAAATTGGTAAGTTAATTAAACAGAGCAAAGAATATGCCGCCTCCCCGAAGGCCGCAAGTCAGGCAGGCGGCGGTCAGACCGCCTCCGCGGCGGGCGAGAGCCAGCAAAGCGGCCGACAGACCGCCCCTCTTGTGCGCCCCGACGGGCTGTATAAGGAGGATAACGGCGATTTTACGCGCCTGGTCAACGGGCAAAGCTATGTTGTTAAGCCCTACGAGGATAAATACAACGGTATCAAAGCCGAATATTATGAGGACGGCCATGCGCCGGCGCCGGGCGGAACGGAAATGCGGCTGGCGCAGCAGGCCGTACCGGTAATGGCCGCTAACGCCGCGGATACTTTTTTTGCTTCGTCCGGCGAACGCCAATACGCCCGCGGGGGTACGGGCAAGGAGTACAGCTATAACCCGCTGACGGGCAATATCGGCGTTACGCGGCCCGACGGCAGCTTTGCTTATGTTTCGGCTAGCGATCCGCAATATGCTCTTACTAAGCAGGCTGTGCTGACGGATATCGACGCTTATCAGCGCAGCGGCCTGCTGCAAACAGCAGGCGGCGCAGGTCAAATGTCGGCCGCGGCGGCCAACCCTTATGCTAATTTGCAGCAGGCTATCGGCCAGGGGGATATGAACGCGGCTGCCGAGCAGCTGATCGGGCAGTTTTTGCCCGAGCTGGCTTCGACAGCCAACGGTGATTATCTGCAGCAGCTGAATAGCTATCGGCAATCCACGCTTGATTACGAGCAGGCCTTAGCTTTGGCGCGCCGATATTTGCAGGGTCAATATACGGCCGCCGCCGAAAATTCGGCCGACGCGGCCGCCCAGCGCCTGGATCGCGCCGGTATTTACGACAGCCTGTACGGGCAGGCCTTGGCTATGAATGCCGAACAAAGCGCGCATCAGGCCGTCGAGCAGGAGGCAGCTGAGTTGGCCGCTCAACTGGTCGGCTTTAACCGTCAGCAGGTTATGGATCTTTTGCAGCTTAATCAAAACGCTGCGGAGGTGAAGCTTGCAGCCCAGGAAAGCACAATGAGCTATATTTTGCAGCTTATGAAGCAGCTGGCGGCTCAGGCCGCGGCCGAGCGCAACGAAGCGGCCCGCCAAGGCCTGTGGGAGATAGAAAACGACCTGCGCCGAGGCTTGATCAAAGAAGGAGAGGCCTTGTATTTAATACGCAATCTGCTCAGCTGATTAAAGCGGTGCAGGCAGATTGCAAGCTGTAAATTATTAAACCCCGCCGTTTGGCGGGTTAAGCTTAGGGCTTTTTAATCCCGAAAAAATATCGGCATAGCCGCGATGAGCGGCTATGCCGGTTTTTTTGTTTGGCAGGCAAGTGGCCGAAATGCTTTTGTAGCTTTTATAGCCTTGTGTTCAGCTTGCCACTCTTTATTCTGGCACCTCCTTTAGTAGTGCATATAGTGCTCTGAAAGAGGATAATAGCAAGTAATATTTGAGCGATTGACGTTGACGTTGAAACCAGTGTGTAGTATAATAAATCGATATTTATTTTAGGAGGTCATTATGGATCATAACGGCTTTTATGAATGGCTTTTAACAGAAAAGAAAATGAGTAAACGCTCGGCTAAGGATGTACTTTCGAGATGCAAAAGGGTTTGTAATTTGCTTTCGATTGATGAAATATCAGAAGATAGCCTGACACAACTGACTTTAGCAGTCAAATTTAATGATAAATCAATGTTCATTAAGTCTCAATTAAAAAGAGCTGTATCCTTATGGCTTGAATACGGAGGAAAATGAAGGTCAGAAGAATACACAGTAGGTAGTATGTTTGCTGAGGTAGGGGGCATTTGCCGCGCCTTTAAGAAAAATGAATACAAAAAATTAGGATTGCTAACATTGTAATAAAAGCATTAAATAGAGGTGAAAACATGAAGACTTATAATGTAATTGACTTGTTTGCCGGTGTCGGGGGGTTAACCTATGGTTTTTCCACGCTACCGGAATTTAACATAATTTTTGCAAATGAAATAGACAGAGACATTGCTATTGCATATACATTGAATCACCCTAATGTTGCAATGATGAATTGCGATATTTATGATTTAACAAAAGAAAAAATTGAAGAAATTCTTAGCGGACAAAAAGTTGATATCATTTTAGGTGGCCCTCCCTGTCAATCGTATTCTACTCTTGGCAAAAGGCGGATGGATGATCGTGCTCATTTATTTATACAGTATAAAAGAGTTCTTCAAATCTTAATGCCAAAGGTTTTTGTGTTTGAAAATGTCGTCGGTATTCTGAGTATGGATAAAGGACGCTTATTTGAACAAGTGAAGCGTGAGTTTGCAGAGCTTGGCTACGGTTTAAAATATAAAGTATTGGATGCTGTTGACTTCGGTGTTCCGCAGCACAGAGAGCGTGTTATTTTGGTCGGATTCCAAAATCATAATAACTTTCAATACCCTCTTCCAACGCACGGGGAAGGCTTAAAAGCATATGTCACGCTTAGAGAGGCTATTGGAGACTTGCCTGTTCTAAAAAGTGGCGAGCATAGTCAAGCCTATGCTCACCCTGCTAACAATGAGTTTTTGCAATTTGTTCGCAATAATGGTGACAGATTGACTGAACATGCTGCACCTACGAATGGCGAGCATTTGATAAAACTAATGGAGGCGCTGAAAGACGGTCAAAGTAAAGACGATTTGCCGGAAGAACTGCGTCCAAAAAGCGGATATAGAAACACATATGCCAAGCTATGGTGGGATAAGCCTTCGACTACAATTACAAGAAACTTCTCATGTCCATCCTCTTCCAGATGTATTCATCCGAGAGATTCGAGGGCTATGTCTATAAGAGAAGGTGCGAGACTTCAAAGTTTTCCTGATGATTATCAATTTTATGGAACTGACGGAATGAAGCGCCTGGAAATTGGTAATGCGGTACCCCCGTTGCTTTCGCTGGCAATTGCAAAGCAAATGCTTAAAGCATTATCTTCGGAAGAATAAATAAAAGAGGCAACCAACAAAGTCATATCAATACTTTGAAAGCTGCCTCTTTGTATTTTATCTAAGAGCCCCAATTATTTTACTGTAATTATGATGAAATTGTAAACTTCCCGGTATTACCTTTCTCGGACTGTGCCATTGTACAAAGCCAAAGGGTAATTGAATTGTACTGCCGCCATTCCGATTCCCGTATTGGGCTGTGGGTTTAATTAGGTTCATTATATCTGGCAGATAAATTAATGTATCAAATTCATTCTCTCCAACCATGTTTTTATACCAGACAATTTGTGCCCAATCCTGCGGATTCTTTGCTAATCCTCTGGCAAAACAGTAATCAAATAATTCCCTAATGTTTAAATTTAACCAAGCTAATAAGCACTCTGCCAAATTACTATCGTAGGCTTTTAATGTATCGGCTACAAGTCTGTGCTTGCGAGTTTCCAGCTTTTTATTTGCCGAGCCATACTGCTGAACAATGTCAAGAGTGTCCTTGGCAGAACCAAAATATAAAGATATGGCCCGCTTAACATCAGCATGAACGATTTTATTATACTGAAGCTCGAATCCTTTGATAAAACGGTCTATTCCGATAAGGAACACTTGACCGCCCTCATCTTTTTTGATTGATATATTAAGGCGGTTGCCATTTGACAATAATAGCCACATATCCGTCTTGGATTTTGTTTTTGTTCCCTCGAAGATACAATCGATATCAGTTTCACAAAGTCCTCCATATTCGATTTTTTGTATAACAGCATTATCAATATGTGCGCAAGCCAAGATTCTTTTTTGTAGTGCAGGATTAGATCGCGTCAATTCTGCAATAAGTCTTTCGTTTTTATGACCACTAAGTTTGGCGTGCTGCCAACCTTCGGCACGATTTCTGTCCGACATGATTATTCCTCCTCTAAGAATAGCTTATAAGTTTCAATTCCCAGAGCGTTAGCGATTTTTTGAACATTGTCGAGTGATATGCTGCGCTGAAAACGCTCTATATCGCTGATATATGTTCTATGCAGACCGCACATCTCGGCAAACTTCTCTTGTGAGATACCGAGTTCTTTTCTGTATATTCTTAAATTGGTACCAAAGACCTTAACTATATCCATAAATCATAACCTCCTGAGCTCTATTTAAAATTGTATTTATAAGCAGACAATAAGTCAACAGACAATAAGTGTAATATGGTATAATATTACATTGCCCAAAAAGAAGCTTGCCTTAAAGCCTTGACACTTTAGAAGCAGCCTTTTTTTTTGTGCCTCCGCTTGAAAAGAGTCGGTAAAAAAGCTTACTTGCTTTCGCAAAGCCCTCAGTTTAACTCCCAAATCGGCGGGGTTTGTTTTTGCGCCGCAGAAATAGGCTGTTGTTTAAGTGTTGCCTTTTAAAAAGCCGCAACTGGTTTATGAACTATAATTCAATTACTATTTATTGGAACAATAAAATAATCTTTAATGTCTAATAGATATATAATTGCTGTATTTGATGATTAAAAGGGGGTTTTAAAATGAAAAGAACGCTTTTGCTGGCGCTTGTTGTCTGTTTACTGACATTTGGCCTGGCGGCGGCGGCTGGGGCGACAGATAGCGATAATCAATCTGCAAAAGCTGCTGATGCTCAAGCTGTCTGCCAAGCTGCTTCGGCCGCCCAATGGCAAAATCCTTATCATGATCTTAAGCAGGAAGGCTGGTATTTTTCCGCTGTTGAATATGTCTGCCAAAAAGGGCTGATGCGGGGCATATCGGCAACGGAGTTTGCCCCCCAAGGCCTGATCAACCGGGCGCAGGCGGCGGTAATTTTTTATCGGGCGGCAGGTGAGCCAAAAGCACTTGAGCAGGCTGCAGCAGGCGATTTGCAACAAACCGAGCTTGATGCCAAGGCCATAACCTGGGCTGTCGGCGAAGGCCTGCTTATACCTGACGAAAACGGCAACCTTAATGCCGACTTAGCCCTGACCCGCGAGATGATGGCCGTTATGATGTTTGCCTATCAAAAAATCGAATTCGTGACGATGGAATATAACCTGCTCCGCTTTGTTGATGCCGATCAGGTTTCCCCGTCCGCCTCAACAGCTGTCAATTTTTATGTGGGCCGGGGCGCTTTAAGCGGTTATACGGATGACAGCCTGCGGCCGCAAAGCCCGCTGACCCGCGCCGAGGCCGCCTCTTTTATTCACAGATGTTTTAAATAAAAAGGTACTGCCAAACGGCAGATGATGATATTATTTTAATAAAGCTTAAAAATAGCCCTTAAGAATTTTCGTTCTTGAGGGCTTTGTTAATAAAAAAATATTTTAAAAAAGGTCTTGACAGCAGCCAAAATCGGTGGTATATTTGTCTTGTAGTTAATTAGTCAAGTAATTAACCAATTACCTAAAGGAAGTGATTACCTTGCAAGCAGATTTTTCCGCAGACCGCCCGATTTTTTTGCAGTTGGCTGAACGGTTAGAGGCGGGCATAGCCTCGGGCGCTTATCCGGAGGAAGCTCAGGTGCCCTCGATTACCGAGTTTTCCGTGGCTTACGGCATTAATCCCGCTACGGCCTTAAAGGGTGTAAATTTGCTGGTAGAAGCAGGTTTTCTTTATAAAAAACGCGGTTTGGGAATGTTTGTTGCCGCCGGTGCGCGCGCTAAATTATTGCAAAAACGCCGCGATAAATTTATTGAAGATTTTGTGCAGCCAATGTTTACCGAGGCCCGTCATTTGGCTATTGACGGCCGGGACTTAAAGCAAATTATAGAAAGAGGGTTATCGGGTTATGACAATTGAGGTACAAAATATCAGCAAAAGCTTTAAAACCACCCGCGCTTTGGATAATGTCAGCTTTACTTTAGAGCCTAATAAAATTTACGGGCTGTTGGGCAACAACGGCGCGGGCAAAACAACGCTTTTAAATATTATCACAGGGCGGCTGATTGCCGACAATGGCTTGGTGCAAATTGACGGTGAGAGCAATTACAATAACGACAATGCACTTTCTAAATGCTTTTTGTTGTCCGCCGATAATCTTTATCCCTCGGATATGAAGGTAAATCGGGCTTACGAGGCCACACGGCTTTTTCAGCCCAATTTTGACGAAGCCTATGCCATCGAGCTGGCTAAACGCTTTGAACTGCCCTTAAACAAAAAAATCACCGCGCTTTCCACAGGCTACGCCTCTATTTTTCGTTTAACGATTGCTTTGGCCGTCGGTACGCCTTACCTGTTTTTAGATGAGCCGGTTTTGGGGCTGGACGCCCAGCACCGCGATTTGTTT
>JAQVWQ010000025.1 GCA_028709615.1 Clostridia bacterium | reverse complement strand
GATACTCGGTCAGCATAATACTTTTGCCGTTATGCGGCAAATGCTGCCAAAGCTCCTCGGTAATAAAAGGTATAAAAGGATGAAGCAGCTCTGTTATGCGGGTTAAAACCTCGGCCAAAATACTTTGCGCCGTATATTTTTCTTGAGCTGTACCGCGATAAAGACGAGATTTGGAGATTTCCAAATACCAGTCACAGAACTCGTCCCAAGTAAAATCGTAAAGATTACGCAGAGCTTCTCCCAATTCGTATTTTTCCAAGCAGTCGTTGACTGTCAGGGCGGTTTGACGCAGGCGTTCCATTATCCATTTGTCTGCCAAAGTCAGCTGGCGTTCGCCGCCTGCCTGATAATCCTCTAAATTCATTAAAACAAAGCGCGAAGCATTCCATAATTTATTATTAAAGTTACGGGAGGCTTCTAAACGCTCTTCCTGAAAGCGCAGGTCATTGCCCGGGGTGTTGCCTGTGACAAGCATATAACGCAGGCTGTCCGCTCCGTATTTGGCAATAATTTCCAGCGGATCGATACCGTTGCCCAGCGATTTGGACATTTTGCGGCCTTTGGCATCTAAAACCAAGCCGTGAATAAAGACATCTTTAAATGGGCGTTCATTCATAAACTCCAAACCGCAGAAAATCATTCTGGCAACCCAAAAGAAAATAATATCACGCCCCGTAACCAGCACGCTGGTGGGATAGAAGGTTTTTAACAGCTCGGTATCATCGGGCCAGCCCAAGGTGGAAAAAGGCCAAAGAGCGGAAGAAAACCAAGTGTCAAGCACATCGGGATCCTGTTCTAAATTATGAGAACCGCATTTGGGGCAAACGACAGCATCCTCGCGGGAGCAAATAACCTCGCCGCAATCCTGACAGTACCAAACAGGGATACGGTGACCCCACCACAGCTGACGGGAAATGCACCAGTCGCGAATATTCTCCAGCCAACCTAAATACACTTTTGCAAAACGGTCGGGTACAAAACGGATATCGCCGGTTTCCACCGCAGCCATAGCAGGCTCGGCCAGCGGTTTCATTTTAACAAACCATTGAGGTGAAACCAATGGCTCCACGACCGTACCGCAGCGATAGCATTCGCCGACGGAGTGCTCAAGCTCCTCAATTTTTTCTAAAAGGCCCAAACCGTCAAACTCGGCCACGATTTTTTCCCGGCACTCCATAGCAGGCATACCTGCATATTTACCTGCGGCCTCGGTCATATTGCCATCGCGGCCGATGACGGTGATTTGCTCTAAATTATGGCGCAGACCCATTTCAAAGTCATTAGGGTCGTGTGCGGGTGTAATTTTGACTGCGCCCGTACCAAAGGAAGGGTCAACATAATCGTCGGCAATCAGGGGGATTTCTCTGTTCATAACAGGTAAAACCAACATTTTGCCAACTAAATCAGTATAACGCTCGTCCTCGGGATGAACGGCAACAGCGGTATCGCCCAAGAGTGTTTCGGGGCGGGTGGTAGCTACGGTAACGAAGCCCGAACCATCGGCATAAGGATAACGCAAATGCCATAAATGGCCGGCATGATTACTATGTTCGACCTCGATATCGGAAATAGTGGTTTGGCATTTGCTGCACCAGTTGACAATATAGCTGCCTCGATATATTAAGCCTTTTTCATAAAGGCGGCAAAACACCTCACGCACGGCTTTAGAACAACCTTCGTCAAGCGTAAAGCGTTCTTTTTTCCAATCGCAAGAAGAACCCAGACGACGCAGCTGCTTGGTAATTCTGTCGTGATAGTGATCCTTCCAATCCCAGACTTTTTCTAAAAACGCTTCGCGCCCCAAATCATATTTACTGACGCCGTCCTTGGCCAGATTTTCCTCAACGCGTGCCTGAGTAGCAATGCCGGCATGGTCGGTTCCCGGCAGCCAAAGTGTGCGGCGACCCTGCATTCTGCGCCAACGAGTCAAAATATCCTGCATGGTTTCGTCAAGAGCGTGTCCCATATGCAGCTGCCCTGTAACATTGGGCGGAGGAATAACTATGCAAAACGGATCTCCGTTAGGATTATTTTCACTGCTGAAGCAATTTTCTTTCTCCCAAAATTCGTACCATTTGTCCTCTACCGCTGCAGGGTCATAAGTTGTAGAAAGCACCTTTTTTTCTTGCTCGTTGCTCATAATAAGCCTCCCGTAATTATTGTTGAACTTTATTTAACAAACACTGTCATGCTTATTTAAAATCATTTTGGCTGCCAGCGCAGAGGGGATTTTACCCTCTGCCACAGCTGTCAATAATTCTTGATGCTTAGGATCGGCCAGCTCTTGCTCAAGCTGTCTGTTTAAAGCCGTTAGCAAGATGGTTTTTAAATCTTTAAGGCGTCTTTTTTGGCGGTTTAATTGATATTGCCCGTTATTAAGCAAAAAATGATGGTGCTCATCCAGATTTTGCCACAGCTCTTTAAAGCCTGTACCGTTAAGGGAGCTGACGGCCAATACGGGAATCTGCCAGCCTTGAGGATCACTTAAAGCCAGCATTGAAGCTGTTTCTGTTACTACGCGATCGGCTCCGAACAAGTCAGCCTTATTAACGACAAATATATCGGCAATTTCCATAATGCCCGCTTTGATAGATTGAATAGCATCCCCCATGTTTGGAGTTAAAACAACCATAGTCGTATCAGCCAGCTCCATAACATCTAACTCAGATTGTCCGACGCCGACCGTTTCAATAATCAGCAGATTATATCCTGCTGCGGCTAATACTTTAACAGCTTTGGCCGTAGCAGCAGAAAGACCGCCCAGCTGGCCGCGACTGCTCATAGAGCGAATAAACACCTCTTGATCCTCACTGTGGCCTTGCATTCTGATACGATCACCCAAAATGGCCCCTCCTGAAAAAGGGCTGGAAGGATCAACGGCAATTACCCCCACCGTAAAACCGGCTGAACGCGCTTCTTTAATCATTTGGTCAACTAAAGAGCTCTTACCCGCGCCGGGAGAGCCGGTAACCCCGATAATCCAGCTATCCTTAGAGCTTTGCTCTAACAATAAAGCAAGCTCTTCGGCAACGGGGTAATTATTTTCAAGCAAAGATATAGCTCGAGCCACAGCTCGTTTATCTCTTTTTAAGACCAGTTCGGTCAAAATATGCGGATCGTTTTTCAATTAGCACCTCAAAATGACAAAATTTAACTTATATAATTTCGCTAATTATATACAAAATTCCTGCTTAACAGCTAAAAACATTTATAATCACTGTGGAGGCTCCGGAGGGCGGGTAGCTCTCCATGCAGCAGAAAGAGCCGCAAAAACGGACCCGATAATACAGCAGTAAGCCGCATAGTACAAGGTTTTTATTGTGATAAGCTGCGGCAAAAAGGAATACAGTAAAAAAACCGCAAACACCCATAAGCACAGGCCGTGAAAAAAACCTGTTTTAATGGGGCGCAAGCTACGGGAACTGACAGCACAAGCCCAAATTACGGGAAGAAGATAAATTGCAATTTTTACCAAAATATCGCTTTCCATACAAAAACACCTCCGATTAAGTTTAAGTCTTTAATCGGAGGTTTATGCGGTTTTTTAAGGTTGATAAAATAAAAATTCCTCAATAAGGCTTAGTAATTCATCTCTGCCTTCGCCTGTTTCGGAAGAAAACAGAATTATATCTTCGGCATTGAACTCCAATGCTTCGGCAATAATTGCCAAATTCTTTGCGCGAGCGCTGCGAGAGATTTTATCGGCCTTAGTGGCAATAATTTGCAGGCTGTAACCGGCCTCGTAAAGAATTCTGCACATCTCTTGATCAAGAACGGAGGGTTTGTGTCTAATATCAACCAAAAGGCAACAAAGCTTATCCTCAGGGCGGCGCACAAGGTAGCTGTTGATCATTTTTAGCCAATTATCTCTATCCGCTTTTGACACCTTGGCATAACCATAACCGGGCAAATCAACCAAATACCATTGATAATCTCCGCGCTGTTCGTCTTTGACATCGACTAAAAAGAAGTTAATTAAGCGCGTTTTGCCGGGAGCGGAAGAAGTACGCGCCAAATTTTTGCGGTTAACAAGGCGGTTGATCAAAGAGGATTTGCCGACATTGGAGCGGCCAAGCATAACCACCTCTTTGCCTAATTGCGGGGGATACTGGTCAGGATAGACGGCGCTTTGTGCCAGTTGCGCGCTGCGAACTTTCATTATTTTTTACTCTCCTTAACGGGCATTAAGGCTAACTCAAGCACTTCTTCCATAGACTCGACAAAATGGAATTGGATTTTTTCACGGATTTTTTCCGGAATTTCTTCCAAATCTTTAACATTTTCTTTAGGCAAAATAACATCTTTACAACCGCCGCGATGGGCGGCTAAAATCTTTTCTTTGATACCGCCGACGGGAAGAACGCGACCTCGCAAGGTAACCTCGCCCGTCATCGCCAGCTTTGCGCGGACGGCACGACCTGTTAACTGCGAAGCCATAGCCGTAGCCATGGAAATACCCGCAGAAGGACCGTCCTTGGGGATAGCACCCTCGGGAACATGAATGTGAAAATCGGTGACTTCCTCGATGTTATCGGCAATTCCCAGCTGTTTTGCGCAAGAGCGAATGTAAGTAAAGCCCGCCTGAGCACTTTCTTTCATTACATCGCCCAGCTGACCAGTAATGGTCATTTTACCTTTACCGGGTAAGGTTTGCACCTCGATTTGCAATAACTCGCCGCCAATTTCCGTCCAGGCTAAACCCGTCACCACACCAACTTGCGATTTTCTTTCCCAATCGCTGTCGATATACTTAGCAACCCCCAGATAGGTATTAATATTTTCTGTTGTGATTTTAACCGGCTCGGTCTTGCCCGATACGATATCGCGGCCGACACGGCGACAGATTTTGGCAATCATCCTTTCTAACTCGCGTACGCCGGCCTCACGCGTGTAACTGCGGATTATCTCTGTCAAAGAGCTGTCTAAGAAGCGCAGCTGTGTTCTTTTTAAGCCATGCTCTTTAAGCTGCTTATTTACCAAATGCCGTTTGGCTATCTGCAGCTTTTCTTCTTCTGTGTAGCTGTTAATATAAATGACCTCCATCCGGTCTAACAGCGGTTTTGGAATATCATAGCTGACATTGGCAGTTGTAATAAACATTACCTTAGAAAGATCGAAGGGCGCTTCGATATAATGGTCGGCAAAGGTATTATTTTGCTCGGGATCAAGAGCCTCCAACAGAGCTGATGAGGGGTCACCACGAAAATCGCTGCCCAGTTTATCGATTTCATCCAGCAGAAAAACAGGGTTTTTAACACCGGCGTTTTTGATATTTTGAATTATGCGCCCCGGCATCGCGCCGATATAAGTCCGACGGTGACCGCGTATTTCGGCTTCATCATGGACGCCGCCTAAGCTCATCCGCACAAACTCGCGCCCTAAAGCCCGCGCAACGGAGCGGGCCAAAGATGTTTTACCGACGCCGGGAGGACCGACAAAGCAAATGATTTGCCCTTTTATACCATTGGTAAGCTGACGGCCGGCTAAATACTCTAATATTCTTTCCTTGGGCTTTTCTAAGCCGTAATGATCTTCATTAAGAATTTTTTCAGCCTGCAAAATATCTAAATTATCCTTGGTTTCTTTACGCCAAGGCAGATCTAAAATCCAATCAATATAGTTGCGAACAACCATTGCTTCGGCCATCATCGGCGGCATTTTCTCTAAACGGGACAACTCGCGCATCACGATTTCTTGAATATTTTTGGGCAAACGCGCCTTTTTTATTTTGGCAGTCAGCTCTTCTACCTCTGCGCTGCGGTCGTCTTTTTCGCCAAGCTCTTTTTGAATAGCCTTAATTTGCTCACGCAGATAATATTCGCGCTGATTTTGCTCCATTTGCTTGCGAATGCGGGCAGCAATTTTTTGTTCAAGGTCAATAATATCAGCACTTTTGCTGATAATACCTAACAGCAGCTCCATTCGTACATTAACACAGCGTTCGTCTAAGATTTGTTGCCGCTCAGATAAATTTGGGCCAACTGCGGCAGCTATCAAATCAGCATAACGCTGCGGCTCTTCTACACCTGTTAACATTAGCAATGTTTCGGGCGGAATTTTTTTACTTTTTTTTGCATAGTCTTCCAAAGCTTTTTGTAAAGAAGATTTTAAAGCTTCAACTTCTAAATCTTCACAGGTTATGTACTCTCTTTGTGCCTTAACGCGAGCGCTCATATAATCTGCCATACGAATGTGCTGCTCAACTTCTCCGCGACACAAACCTTCGACTAAAATGCGCACTGTACCGCCCGGCAGCTTTAAAATTTGGTGGATGCGAGCAATAGTACCCATTTGATAGACATCGTCTTCATCGGGATCATCGATTTTAGGATTTTTTTGCATTAAAAGCAGTATCAGTTTATCTTCGGACTCCATAGCAATGTTAACTGCCTTTAATGAATTTTCCCTGCCGACATCCAGATGGGTTATAGCATAAGGAAATACCAGCATACCACGCAAAGGCAATATCGGCAATTGTTGAACATCGTCAGTTATATCAAGACCCACTTCACGAAAAATCGCCTCAGCGGGTGTTTTTTTTTGTGTTTTTGTCGGGCTCATTATTCCTCCTGTTGTTTGTGACATAAAATATCAAATGTTTTAATATTATAACATATTTATTTTGTGATGTATAGCTCCAAGTGTTTCCTAATTTGCTAAAAAATTCTTTCTTATTTAAAGATACTCTGATGCTCAGGCAAAAGTTCCGCACAATTTTTGACAAAAACACACAATCATTGTTTTAACTGTTGCAACAATGTATATTTTATGTTAAAATATATCGCGTATGAAAAACTGTATAACTATTTGGAGCGGTATCGAAGCGGTCATAACGGGGCTGACTCGAAATCAGTTTGTCGGTAATTCCGGCACGTGGGTTCGAATCCCACCCGCTCCGCCAACTTAAAGTCAGGTATGAGGGTTAAAACTCATATGTGGCTTTTTGTTTTATTTGTGATGTACTAAAAAAATATTTATATTATCTTCAAGACACTATACAAAATTTTATTCAGTCTTTACACAACAATGCTGGCGGATAATATTCCCCCCCCCATCAACACACCTTGTATATATAACACGACTCACTAATTAAACAAATTCCCATTTGCAAAAAAAACTTTGGTCTTATTTTTTCTTTCTCAATTGCTCCATAATTATAAACTGTTAAGCAACAGCGACAAGCCAAATGTATTAAAGGAATTTAAAAGAATAATTAAAGATCCAAATCCGACATTGGTACAGCAAAATAAATTATGTTACTTTTTTGGTAGTATCCTTAAATTTTTTGGTAATACTAAATAAAATACTTTACTAAGAAAGGTAATAAAATGACTAAGGAAACTGTTAAAACAGCCAATAGATTAATACATGAACAATCGCCATATTTACTGCAACATGCCTATAATCCCGTTAACTGGTACCCCTGGGGTGAGGAAGCTTTTAACAAAGCTCAACTGGAAGACAAGCCGGTTTTTGTCAGCATCGGCTATTCGACCTGCCATTGGTGTCATGTGATGGCGCATGAAAGCTTTGAAGACGAAACCGTAGCTGAGCTTTTAAACCGTGATTTTATCTGCATAAAGGTAGATAAGGAGGAGCGCCCTGACATAGACAGTGTCTATATGCGTGCCTGTCAGGCAATTAACGGAAACGGCGGCTGGCCGATGAGTATTTTTGCCACGGCGGACGGCAAGCCGTTTTACGCAGGAACCTATTTTCCCAAACCGTCATTTATCAGGCTGTTGGGGGTAATCACGAATAGTTGGCAACTGGACAGAGCTACTCTGCTTAAAAGCCGCGATCAGCTCACCGCGGCCATCTCACAAAATTACGAGAAACAAAACACCGCAAAAGAAGCTCCGATTGAAAAAGCCGTGGCAATTTTTAAAAATACCTTTGATAAAGAATACGGAGGCTTTGGCAGCGCGCCCAAATTCCCCTCTCCGCACAATCTGATGTTTTTATTATCCACAGCACCCGATCTGGCGGAAAAGACCTTATTACAAATGTATCGCGGCGGCATTTTTGACCATATTGGCGGCGGGTTTTCACGCTATTCAACTGACAGATATTGGTTGGCGCCCCATTTTGAAAAAATGCTCTACGATAATGCACTGTTAGCTATGGCTTATCTGCTGGCTTTTGAAAAAACCGCAAATGAGCTTTATAAACGCGTAGCGGAAAAGATATTTTTATATCTGGAACGCGAAATGCGCAATCCAAACGGCGGTTTTTTCTCGGCACAGGACGCTGACTCTGACGGTGTGGAAGGCAAATATTATCTGTTTGAGCCAAGTGAGCTAAAAGAATTATTGGGTAAAGAAGACGGAGAGCATTTCTGCCGCCATTACGACATTACGGCGAAAGGCAACTTTGAAGGTAAAAATATCCCTAACCTGCTGGGCAAACCGGAACATGATAGCGAGCTTGAGGCTTTTTTACCAAAGGTTTACGAATACCGTAAAACTAGAACGGCACTGCATACGGACAGCAAGCTGTTGACTGCCTGGAACTCGCTGACGGCAGCAGCCTATGCCATGGCCGCGCAAATTTTAAAGGATAACAGCTATCTGCAAAAAGCAAGAGAAATTATTACTTTTATCGAAAATGAGCTTACTGACGGCGATATTATATATGTTGGCAAAAGCGGCGGAAAACGCTCTGCGCGCGGTTTTTTGGACGACTATGCTTTTTATATTTTTGCTCTGATACAAATGCATCAGGCCTCGCAGGAAGACACTTATCTGCAGCGCGCAAAAGAGCTGGCAGAAAAGACGGTCTCTTCCTTTTGGGACAGCGAAAGCGGCGGCTTTTTCTTTTCGGGGACGGAAAACGAAACGCTTGTTTCCCGTCCAAAAGAAACCTATGACGGGGCTATTCCCTCCGGCAATTCGGTTATGGCCTATAATCTGCAAAGGTTGGCTATGCTGACGGAGGATCAGCAGCTTGAAAAATGGTCTGAGCTGCAAAACAGCTTTATGAACGGCCAAGCTGAAGCTTACCCGTCGGGGTACGGTTTTTATCTGTATTCTGTTCTTCCCGTTAAGAAAATTGTCTGCTCTTTAAAAGATAAAAACGATTTAAGGGAGATTAAAATTAAATCCGATTGGGTCTTTCGCGTAACGGATAACCCCCAATACCCGCTTGTAAACGAGCAAACCACTTATTATGTATGCAAAGAAGGTACCTGCCTGCCGCCGACGAACGAGCTAAGCCAGGCGCTTGATTAATCGTTTAACTAAAAATTTCATCAAAAATCCCAATTTAGGGGAAAAGAATAAATATAGTATAAATTGACAAAATATCTAATGTCAATAGTAGGAGGTGATGATAATTTTTAATTTTATAAAACCAAACCAAAAACAACAAAATAGTCAAAAGAACAACAGTAATTTTTTACAAGCTGATGCAAAAAAAATTACCGACAAAAATAGAGAACAAGCTTATGTTCCGTCAAGAATATCCGAATGTGAAGAATATTTAAAGGATAAATTTTGTAACAGTCCCGATGTAATAATAGAAGACTTTGAAACAAAGAAAAAAAAAGTATTGATAGCCTATATAGACGGATTAGCCAATAAGGATCTTATTGACAGAGATATAATCAAGCCCTTAAAATCCACAGATTTTAAGGGAGAAGTTTCATCGGCATTAAACGCCTGCCATACGATAAGTGATGATATAGATGACGCAGCCTTTGAAATGGTAAACGGTAATGTTGCGATTTTTTATGAAAAAAGCAGGCAAGCAGTCATTGTGGATTTTAAACAATGGGATAAACGCTCGGTGGAAATGCCAGACTCCGAAACTGTCACCCGAGGCCCTAAAGAAGGCTTTACAGAAAATATCAGAACAAACACTTCTCTAATCAGAAGAAAGATTAGAAATCCCCGGTTGGTTTTTGAAAATTTAACTTTAGGCAGACAAACCAATACCTCGATTTCTCTTGTATATGTAAAAGGTATAGTAAACAAAGATGTGTTAGAAGAAGTAAAATCCCGATTAGCAAAAATAGATGTTGATTCTATTTTGGAATCGGGTTTTATTGAGCAATACATTGAAAAAAATTCTTTTTCTCCCATCTCCGGTATTGGAGTAACTCAAAAACCCGATATTGTAGCCGCAAGAATCCTTGAAGGCAGGGTTGCGATCCTTTGCGACGGTACACCGCATGTATTAACAATTCCGGAACTATTTCTTGAAAATCTCCATTCCAGCGAGGATTATTACAACAGAACTTTGCAGTCAACCATGATTAGAATACTTCGGGTAGTTGGCCTGTTTATCGGCGTACTGCTGCCCGGGTTTTCTGTTGCAATTATCACTTATAATCAGGAAATGATTCCGGCATCCTTTCTTACGCATATAATTACATCCACGCAAAAAACGCCTTTGCCGTCGGCAGCAGAAGCTTTTTTTTTGATTTTAATGTTTGAGCTTTTAAAGGAATCCGGTACCAGATTACCCAGGGCAGTCGGTTCTGCTATTACTATCGTCGGCTCTTTAATCATTGGTGATTCGGCGGTTAGCGCGGGAATTGTTGGGGCACCGATGGTAATTATTATCGCTTTAACTGCCGTCGCCAGTTTTATTGTACCGAATCTGACAGAGTTTATTTCAATATACAGACTGTTTTTTTTGTTTTTGGGCGCCACAATGGGCCTGCTGGGAATTGGTGCAGGTATAGTTATTATGCTGACTCAGCTTATATCAACCGAATCATTTGGCATCCCCATACTCTCCTCTTTTTCCAAAAACGAAATAAAGGACAGTGTTGTCCGTTTTCCTTTAAGGTCTTTAAAATACCGTCCGGCCTCCATCGCCAAAGACAATATTAAAAGAATAAAATAAACATCAATCTTATAGGAGTATAAGCATGAGTAAAAAATTACTTGTGATTTTAGAATGTATTCTTATTTTGGCTCTTCTTACGGGATGCTGGAGCAGGAAAGAGCCTAAAAATATGTCTATGGTTAACAGCATTTTATATGATTTATCGCCAAGCGGAGAAACCCAAGTAATGATTGAAGTTATGCATCCGACCGGCGAAGGAAAAAAAGCAGGGGGCTCAACCGGAGATACAGGCTCAGGAGATGGGGCAAGTGCGCCGATGCCCCTTGTTTTTGAAGGTAAAACAGTAGCGGAAGCACTGCGAAATTTAAGTAAAAATCAGGATAAAGAATTATTTGGCGGACTTAACCAGGCAAGAATTTTTTCTGAAAAACTCTGCAAGCAGGGAGTTGGTCCTATACTTGATTTTTTTGCAAGGGATCATAT
This sequence comes from Clostridia bacterium, assembly GCA_028709615.1. Lineage (GTDB taxonomy): Bacteria > Bacillota > Dehalobacteriia > UBA4068 > UBA4068 > JAQVWQ01. The sequence continues at coordinate 5,139 of JAQVWQ010000025.1, read as the reverse complement.
GACCGACGAAACACCTCTTATGGTAGTAGTAAACGATGACAATCCAAAGCGCATCTATACCTGCTCGACCGGTATGTCGGATATGCTTGGGAACTATTTATCGAGTTTATCAGACACGCAACAAAAAATAACCTGCGAAGCGGTTTTTGTAACGAGCCTGCAATTTTTTAAAGATTATTATACAGACGGTCAACAACCCGTAATGGGGCTTGTGAGAATAGAAGAAAATACCGAATCCACGAACGGCGACCAAGATCAGCCACAAAAGCCTTATATCATTTACGAAGGACTTGCTGCATTTAAAGATGATAAACTGGTAGGCTATATGAACGGAATTGAAACAAGAGATTATAACATGTTAACTAATAATTTTAAAATTACAGCTATTTCTGTACCCTACGGCAACGATTTTATTGCAGTTATAGTAAAAAAAGCTAACTCAAAGATAAATACCGAGCTTCAGAATGAACAAATAAAAATTAATATTAAGATTAAAGCTGTTCTAACCATCATACAAGAATACGGATCTATCGACATCAGTCAAAGAGAAGTAATTAAACAAGTTGAACAGGAGTTTAACGAATTTCTTAAATCGGAAATAGAAAAAACCATTAAAAAAGCCCAAAATGAATTTAAAAGCGATATTTTTGGCTTCGGCCGCTTTTTCCATGCGCAACACCCTAAAGAGTGGCAAAAAATTCAAGAAAATTGGGACGAAAAATTTTCCAAAGCCCAGATCAGCGTTAATGTAGAGTCATCCATTATTATGGAGGGCGAAATCAAAATACCTTTCACTATGGAGAAAAAAGTCAATGACAAGTAAAGCAAGCATTACCGCGACACAATTAATGATGCTGGCTGTAGGCAGCTCCTTTATGTTTCCTTATACTTTTATGCCGATCTTAAATGCGCCACCCGCTAATCAAGATGTGTGGCTGGTATTACTACTGTCTATTGTCTATATTGTGATTATGTGTTCACCTATTTTATTTATCGCCAATAAATTTAGAGGACTCACTGTTAATGAAATTACCGAAGTGATCTTGGGCAAATTTGCCGGCAAATTAGCATCATTTTTATTCGTTTTACTATTTTTATTTTGTTATGCTGCCTGTCTATCAATGGCGGCAATTTTCGTGAAAATTGCTATCATTCCCGAAACGCCCACCTGGGCCTTTATTGCTTTTGCTGTTGTTCCCATATCCTATGCCACCTATAAGGGCGCCGGAACCATCGGCAGACTGGCAACCTTTATTGTACCGTTCATTATGTTTACCATTATTATCTTTTTTTTAATGGGAATACCGCAGATAGATTTAAAGGTATTACAACCTGTTTTTGCCGATTCCACTTTTTTAGATATCAATAAGGGAGCATTAATAACAAGTTCAAGATTAACCGAAAAAACCATCTTCCTTGTTTTTTCATATTTTTTAATTAAAGAAGCGAATATTAATAAAACATTCATTAAGGCTTTACTTTTATATAATTTTTTTTATGCCTTAATACTGCTTCCCACCTTATTGGTTTTAGGAGTTGATTTGGCACAAAATGCTTTCAACCCTTATTTTGTATATACCAGACAGGTTCATGGCTATGACTTTATAGAAAAGGTACAAGCCCTTAATACACTGGCCTGGTTTCCGGGATTAATGCTCAAATTAACGCTGTATAATTTTATGGGATGCTATATGCTTTCAGGGATTTTTAAGATGAAATCTCACAAAAGCTTTGTAATTCCTTTCTCTGTCTTAGCCGCTGTTTTTTGTCTGATACCTGCCATAAACAAAGCGGATATCATTTTAACTCTTGCCTCGGATCAGATTTTTCCCTGGATTGTTTTTCCTTTTACCTTTGTTTTACCACTGATCCTTGTGATTGTATATTTGATTAGAAAGAAAAAACTTGACAATATATTACAATATATAAAACAACACGATCTGTCATCTCAATGCCTACTATTAGAAAATTTTAAAAATGATGGTAATAAATAAATTACCCTATTTCCTCTCAACAAACCATCTGTTTTCTTCCAAAAATAGATAGGTTTCACGAGAACCAATACGCACAGTGTAACGGACACCTGCGCCGCCGGCTTTTAAGCTGGCGGCGCGACAAACGCTTAAAACACGGTCGATTAAAAATTCATGGCCGTCCTCCCAGATAACAGCATAGGGCTTAAGCTGACCGTCAGTTTCAAAACAAGCTTTAACCGCCACATACACTTTATTTGTATTACTCATTTTCGCCACCTCTTTTTATAAAGAAAGTCCGACGGGATGAATAACATGCTCATCCTTGGGATTGATGTTTTTCAAAGTTTTATCGCTTTTTGTAACCGCTCTGCAAATTGCATAATGACCAAAACGGCGGCGGATTTCATCTACGGTTTTTTCCAGGCTCTCTTGCTTGTCATTCTGCGGCCCGTCTATAAACAGATTAAACGGCTTTGGCTCTGTTGCAGGTATCAGATCGCAAGCCCGCAAACCGATTGAGCGCAGCGGTATGCTCCAATTATAATTAGCTTGCAAAAGATGCATAGCGGCCTTGTGCAGCTCTGCTGCCAAGCAGGTAGAAGAATTCAGCTTTAGCTGTCGCTCAAAAGAATGCAGCTCGCGATCACGCAGGCCGATTTGCACCGTTCTTGCTCTAAAGCCTGCTTCTCGCAGTCTTTCGGCAACACTCTCGGCAAGCATATAAAAAACTATTTTGGCATCTTGCTCGTTATATAAATCACGCGGGGTTGTCGTTGAATTGCCGATGCTTTTAATAACCGCCTCATTGCCTACGCAAGCCACCGCCGAATGATCTTGGCCGTTGGCAAAACGGTAAAGCATAACACCCCACTTACCAAACCTGTTTTTTAAAATCTGCAGATCTGTTTGAGCCAGCTGACCGATTGTATAAACACCATAAGCCGTGAGCTTGCGGCCTGTGGCTCTGCCTACATAAAGCAATTGCTCAACGGGCAACGGCCAAACCTTTTGCCGAAAGTTATCCTGAGAAAAAACGGTTACCGCATCGGGTTTTTTGTAATCGCTGCCTAGCTTGGCAAAAACCTTGTTATATGATACGCCGACAGAAACGGTAATACCCAACTCAAATTTAATTCGCCGTCTGATCTCATCGGCCAGCTTTTCGCCGTCTGCAAGATCACATTGACTGCCGCTGACATCCAACCAAGCCTCATCTAAACCAAAAGGCTCGATACGGTCTGTATATTTTTCGTAAATTTGACGCGTTAAACGCGAAAAACGAAGATACAAATCATAGTTGGGAGGTACGATTACCAGTTGCGGACATTTTTGCTTAGCCTGCCATAAAGCCTCGCCTGTTTTAATGCCGAATTTTTTGGCATATTCGTTTTTAGCCAAAATTATGCCGTGCCGCGCCTTGACATCACCGCCCACAGCAACCGGTTTATTACGAATAATCGGATTATGCAAACATTCAATACTGGCATAGCAACCGTTGATATCTATATGTAAAATCGTCCTTTGCATTATTATCCCCTACCGCCAATTTTGCTGTGCTTATATTATAATACTCTTTTTAGGTGTTTTCAAGTGTATTTTTACTACCATTTATTGTATTTTTGTATAAATTCTCTTGCCCGCCCGCTATATATATGCTATACTATAAAAGAGGTGGTATTTTATGCAAATCTCAAGCACTCTTGCCAAGCTGAGAAAAAAGGCCGGTCTGTCGCAAAAACAGGTGGCAGAATATCTTAAACAACGCGGCATTGCGCTGACGCAACAAGCCGTATCCAAATGGGAGCGGGGCGACACCTTGCCTAATGCCGAAGAATTTCTGTTGCTTTGCGAGCTATACCAAATAAGAGATGTGCTAAACGAGTTCTGCGGAAAAGCGAGGCTTTACGAAAACTTAAACGCTCTGGGTAAAAAAAGATTAAAAGAATACGCCAGACTGCTAGAGCGTGACAGGGAATTTAACGACTCTCATATTTTTGAGCAGCTGCGCTTGCCGATACGCACCCTGCCTCTTTATGATCTGCCCGTTTCTGCCGGTACAGGTCAATTTTTAGACAGCGAAAACTATGAACTGCTTGAGGTCGATGAAACCGTCCCCTTATCGGCTACTTTTGCCGTAAGGATCAGCGGAGACAGCATGACCCCCCGTTTTGTTGATAAACAAATTGTTTATGTTAAGCAACAGCAAACGCTGGAGCGCGGCGAATACGGTATTTTTATTTTAAACGGCAACGCTTATTGCAAACAGCTGGCCGGTGAACGCGATACTCGTCTGGTTTCCGTCAACAGTAAATATAAACCGATTATCGTAGAAGAATATGATGAATTTAGAGTATTGGGAAAGGTCGTAAGCTAAAATGTGCGGAAGATTTTATATTGCTCCGGACGACCCCGAATTAGAGGCTATTATTGCCCAAGCAAAAAATGGCTCTACACTTAAACGCGGAGAAATTTTCCCTGCCGATTGCCTAGCCGCAATAACGGCACAAAAACAGGTCTGCGTAATGCGCTGGGGCTTCCCCCGTTTTGACGGCAGGGGATTGATTATTAACGCCCGTAGTGAAACGGCTGCGGATAAACCTGCTTTTCGTCAGGCTCTTGCCCAAAGCCGCTGCCTGATTGCGGCCAGCAATTATTTTGAGTGGCAAAAACAAGAAAACAAAAAAATTAAACAGGCTATTTGTCTGCCCGACAGCAAAACGCTGTTTTTAGCAGGTCTATATAAGCATAACAACGAAACAGGAGAACCTGTATTTGTCATTTTGACCCGCCCTGCCTGGCCGGGCATTGCTTTTATACACGACCGCATGCCGGTTATTTTACCCCCAGCCGTTCACGAGCAATGGCTGGGTCTTGCCAACCACAAGGAGGTTTTTAGCCGAGCTGTAAACGAGGTTCAATTTCGCACCTGCTAGCTTATTACCTAAATTATATTAATAAAGGAAGATGTATTGTAATGCGTTTGTTTGTAGCTATCTGTTTTACTGAAGAAATTAAGAATGTTTTGTTGGAGACAATAAAAAAATTGCGCGGACAAACATTGTCCGGCATTTTTACAGACCCCGAAAATCTGCACTTAACCTTGGCCTTTATCGGTGAAAGCAATCAAACAGCAGCTGTTTGCAGCGCGATTGATGCCTGTGAG
>JAQVWQ010000112.1 GCA_028709615.1 Clostridia bacterium | reverse complement strand
GAGCAACAGCTAAAAACGCTGCGGAAATGGCCGATAGCACACAGCCGCAGCCCGTCAGATGCGTCATTTGCTCATGGCCGTTAAACAAAGCAACGGCCGACTGCCCGTCCGCAATTATATCAATTGCTCCCGACAGCGAAACTGCCGCCCCTGTCTGCCTGCTAAACTTACAAAGGTTATCGGCTGTCTGCTCCATATTTTGAGGAGTAATAATATCATCGAGTCCGACATCTACACCGCGGCTAACGCCGCATTGCCCCTGCGCCAACACGCGGATCTCAGAAGCATTACCGCGTATAGCAGTTAGGTTGACCTCTTTCATAATTCTATCGACTAAGCGACGACGAAAGGCCGAAGCACCCACGCCAACGGGGTCCAGCAAAACGGGAATACCCTTTTGATTGGCGGCCTGCCCCGCAGCCAGCATAGAGGCAGCCGTCCGCTCATTGGCTGTGCCGATATTCAGTAAAAGAGCGTTACAAATCTTGACAATATCCGCTGCCTCGGAGATTTCATCTGCCATAATCGGCGAGGCGCCCACAGCCAAAAGCCCGTTAGCACAGTCAGTAACTGTTACATAATTGGTAATACAATGAACCAAAGGTGCATTTTCTTTTAATTTGCTGATTAACATTGATTTTCCTCCTAAAAAAAATTCCTCCGACTGCTGCGGAGGTTAAAAAAACATTCCCTACGGCGGCATTACCCACATCAGGTTAAGGGTCAAGGCGAAACGCGCCTACTCTCAGCCTGCCTACGCAAGCTCCCCGCGTATTGAATTAATAATATTATACATCTGATACAACAATTTGTCAAAGCCTTTACAATTTAAGCAATGCCTGCTATAATATTAAAAGTTGATTTTTAGGAGGAATAATATATGGATTACCACCGTTTAGCAGAGCTTTTGTTTCCCGACATTAAACTAACGCCCGCAGACTGCGAGCTTTTATATCCTCAACGCCAACTGCCTAAGGGCGCAATGGTTACGCGTATCGGCCCCTCGCCTACGGGCTTTATTCATTTAGGCAACCTTTATAACGCCATCATCGGCGAACGCCTGGCACACCAATCCGCAGGTGTATTCTTTTTAAGAATTGAGGACACAGACGCCAAACGCGAGGTGCCGGGAGCCGTTGACACAATTCTTTCTTCTATGCAATTTTTCGGTATTGAATTTGACGAGGGCGCGACCGGCAGCGGAGATAACGGCAATTACCAGCCATACCGTCAGCGTCAGCGTAAAAATATTTATCAGGCAATAGCCAAGCATTTGGTGCAAAAGGGACTGGCCTACCCTTGCTTTTGCTCGGAAGAAAGCCTTAACCAAATGAGGGAAACACAGCAAAAACAAAAGCTTGATTTTGGCTATTACGGAAAATGGGCCACCTGCCGCAATTTAAGCTTAGAACAAATTGAAGCGTATTTAACCGAGAATAAAAGCTTTGTTTTGCGTTTTCGTTCGGCGGGCAATGCCAAAAACAGCGAAACGGTCTTTGACGGTATCCGCGGCAACCTCAGTGTTCAGCAAAACTATCAAGACTTTATTTTACTAAAATCCGACGGTATCCCCACCTATCATTTTGCTCATGTGGTGGACGACCACTTGATGCGCACTACCCATGTGGTACGCGGAGAAGAATGGCTGGCCTCTTTGCCGATGCATATCGAAACCTTTGATGCTTTAGGCTGGGAAAGGCCCGTTTATTGCCATACGGCCCAGCTGATGAAGCAAGACGGCGAAAGCCGCCGCAAGCTCTCTAAACGCCAAGACCCCGAATTGGCTTTGGATTATTATCGTGCCGAAGGTTATTTGCCCGCAGTTGTTTGGGAGTATTTGCTGACGGTGCTTAACTCAAATTATGAGGAATGGCATCTGGCCAATCCACAAAAGGACCTTGACAGCTTCCCCTTTTCTTTAGAAAAAATGAGTACCTCGGGCGCACTTTTTGATATTGTTAAGCTCAATGACATCAGCAAAGAAATATTAATAAAAATGCCCGCCGAACAAATTTATGACGAGCTTGTGAGCTGGGCGCAAACCTACAACAAACCCTTTGCCGCCGTATTAAACGCCAACCCCGCATACGCAATCAAAGCCATTTCCATTGGCCGCAGCGGCGACAGACCCCGCAAAGATATTTACTGCCACCGCCAGGCAGCCGAGTTTTTCTCTTTTTATTATGATGAGCTTTTCCAAATCGAAGACGAGCTTCCCCAAAATGTTAATGAAACGACAGAAAAAGAAATTCTTCAACGCTACCTGCAGGATTTTGATATAAAAGACAGCCAAGAGCAATGGTTTGCCAAAATCCGCGTTCTGACCGAAGAGCTGGGCTACGCTCCTCAACCAAAGCTCTATAAGAAAAACCCCGAAGCTTATCGGGGCAGCATTGTTGATGTCAGCAACACCATACGCCGCGCGATTACCGGCAGACTCAATTCGCCCGACCTTTGGGAAATCTGCCAAATTTTAGGTAACGAACGCGTTCGTAAGCGCGTTTTATTAAAAATTAATAAATAAAAATAAAAAAATTCTTGACTTGCCGTTGATCTTTTGGCATAATAGATAGGCAAGCCAAAGGGCGCGTTGGAGAAGCGGCTTAACTCACCAGCCTCTCACGCTGGCATTCATGGGTTCGAATCCCATACGCGTCACCAAAATAAACGGTACCCATTTTGGGGCGGCCGTTTATTTTTTTTAATGTTTTAGCCGCCACTGTTAATAAAATCTGATATTTTTTACAAGTAACCGCCAACACAACAAACTAAAATAAAAGTAAAAACAGTCTGCTTAAAATGAAAATTATTTGCTTTAAAAACCCTGAGTATTGTGCTATAATATGGCAATGACTATCACAAAATACACGCGCTGGCGCTGTTTTGCAGGTTACTGGCTGCAAAGCCTTTGTACCTCATCAATGAACCTGTTCAGTCTGTTTGCAATCCCCTTGATGACGGACTGCAACTGGACCAACGAACAGTTTTCCGCCGCCTATACAATTTATATGGTTACATATTGTGCCGTCGGGTTTTTCGGCGGCATTTTAACAGAGCGTTTCGGCCCGCGAAAAACGCTTTATTGCGCTATGCTTTTTTATGTCAGCGGTTGGTTTTTAGCGGGCTTTGCCGATAATCTGCCGCAGCTGTATTTAACCTTTGGCTTGGGTATAGGTATCGGCGGCGGCATTATGTACGCAGCCTGCCTGCCGACAACTCTTAAGTGGTTCCCTGATAAAACCGGTATCATCTCCGGCTTAGCAATGACGGGCGCCACCGTCGGGCCTATTGTCTTTGCGCCTTTTGTAGCCGATTTTATCGAAAAAATCGGGCCGCAAAACACGCTGCACCTTTTGGGTATCATATTTTTTATCTTTTTAAGCTCCACACTCTGGATGATTACCTCCTGTCCGCTAAATTGGCGGCCTAAAAACCTGCAAGAAAGGTCGGAAATAACCACAGAAATTAAAACAAACAGCTTTACCCCTTTGCAAATGCTTAAAACACCGATTTTTTGGCTGCTCTTTATAATATTTATTGCCCCTACGGCAACCGGTACAATGCTGGTATCAGCCGTTTCGCCGATCGCCCAACGCCAACTGGGCCAAACGGCGATGTTCGGAGCCTTTTGCGTCAGTGTCTTAACCTGTGGCAGCTTAACGGGAAGAGTGCTTTTCGGTTTAATATATGATAAGCTCAAAAGCCGGCGCTCGCTGGCCTTGGTTTTGTTGATCAACCTGATTGCAATGCTCATGCTGACCGTTGCCTCTAATTCATCACTTTTTTTACTAAGCATATTTTTATGCGGTATCTCCTTCGGTTCAATTTTGGTAGTAATAGCGCCGACTGTTTTACTTTTATTCGGCGGCGAGCATTACAACAGCAATTACGGTTTAATGTTTATGGGCTACGGCTTAGGTGCCTTGATCGGCCCGTGGCTGGCTGCTAATTCTTACGATGCCACAGGCGGCTATTGGCCTTG
>JAQVWQ010000111.1 GCA_028709615.1 Clostridia bacterium | reverse complement strand
TCAAGCGGAGGCAGCTCGTCCCAATAAACAAGGTCCAAGGCAGGCTCGGCAAAAACGGTGTAAAGAGCGTTTTTAACTGAAAGGCGGCTGACTCCCTCAATATCATAGCGGCAAAAGACACGCAGGTTTTGTAAATCCCGCGGGCGCAGGTTATCTTGAATATCGTTAAGCAATCCTTTTGCCTCTATGGCATAGGGCGCTTTTTTTTCTACATAAAGACGAAAAATTGCAGTCATAACTAACCTCCAAAAATAGTTTTAACATAATTATTCTATCATATTTTATATATTATTAAAAGGCTTATACATAAAAAAATCCTGCTATTTTTTCGTGACAATTTTCGTGTATTGTGATATACTTTTAATATTATAGTATATACTAAGCAAATACCAAGGGAGGTTTTTAAATGGCAAAATATCAAGTCTTGCTGAATAAAGCGCTCTGCAAGTCTTGCGAAATTTGTGTGGAGCTATGCCCAAAAAAAGTTTTTGGCAGAGATAAAACCGGTAAAGCAGAGGTTGTAAATGCCGATAACTGTATCGGTTGTTTGATTTGCGAGGAGCATTGCCCCGATTTTTGTATAGAAGTGAGGGAAAAATAATGGTAGAAGCTCGTTTAGTTCAAGGTAATGAAGCCTGCGCTTTAGGCGCAATTGCCGCCGGAGCGACATTTTATGCAGGTTATCCGATTACGCCTTCAACAGAAATTGCCGAGCAGATGTCGGCTCTTTATCCTAAAAAGGACGGCAAGTTTATTCAAATGGAGGACGAAATTGCCTCAATCGGCGCGATTATCGGCGCCTCTTGTGCGGGAGCCAAGGCTTTTACCGCCACATCGGGCCCCGGTTTTTCTTTAATGCAGGAGCTGATCGGTTACGCGGCCATGACCGAGGTGCCGATTGTGATTGTTGATGTAATGCGCGCGGGCCCTTCTACGGGGCTGCCGACCTTATCATCTCAAGGGGATATTCAGCAGGCGCGCTGGGGTACCCATGGCGACCATTCAATAATCGCTTTGGCGCCGGCCTCTGTTGAAGAAACTTATTTAATGACCATTGACGCCTTTAATTTTGCGGAAAAATACAGAACCCCTGTTATCTTGCTGTTGGACGAGATTATCGGCCACTTAAAGGAGCGTTTTTTAATTACGCCCGATATGATGCCGCCGATTATCAACCGCCAAAAACCGCAAGCGGGGCAAGAGTTTGTACCTTACAAAAATACGCAGGAATTAATACCCGCTCTGCCTGATTTCGGTGAGGGCTCTCGTTATCATGTTACAGGCTTGACCCATAATGAACAGGGCTTTTATTCCTCCAAGCCCGAGATTGTCGAGAGCTTTATCAACCGCATTAACGCTAAAATTGAGGATAACAGCGAAGAGATTTTCCGCTGCAACGGCTATAATGTCGAGGACTGTGAGGTTTTGCTGATCGCTTACGGCAGTATTTCCCGTTCGGCGGAGGAAGCGATGAATAACCTGCGCAGGGAGGGTATTAATGTCGGCTTGCTGCGCCCGCAGACTATCTGGCCGCTTAACGAGGCCTTGATCGGCGATGCTTGCTGCGGTAAAAAAGCCGTTATTATCCCCGAAATGAATTTAGGTCAGTATGCCCGCGAGATTGAACGCTGCGCCCCCGACGATGTGCCTGTTGTCAGCCTGCCCAAGGTAGATGGCACAATGATTTTCCCTTCAGAAATTGAAGAATTGGTCAGGGAGGTGTTAAAATAATGCGCGAGGTCTATCAAAAAATCTTTCGCGATAACCTGCCCCATATTTGGTGCGCAGGCTGCGGCAACGGTATAGTTATGAGCGCATTTGCCCGCGCTTACGATAAGCTGGGCTTGGATAAGGACAAGACCGTCGGTGTTTCCGGTATCGGCTGCTCCTCTCGCATTACGGGCTATTTGGATCTTAACACCCTGCATACAGCCCACGGCCGAGCCTTGCCCTTTGCTACGGGGGTAAAAATGACGCGTCCCGAATTTGCTGTTTTTGTCTTTATGGGCGACGGCGACTGCGCCGCCATCGGCGGCAATCACTTTATCCATGCCTGCCGCCGCAATATGGATATGACGGCGATCATTATCAATAACTATATTTACGGCATGACGGGCGGCCAGTTTTCGCCCTTAACGCCCTTTGGTTCTAAAGCCTCTACCGCGCCTTACGGCAGTGTTGACCGCAACTTTGATATTTGCTCTTTGGCAATCGGTGCCGGCGCGACTTTTGTGGCCAGAGGTGATGTTTACCATACTAAGCAGCTGGAAAAACTGATTATCGAGGCTCACGAGCATAAGGGCTTTTCGGTGATTGAAGTCCTTTCAACCTGTCCGATTTCTTACGGCCGCCGTAACAAAATGCCCAAGCCGATGGACTTAATGAACTATATTAAAGATGTGACGATTGCCAAAGAACGCGCCGATAAAATGACCGCTGAGGAAATAGCGGGCAAAATCGTGACGGGCGTTTTGCATCAATCCGCGGCTGTTGAGTATAACGAGGCTTATATGGCGATGGTTGAAAAGCTGGAGGTGGGCAAAAATGGCTGAAAAGTATAGTATTCGCTTAGGAGGCACAGGCGGACAGGGTATTATTAAAGGTGCTATGGTCTTAGCCGAGGCCGCGATTATCGACGGCAAAAACGCTACGCAAACCCAGGTTTACGGGCCCGAAAGCCGCGGCGGCGCAACTAAGGCCGAGGTGAATATTTCTAACGAACGAATTTTGTTTCCGCTGGTATCTTCACCCAATATTGTTTTGTGCCTTTCCATCGGCGCCTGGCAAACCTTTACTAAGGATATGCCGCCAGGCTCGACTTTGATTTTAGACAGCTCTTTAGAAAACGGGCCTGCACTTCCCGAGGGCGTGACTGTTTACCGTTTTCCGATGATTAAAATGGCCTATGAGGATTTGGGCAATATTTTATCGACCAATATTGTGGCAGTGGGCGTATTAAACGGCTTAATGAAACTGGTCAGCTCCGACGCCGCCGAGCGCTCGATTGCCATCGGTTTTAAAAAGACTTTTGTTGACGGCAATATCAAAGCATATGAGCTGGGCTATCAGGCCGCGCGTGAATATTTACAAGCCGCAAAATAAACTCTGAAAGGAGCAGCGTTTTGGGCGAAGAAGAATTATTAAAAGAAAATAAGCCTCTCTGGCCGATTTGGCAGGTGATCTTGGCACTGGTGGTGTGTGAGTTTATGAGCAGCTACTTGGCCGGTTTGGCGGCTGTATTGAGCACGGATACCTCTTTGCAGGTTTTAATTGCTTCTGTGGTGCAGTACGGCTTATTTGCCTTGGCCGCCTGGCTGATTGTTTCGGGGCGGGGCAGGCAAAATGTCTGGCGGCGGCTGGGTTTTAAACGCCTGCCATTAGACGAGATCTTAATTAAGGGCGTAGGCTTGGGTTTTGTTACCTATTTGTTTATGATAGCTGTTTCCTTTATCAATAGCCTGATTTTTGAGGGCGAAATCTATATGCAGGATATTTCACAGCTGATTATGAACGAAAACCGCCTGCCGGCTATTATCGGCCTGTGCTTTTGTGTAATAGTTTTAGCTCCCATCGGCGAAGAAATTTTCTTTCGCGGACTGTTATTTAAGGCATTAAACAACAAATTTGGGGCGGGAGCGGCCATTATCTTTTCCGGCTTAATTTTTGCCGCCCTGCATTTATCCTTATATGCATTTTTACCGCTGGTAGCTACGGGTCTTGCTCTGGCCTATATCTTTTATAAAAGCGAAAGCCTGTGGGTCAGCATTACGGCTCATGCCACAATTAACTCGATTAGCACGCTTTTTTTAATAATATCTTAAAGGAGGAAGCATATGGTTATTATTGAGCTGGAAAACGGCAAGGAGATCAAACTGGAGCTTTATCCCGATAAGGCTCCCAACACAGTGGCAAATTTTCTTAATTTGGCCGATAAGGGGTTTTATGACGGATTGATTTTTCATCGCGTTATCAAGGGCTTTATGATTCAGGGCGGTTGCCCGCAGGGAACCGGTA
>JAQVWQ010000110.1 GCA_028709615.1 Clostridia bacterium | reverse complement strand
TTAATATTAACAATCATACTATCAGCTCCTTTTTTTGAGTAGAAGAAACGCAAAATTCGGCTATTCCGCTATCTATAATATTCCATATTATATAGCTATTTCCTGCCGATTTTGTGTTTGAATTATGTTTCTTTACCGAATTTCACAGCTTTAAGCTATCTGAACAGGCCCTGGTTTTATCTATCTGTTTTCGATATTTTTCATTTGACTGAAGCACCGCCGAAGCTATTGTAGCCAAATAAACGGACTTTGAGCCCGCAGCTAACAATGCCTCGGTACAAGCTCGTGCCGTGGCCCCGGTAGTAAAAATATCGTCAATCAGCAGGATATTTTTGCCGAAAACCCGCTTTGAATCAGCATTAAAAGCACCGACCAGTTCTTTTTCGCGCTCTGATCGGTTAAGCTTATTAAGCTTGCGGGTATATCTCACGCGCCGCAAAGCAATAGGAGAAGTGCTCAGTTTTAACTCCGCAGCTAAGATGTCGGCAACCAGCTGCATATGGTTATAGCCGCGCCTTTCCATAGTCTGCTTAGAGACAGGAACAGCCAGCACCAAATCAAACTGCTGATACGGCAAGCGCTGCTCCACCAGTTCACGCAACAGCAAAGCCAACGGGCGGTGCAATTCAGATTTATTATGATATTTAAAATTTAAAATATTGTTGCGCAAACGCCCTTCATAAACATAACCGGAAACCCCCTGTAAAAAGGGGTTTTTGATACCTAAAGCACATTCACGGCAAAGAACCGTTCCCTGAGGGATAATTGTTGGACAATGAAGGCAAAGATTTTGTTTGGTTAAAAGCTCATGGCACTGATCGCAAAGACCGCAACCGTTATGCAAGCTGCCGCAAACCGGACAACGGCTTTGCGGCCAAACAAACTGGCGTACTCTGTTGGCAAATACTTTGTGCTGACTCATTTAAGCACACTTCCTTTGCCTTAATAATTCTTGCTTATAAGTATAAAACCTTCTTAAGGCAGCTTATTTCGCACAGGCCATTGCCACGAAAGCCGCTGAGAAAAAGCCCCGAGCATTTCTTTATTTTCTTCAGCAGGCCTACTGTATGAAGCAGTCGTAAAGGTTAAATCCCAACCGCAATGGGGACAAGCAGAAATCTGGCCACCTGAAGCAACATAAGAGGTATAATTGCAATTCGGGCAGGTTTTGTACATTATTCTTCGCCTCGCAGACTATGTCTTTTGAGCCTATTATATCAAAAGCTCCCGTCTAAAAAAGACGGAAGCGGACGAAGAATTTAAGTTTTTACTCATTTTTCTCAAAGCGATGCAACAAGGCTTTATATTCTTGTTTTGTTAAACCGTTTTCTAAAAAAATCTGCAGCAAATAATCAGGAGCGGGCATAATGCTAAAGTGTCGCCCATCTTCGTCCTCCGGCAAAAGCCGATAACGCAAATATCGCCGCAAGCCTTGATGCTCTGCCGCGGCTGCCGCCAAAGCCGCACTCGATCCTGCCGCCATAACAAGAGCCTCGGTCAATACACTGTCACGCATATATAAAGGGGCCGAGGCGGCAAATTCGGCCAAATAGGGCAAGGCAGCCCTTCCTTGCATGCCTAAGGCCACAATCAAGCCCCGCTCCAATAACGGGTGATTGCCGTGCTTTAAAACGGCAAGCTTAATAGCCATATCTTGATTATTAAGCCGGCAAAGGGCCTCCAACGCCATTAAACGAAACGGTACAAGCTGCGAACAATCATTAAAAAACGCGCATAAATAAGGCAAGCCCGCTTGCGCCCGCAAACGATAAAAACAGATTAAAGAACGAAAGGTTAAAGCAAAATCACCGCTGTACAGCAAGGAATATAGAGCTTTTATAGTTACGATATCCGTCTTTTTGGTTAGTTCAATTTTTTCGATAATTGACAAAAGCCGCTTTTGCCAAAAAGGGGCTAAAGCGGCCTGTGTGTTGTTTTTCATCTTTTATACCTTATTTTAATTTAGCTAAATAAGCGGCTACATAACCGATCGTACCGTTTGCTGTTTTTATTTTATACCAATCGTTTTCTGTCGCAACATAAGTTAAAATGTCGCCTTTTGCCGCGGTAGCAACAATATCTGATGAGGTCGAAGCCGTTTTACGGATATTAACACTGTTACCTGTTATCTCTACCTTTGTATAAGAGGCAGAAGAGCTTACAGGCGCGGAAGGCTCGGTAGAGCTGCCGGTATCAGAAGAAGGGGTCGAAGGAGCAGTACCGCCTTGAAGGGCGGCAATTTGAGATTCGAGTTCTTCGATTTGAGTTTGCAAGGCAGCGGTACGCTCGCCCACCAAAGTATCGACATAGCTTTGAGCAACCATCGGGTCGGCTTTAGAACCGGGGGCATTAATTAATGATTGGGCTGTATTACCCAAGAAAAAACCACCCACAGTACAAACAACCATAGCTATTACCAAAACGATAACGCCTCTTTTTGACATATAACCTACACTCCTTTATTTGAATGTTGTTGTTTTTTTGCTTGCAGGATTCCCCTGCCGCGCAAAACGCCCAAAGCATCGGCGCCGACAAAGGTGCATACAGTAATTATAATCAGTAAAACAATTGCCTGCGGTGTAGTTAAAACAGCCATTAAAACAGCACATAAGCCCATTAAAAAGCTGATTGCATAAATAACCAAAACCACATGCGCATGAGAAAGCCCCAAACCAAGCAAGCAATGGTGTAAATGTCCCTTATCTGCCTCAAAAATAGGTTTATGTTGAAAAAGACGGCGAATTATGGCAAACATTGTATCAAATATCGGAATACCGAGGATAATTAACGGAATAAAAATGGAAACCATTGTTGCCCCTTTTGAGAGCCCTAAAACTGCAATTGCGCCCAAACAAAAGCCTAAAAACAAAGAACCGCAATCGCCCATAAAGGTTTTGGACGGGAAAAAATTATACCGCAAAAAGCCAAAAGCGGCCGCAGCTAAAACTGCTGCTAAACCCGAAGCTAAAAAATTGCCTTGAGAATAACAGACCACAGACATTGTGACGGCGGCAATCGCGCTGATACCGGCAGACAAACCGTCCAGCCCGTCCACCAAATTAATGGCATTGGAGATGCCGATCAGCCAAATCAAAGTCAGGGGTACAGCTAAAAAGCCCAAAGAAATAACACCGCCCGTAAAGGGATTGGTGATAAACTCAAAGCAATAACCGCATTTAATTAAAATCAGGGCCGCAATAAATTGAATAAACAATTTTCCTTTGGGTGAAATACCCTTTAAATCATCATAAAAGCCGCCTAACATAACCAAGGAGGCACCGATTAATAACCCGGCTACCTGCCATGAATATTGACCCAGCAATAAAGCTCCGGCCACAAAGCCGCAATAAATTGCCAAGCCCCCGATACGAGGCTTAGCTCCCTGGTGCACTTTGCGTTCGTTGGGAATATCCACTGCTCCCAATTTATAAGCCAGCTTAATTGTAATTGGCGTCAGCAGTAAAGTAACTATTAAAGCAGCCGGTATAGCAAGCCACAGCATTATTGATTCTCCTTCCCTGTAATATATAGACAGGATTACTATTTATTTTCTCAATTATTTGTGCTTTTGTCAAGCTTTTTTAATTTTCTTTGAAAAAAAGACATCAAAAGGACAAATTCTTCTATCTTTAATACTGCACACAAAAGCAAATAAACCATTGCGCCGACTATTATCGTAATAAAGACATTTAATGTCAGCCCAAAAGTTCCCGCCGGAACAAAACCGAGTAATATTTTATAAAGACCCCAAACAACCGCACCCATAACTATTGAGGCCGTTAGCATTTTAGCGCAGCCGGTAAAAAATCTTTGTCCGCCCAAATCCGGGAATTTTCGCTGTAAAAAGAAAAAAAGTAAAATTGTATTGGCTATTGCAGCTAAAGAATTAGCAAGAGCCAAGCCTCCGTGCGCAAGCGGTCCTAATAAAATAAAACTGAAAATTACATTTATTACAATGGAAATGAGCCCCATCCAAACCGGTGTTCGCACATCTCCTGTTGCATAATAAGCGCG
>JAQVWQ010000024.1 GCA_028709615.1 Clostridia bacterium | reverse complement strand
AAGAGAAATAATCAGCTTGCTGCGGGAATCCAAACGATGGGCAGGAGAGCTGCCGGGATAATACTGACCAAGCAAAAAGTTCTCTTTAAGCATGACCATCACCCCTTAACCAGGCAGCTGTTTCTATGGCCGCCCCTTCTAAGGTCACAGCGGAAGCAGCAATATTGGCGCCACGCTTTTTTAGTTTTTGTAAAAATTCCGCACCCTTAGTCAAGGCCAAGCCGCAAGCGGCAACTTTTTCGCCGTCGTTAAAAAGCTTTTGCGGCGTGCCGTTAAAAACAATTTTGCCATTATTTAATACTATAACTCTGTTTGCCAGTTGGGCAACCTCTTCCATATTATGAGAAACCCAAAAAATTGTTTTTCCAAAAGAGTTTTCTTTATTGGCCAATTCGCGCAGCCAACGCTGACCGCATAAATCCACACCGGCGGTCGGCTCGTCAAAAATCAAGGCTTCGCTGCTGCCCGAAAGAATAGAAGCAATCGCCACACGCCTTTTTTCGCCGCCCGAAAGGCCAAAAGGCGAACGCTGGGCAAAATCAAGCGGCAGGCCTACGACACCTAAGGCATCAAAAACGGCTTCTTCCAGCTCTTGCCCGCTTATACCTCGGTTTTTGGCGGAAAAAGCTATTTCTTCAAAAACCGTTTCGCCAAATAACTGCTGTTCGGGATATTGAAACACGATTCCCACACCGGAAAAAACCGAATTCTTTTTTGCCGGCTCACCGTTTAACAGTACCTCGCCTACGGTCGGAGTATATAAACCGGCCAACAGCATAGCAAGCGTGCTTTTGCCCGAGCCGGAGGGGCCGACTATCGCCACGAAATCGCCTTTTTCTACAGAAAAATCTATATTCTCTAAGGCAATAGAAGATAATGTCGGTGATTGATAGGTATAGCCAACAGCTTTTATTTCTATTTGCATGGCCGTACCTCCAAGGTCTTTTCTACCAATTCATCAACAGAAACGGCGCCGCGTAACGCAGGATAACCGGCTTCACCCAAAAGAGCCGCTAAATAACTGATCTGCGGCAAACCCAAACCGATTTCCTCCAACATCAAACGATCGGCAAAAACCTCTTGAGGCGGGCCGTAGGCAAAAAACCGTCCATCTCGCAAAACCAAAACATCATCTGCCAACAAAGCTTCTTCCATAATATTGGTAACAAAAACGATCGCGCATTGGCGTGTTTTGTGTAATTTGCAAATTAAATCTATTACCTGCTGCCGCAGCAGAGGGTCAAGCATTGAGGTAGGTTCATCTAAAACCAAATAATCAAAATCCATAGCACAGGCGCCGGCAATAGCCAAACGCTGTTTTTCGCCGCCCGAAAGCAAATAAGGCGGCTTATCCCTTAAAGCTGTTAAATTACAGGCCGCTAAAGCGTCCTCCACACGACGGTCGATTTCTTGAGGAGCCAAACCAAGATTTTCGGGGCCAAAAGCAATATCCTCTTCAACGGAAGAGGCAACAATCTGATTATCCGGATTTTGAAAAACAAAAGCCACCTTTTCACGAATAGCGCGCAAATTATTCTCATCTAAAGTATCCAAACCGTCAACCGTAACCCGCCCCTCGCAAGGCAAAAATAAACCGTTTAAATGACGGATAAAGGTTGACTTGCCCGAACCGTTCGGCCCGATCACCGCTAAAAAGCGTCCTTTTTCAATGTCTAAAGATAACTCAGACAAGGCTTTACGATCGCTGTCGGCATATTGATGAGAAATATTTTCTACTTTTATCACAAGCATTCACCTTCTTTTTTTTAAAAAACCGAAGCTAAAAGCCCAACTTATGATAAGACAATGGCGCGATATTTTTTAACTGTACCCACTTAATCTGGCTTTTCTTGCATAATTTTAACGCCGAAGCCGAGGCCAAAATTTGGCCTCGGCTATTTAGCTAAAATATTAAACTAACTCAACTAAAGCCATTTGTGCGCCATCACCGCGTCTTTGCTCTAAACGAACAATACGCGAATAACCGCCTTGGCGGTTTTCATATTTGGGCGCAATTTCTTTAAAGAGCTTGGTAACAACATCTTCCTCGGTGAGGTAGGCCAAAGCAGCTCGACGGGCAGCCAGGTCGTTTTTCTTACCGAGAGTAATCATCTTATCCACAATGCTGGCCAATTCCTTGGCACGCGGCTCGGTGGTTTCGATTTTACCGTTTTTCAGCAGGGCGGTAGCGGCATTGCGCAACATCATGCCGCGGTGCGCGCTCTTAACCCCTAATCTGCGATAAGCCATCGCTAATCCTCCTTATCAATCAGTCTTCACTTTTCTTTAAAGATAAGCCGATGTCAGCCAATTTGGTAACAACTTCCTCAAGGGATTTTCTGCCCAAATTACGAACCTTCATCATCTCTTCTTCAGTGCGCAGAGCCAGTTCGGCAGTAGTATGAATTCCCGCGCGCTTCAGGCAGTTGTAAGAACGAACGGAAAGATCAAGTTCCTCGATCGTCATTTCCATCAATTTATCGCGTCTGCCTTCTTCTTTTTCTATCAAGGTTACTTCCTGAGCAACCGTTTCGGTCAAGCCGATAAACAAACCCAAATACTCAGATAAAATACGAGCCGCTGAGCTGATTGCCTCATCAGGGGCAATGGTTCCGTCAGTCCAAACCTGCAAGATTAGCTTATCATAGTCGGTTTGCTGGCCAACACGGGTATCTTTAACGGTAGGATTTACCTTGGTAACAGGAGAAAAGAGCGAGTCAATAGGAATAACTCCGATCGGTTGACCCTCTTGCTTATTCTTCTCCGCAATAACATAGCCACGGCCCTTTTTAACACTTATTTCCATTTGCAGCTCACCGTCGGGCTCCAGTGTAGCCAAATAATGATTGGTGTTAATAATTTCCACATCGGCATCACAAACAATATCGGCGGCAGTTACAACCTTAGGGCCTTTAACATTCAAATAAAGTGTGCGGTCCTCGTCACAGTACATTTTTACAGATAATCCTTTTAAATTGAGAACAATGTCCGTAATATCCTCAACAACGCCCTTTTTGGCCGAAAACTCATGGAGCACGCCATCAATTTTTACGGCTGTTACGGCCGCTCCGGGCAAAGAGGAAAGCAAAACGCGGCGCAGGGCATTACCCAATGTCATTCCGTAACCTCTTTCCAAAGGCTCAATTACGAATTCGCCGTAGGACTTATCCTCAGTCATCTCAGCACACTGAATATTAGGCTTTTCAATTCCAAACATAATTCACCCTCCTTTACAAGACGGGATTAACGGGAGCACAACTCAACGATCAAGTGTTCTTCAATGGGCAGATCAATATCTTCTCTGGCGGGAAGATTAACCACCTTGCCTGTCATTGCGTCTTTATCCAATTCCAACCAAGAAGGCGTTTGCTTGCCGGAAATAGCAGCGATAATGCCTTCAATTTTCGGAGAAGCCTTGCTGGCCTCACGAAAAGCGATAACCTCTCCGGTACGAACAGAATAAGAGGGAATATTAACTTTTTTTCCGTTGACGGTAAAATGACCGTGACGAACCAACTGACGAGCATCAACGCGGGAAGAAGCCATACCCAAACGATAAACGACATTGTCTAAGCGCAGCTCCAATAAACGCAAAAGGTTCTCGCCGCAAACGCCGCGCTGGCGTTCGGCTTTATCAAAGTATCTGCGGAATTGCTTTTCCTGCACGCCGTAGATTCTTTTAACCTTTTGTTTTTCTCTCAACTGAATACCATATTCAGATACTTTCTTTCTGCCTTGACCGTGCTGACCGGGCGCATAAGCCTTTTGCGAAAGAGCGCATTTTTCGGAATAGCAGCGGTCACCCTTTAAATAAAGCTTCATGCCTTCGCGCCGGCAAAGGCGGCACACGGCACCAGTATATCTTGCCATTAAGGTAACCTCCTAAACTCTTCTTCTTTTGGGCGGTCTGCACCCGTTGTGGGGGATGGGAGTGACATCTTTAATCATATTTACTTCCAAACCGGCGGTCTGCATGGAACGAATAGCCGCTTCTCTGCCGGAGCCGGGGCCTTTTACCAAACACTCCACCGAACGCATACCGTGCTCCATTGCTTCTTTAGCAGCAGCCTCAGCGGCCATACCGGCGGCAAAGGGAGTGCTTTTTCTTGAACCCTTAAAGCCCTGCGCACCTGCGGAGGACCAAGATATGGCATTGCCGGCCTTATCGGTAATGGTAATCACAGTGTTATTAAAGGTTGACTGAATATGAGCTACGCCCACTTCTACATTTTTTCTTTCTTTTCTTCTGCGAGTTTGTCTTCTAGCCATTTAATGAGCCTCCTTTCTTATTTCTTGCGCTTACCGGAAACGGAACGCTTGGGACCTTTTCTGGTGCGGGCATTGGTTTTGGTTTTTTGGCCGCGAACGGGCAAACCGCGACGATGGCGCATGCCGCGATAGCAGCCGATTTCGGTCAGTCTTTTAATGTTCATGGCAATATCTCTGCGCAGGTCACCTTCAACTACGCAGGTATGCTCCAGTATTTCTCTGATCCGACCAACCTCATCTTCGGTTAAATCTTTAATCCTTGTATCAGGGTTGACTTCCGCCTCGGCGAGAATTTTTTGTGATGTGGCCAAACCAATACCGTAAATATAAGTTAAACCAACTTCCACTCTTTTTTCTCTGGGCAGGTCAACGCCAGCAATTCTTGCCATATTAGTGTTTACACCTCCATCAAAATAGGGATTTACCCTTGTGTTTGCTTATGCTTTGTATTAGTGCAAATCACCATAACCTTACCGCGTCTTTTGATGATTTTGCATTTTTCGCAAATGGGCTTCACAGAAGCTCTTATTTTCATGATTGTACCTCCTTTATGCTACCTCAATTCATTATTATTTGTAGCGATAAATAATCCGGCCCCGCTTTAAGTCATAGGCGGATAATTCAACTGTGACCTTATCACCGGGCAGAATGCGGATATAGTTGGTGCGGATTTTGCCGGAAATGTGCGCCAAAACCCGGTGTCCGTTAGCCAGCTCAACCATAAACATTGCATTTGGCAGCGGCTCAACGACCACTCCATCAACTTCGATTCCGTCTTGTTTGGACATTATTCTCGCCCTCCTTATACAAATTATCCGATTCAGATAAGTGCCTGTTCAGCACTGCCCTGATTTCCTCATCAGTCGCGTTCAAATACCCCTTTACTAAAGGGCGTTCGGCAAGATCAGCCGCTACCTTGCCAAGCGCTTGCAGATGAATGCGATTCTTTACTTTGGGGTGACCAAGCGGCCTTGCTCGACCGTCCGAAACAAGCAAACGGTCTTTACCCAAGGCAATAACCAAATAGTATTTGCCCAGATCCTTGCCGCTTTTAGAACGGACCAACTGCCCTAGTGCGAAACGCTCCTGAGAGGTGCAAAAAGCTTCCGCCTGGGGCAAAGCCTCAAATCGGGTCGGCCTGATTTTTTTCATTAATAACTTACCATTCCTGGCCCAAAGCCGCGCCCAAAGCCTTCATAACTTCGTTAATGGGCTGGTCGCCGTTGATTGTCTTTAAAAGCCCCTTGGCCTCATAATAATCAATCAAGGGTGCGGTTTGCGCTTCGTAAACAGACAAACGGTTTTTAACGGTCTCTTCTTTATCGTCGCTTCTTTGATAAAGTTCACTGCCGCAGCTATCGCAAATGCCTTCTTTTTGCGGAGCATGATAAAGCTGATGATAAATAGTACCGCAGCCGCGACACATTCTTCTGCCGGTCAAGCGAACGATCAGCTTATCAAGCGGCACCGAAAAGTTTAAAACCGCATCGATATTCATTCCCAATTTTTCTAAAAGCTCATCTAAGGCCTCTGCCTGCACAACTGTACGGGGAAAGCCGTCCAGCAAAAAGCCGCCCTTGCAATCGTTTTGGGCAATACGGTCACGAATGATACCAACAGTAATGGCATCGGGAACAAGCTGTCCCTTATCCATATAGGCTTTAGCCTCAACGCCTAAGGCCGTACCATTGGAAATAGCGGCGCGAAACATATCACCGGTGGAAATATGGGGAACAAACAATTTTTTCGTTAAGACCTCTGCCTGTGTGCCTTTACCGGCTCCGGGTGGTCCGAGTAAAATAATATTCATCTGTTTTTTACCTCCGTTTATTTCATAAAGCCCTGATAGTGTCTCGTTAACAGCTGAGATTCAATCTGTTTCATAGTGTCTAAGGCAACACCGACGGCGATCAACAAAGATGTGCCGCCAAAATAGAGATTCAGGCCCGAGATACCCATAGCGATAGAAGGCATAATGGCAATAACAGTCAAAAATGCCGCACCGACAAAGGTAACGCGAGAAAGGACCTTATCCAGATATTCGGAAGTAGGCTTACCCGGACGCAGACCGGGGATGAAACCGCCGTACTTCTTCAGGTTGTCTGATACATCGGCTGTGTTGAATGTAACCGCCGTGTAAAAATAAGTGAAGAAGAAAATCAACAAGCCGTAGCAAATCATATAAACAGGATGCTGAAAGCTAAAAATCCTGGCAACAAAATTTGCAAAAGCGTTGGCCGGGAAAAATCCGGCAATAGTCGCTGGAAAAATCAAAATAGCCATGGCAAAAATAATCGGAATAACGCCGGCTTGATTGATTTTCATCGGAATATGTGTGGTTTGACCGCCATACATTTTTCTGCCGACAACGCGTTTGGAATATTGAACGGGGATCCGTCTTTGACCCTCTTGTATTAAAACGATACCGGCAATAACCAGAACCGCAAAAGCAACAAAGAGGAGGATAACGAGAATACTGGTCGTACCGGATGTCACATAAGTGTACATACTGGTAATGGCAGCGGGCAGCTTTGAAACGATACCGGCAAAAATGATTAAAGAAATACCGTTGCCGACACCTTTTTCGGTAATCATTTCACCTAGCCACATCAAAAATGCTGTACCGGCAGTAAGCGTTATCGCAATAACAAAGATTGCAAAAACCAGGTTCGTACCCGGTGCAATTGCGCTTCTCAGGAAGAAAGCCATCGCGATAGCCTGAGCAAAACCAAGTCCGATAGTGGCGTAACGGACAATTTGCATCATCTTTTTACGGCCCTCCGGCCCCTGTTTTGAGAGGCGTTCAAAGTAAGGGACTACCATAGTCAAAAGGTTCATAATAATCGATGCGTTAATATAAGGGATAATACCCATGGCAAAGACCGAAAATTGTTTAAAAGCACCGCCGGATACAATATCGACAAAACCGAAGATATTGTTGGAAAGCATTTCGGCGATCAAAGCACGATCAACACCGGGGATGGGAATATGCGCACCGATTCTAAATACCAATAACATTAAAGCCGTAAAGACGATCTTCTTACGAATTTCGGGCACTTTCCAAGCCGAAATAAAAGTCGAAAACATTAGATCACCTCTACTTTACCACCGGCAGCAGCAATTTTTTCGGCAGCCTGCTTGCTGGTAGGAATTTGCACGACGAGCTTCTTTGCGATTTCGCCATTAGCTAAAATCTTGGCGCCGTCGTTCTTATAAGAAACAAAGCCCTGTTCAAACAACAATTCATAGTTGATAACAGTACCGTCCTCAAAAATATTTAAAGCTTCAAGGTCGATATTGGCAATGTTTTTCTTAAAGATGTTGGTGAAACCCCGTTTGGGTAAACGACGATGCAGGGGCATCTGGCCGCCCTCAAATCCGGGACGGACGCCGCCGCCGGAACGGGAGTTTTGACCTTTATGGCCGCGGCCGGCAGTTTTGCCGCTACCGGAGCCGATACCTCTGCCGATTCTGACTTCTTTCTTGCGAGAACCGGGAGCGGGGGATAACTCGTTGAGTTTCATGCATACACCTCCCTAAAAATTATTTCTCCTCGTAGGGCTCAACTGTTACCAAGTGAGCGATACTGGCGATTTTTCCCATAATATCGGGAGTATTCTCTTGAATAGCCACCGAATGCATTTTCTTTAAGCCCAAAGCAATAGCGGTAGCGCGTTGTTTTTTATCGTAACCGATCGGGCTTTTGGTTAAGGTGATTTTAATTTTAGCCATTGTTCTGCCCCCTAACCTAAAATTTCTTCTGGAGTTTTACCGCGCAGGCGGGAAACATCCTCAATTGTTTTTAAAGAAGCAAGTCCTTCCATCGTAGCCCTGATCATATTGATAGGGTTGTTGGAGCCTAACGATTTAGTCAGGATATTTCTCATACCGGCCGATTCCAAGACGGCACGAACAGGGCCGCCGGCAATAACGCCGGTACCTTCGGCAGCGGGTTTAAGCAAAACGCGGCCTGCGCCAAAACGACCGATAACCTCATGAGGAATTGTGGAATTGACTACAGGGATCTGAATAAGGTTCTTTTTAGCGTCCTCAACGCCTTTTCTGATGGCCTCGGGAACCTCACCTGCTTTGCCGATACCCATACCGATCAGGCCGTTACCGTTACCGACAACTACCAAAGCGGCAAAGCTGAAACGGCGACCGCCCTTAACAACCTTGGCAACGCGGTTGATATGCACAACCTTTTCAACTAATTCAACGCTGTTGGGATCTATATTTGTCATCTTTTAACCTCCTTTGCCTAAAAGTCCAGGCCACCCTCTCTGGCACCATCGGCCAAAGCCGCGATTCTGCCGTGATAAATAAGGCCGCCTCTGTCAAATACGACGCAAGAGATACCCGCTTGCTTGGCTTTTTCCGCAAGGAGCAAGCCGACCTTTTTCGCAGTTTCCTTATTGCCGCCGTAACTATCCTTCAAAGAGACATCCAAACTGGAGGCCGCCGCTAAGGTTTTATTTTGGCTGTCATCAATAATTTGTGCATAAATATGCTTTAAACTACGATAAACGCAAAGGCGGGGGCACTCGGTCGTGCCGGCAATATTCCGGCGAATACGATAATGCTTTTTAGATCTGATAGCCTTGCGATCTATTCTTTTATACATTTTGCGTCTTCCTTTCATATTAAAGAAGGATTATATCCCTTCTTCTTAAGGCTTTATTTTGCACCGGACTTACCGGCCTTGCGTTTAATGTTTTCACCGGCATATTTAATACCTTTACCCTTATAAGGTTCGGGCGGGCGGACCATTCTGACCTGGGCGGCAAAGGCGCCGACTCTTTCTCTGTCAATACCGCGAATAACAATTTTGTTCGGCGCAGGTACTTCAATCTGCAAATCAGTGCCGGGGTCCATTTCAACGGGATGCGATTTACCAACGGCCAATGCAAGCTTGGCGCCATTCATGCTGGCACGATAACCGACGCCGACCAGTTCCAGTCTTTTTTCAAAACCGGCGGAAACACCGACTACCATATTATTTAATAAAGCACGAGTCAGTCCATGCAACGCCCGATGATTAGGGGCATCGGAAGGACGCTTGACGGTTAAAACACCGTCATTCAGCTCGATAGCAATTTCGGGAGAAAACGCCCTTGTAAGAGCACCTTTAGGGCCCTTAACCTCAACGGTATTACCGTCAACGGCAGCCGAAACACCCGCGGGCAAATTTATGGGCATTTTACCAATACGAGACATAGTTACACCTCCTTACGGATCAGCGGATTACCAGATGTAGCAGAGAACTTCTCCGCCCAAACCTTGTTTCCGCGCATTTTTATCAGTCATCAAGCCGCTTGATGTAGAAATAACGGCAATACCGAGTCCGCCCAAAACCTTCGGCAGCTCGTCTTTTCTGGCATAAACACGCAAACCGGGACGAGAGATTCTCTTTAATCCGGTAACAACGCGTTCTTTGCTGTTGCCATATTTAAGATAAACGCGGATGATGCCCTGTTTGCCATCCTCCACATACTCCACATCTTTTATAAAGCCTTCTTCTTTCATAATTTTTGCTAAGCCCATTTTGGTCTTAGAGGCCGGAATTTCCACCTTATCCATATAAACCATGTTGGCATTACGGATTCTGGTTAAGAAATCGGCGATAGGGTCTGTTACAACCATATTTCTACCTCCTTTTAGCTCCGTCGTTTACCAACTGGATTTGGTTACGCCGGGGATTTCTCCTTTGTAGGCCAATTCGCGGAAACAAATACGGCAGATACCGAATTTACGCATATAAGCGTGGGGACGGCCGCAAATGCTGCAACGATGATAACCTCTGACCTGGTATTTAGGAGTTCTTTGTTGTTTAACAATCATTGAAGTTTTCGCCACGGAATTTCCTCCTTTATTTATCCTCAAAGGGCATTCCCATCAGCAACAACAATTCCCTGCATTCTTCGTCGGTTTGTGCGGATGTGACAAAAGCCACCTCCATACCGCGTAGTTTATCAATTTTGTCGTATTGGATTTCAGGGAAAATCAGTTGCTCTTTTAAGCCCAGGGTATAATTACCGCGGCCGTCAAAAGCTTTTGCGGAAACGCCTTTAAAGTCCCTGATCCGCGGAATTGACGCGGAAATCAGTTTATCTACAAACTCATACATTCTTTCACCGCGCAAGGTAACCTTGCAGCCAATATTCATACCCTGGCGCAGCTTGAAAGCGGCAATGGATTTTTTGGCCTTGGTGATAATCGGTTTTTGACCGGTAATAGCGGTCAGATCGGCAACGGCGGCATCCAAAGCCTTGGGGTTTTGAATAGCCTCGCCCAGACCCATATTGATAACGACCTTTTCCAGCTTGGGAATTTGCATAACATTATCATATGCAAACTTCTCTTTCAGCTGAGGCCGGATCTCGTTAATATAAGCATCCCTAAGTCTTGCCATTTAAGCTCCTCCTTTCCCTCAATTATTTATCAAGTCTTTCGCCGCATTTGGCGCAGGCTCTGTATTTGACGCCATTGTCGGCAATTTGATGTTTTACTCTAACGGGTTTATTGCATTTAGAGCAAAAGAGCATAACATTGGAGCTGTCAATAGCCGCTTCCTGCTTGGCAATGCCGCCTTGCGGATTGGCTTTGGTAGGTTTGGCGTGCTTGCTGACCACATTGACCTTGTCAACAAAAACACGGCCGTTTTTGGTATCCACAGAAAGAACTTTGCCCTTTTTACCGGCATCCTTACCGGCAATAACCATAACCGTATCGTCCTTTTTAACATGCATCTTTTTTCTGATGATTTCTTTATTCGGCATATTATCACCTCCGCCTTAAAGCACTTCGGGTGCCAGGGAGATAATTTTCATATAATCCTTATCTCTTAATTCTCTGGCAACCGGCCCAAAGATACGAGTGCCTCTGGGCTGGCCGGCATCGTTAATGATAACGCCGGAGTTTTCGTCAAAGCGGATATAAGAGCCATCGGGACGACGAATGGCTTTAGCGGTACGAACGACCACTGCTTTAACAATTTCACCCTTTTTTACAACACCGCCGGGAGATGCTTCCTTAACGGTGCAGATAATAACATCGCCAACTGTTGCATATTTACGGCGAGAGCCTCCCAAAACTTTAATACAAAGAAGCTCCTTTGCGCCGGTATTATCGCCAACTTTTAATCTGGTTTCGGCTTGAATCAATTAAGCCGCCCCCTTTCTTCTTGCGGTTTTATCTTTCTCCCAATCATACGATCGGTGCTTTTTCAATGATTTCCACCACTCTCCAGTTTTTATCCTTGGAAAGAGGTCTGGTTTCTGTAATCAAGACTTTATCGCCTTTTTTAGCCTCATTTAACTCATCATGAGCTTTAAAATTTTTTCCGGAACGGATAATTTTACCGAAGAGAGGATGCTTAACTCTTGTTTCGACCTTCACAACAACGGTTTTATCCATTTTATCGCTGACTACGACAGCAATGCGGCTTTTGCGGGAATTTCTTTCCACCAATTGATTTTCCTCCTTTCCCAATGCGTTTCAGTCAAGGCTATTTGGCCTCTTGCATTTCCTTTTCACGGATAATGGTTTTTACTCTCGCCATATCTTTTTTAACGGCGCCGATAACCATCGGATTATCCAATTGGCCGGTAGCCAAGCGGAAGCGCAGGTTGAAAAGCTCGGCCTTTAAGTCTTGTTCTTTTTTCTGAAGATCGACCATTGAAAGGTCGCGAATTTCCTTAGCTTTCACTTTGCTCACCACCTAATTCTTCGCGTTTGATGAATTTTGTTTTAATGGGCAACTTGTGTTGGGCAAGGCGCATAGCCTCTTTAGCAATGTCTTCGGTAACGCCGGCAATTTCAAACAAAACTCTGCCGGGTTTAATAACTGCTACCCAATACTCGGGAGAGCCTTTACCGGAACCCATACGAGTTTCAGCGGGTTTTTCGGTAATCGGCTTATGGGGAAAGATCTGAATCCAAACCTGACCACCGCGCTTGATATAACGAGTCATGGCAATACGGGCGGCTTCAATCTGACGACTGGTAATCCAACCGCACTCGACAGCCTGCAAACCATATTCGCCGTAAGCAAGAGTGTTACCCTTATGAGCTGCACCCTTCATGCGTCCGCGGTGTTGGCGGCGATATTTTACTCTATTAGGCAATAACATTTGTTTATTCGCCCTCCTCCACTACTTCTTTTACTTGCTGAGGTTTGGCGGCTTTTTCAGGAAGAATCTCTCCCTTATAAATCCAAACCTTAATACCGATTTTACCGTAAGCGGTATTGGCCTCGGCAAAGCCATAATCAACATCGGCACGCAGAGTGTGCAGCGGAACGCTGCCTTCGGCATACCATTCGGTACGGGCAATTTCGGCACCTGCCAAACGGCCTGCGCACATAATTTTAATACCCTTGGCGCCCATTCTCATGGTACGCATAACAGTCTGCTTCATAGCTCTGCGGAAAGCGATTCTCTTTTCCAAAGATGCCGCAACATTTTCCGCTACAAGCTGTGCGTCCATTTCGGGGCGTTTGATCTCTGTAATATTAATGTTGACCTTTTTACCGGTGAGCTTTTCAATTTCTTTTTTCAGAACCTCAACCTCACCGCCGCCGCGACCGATCACGATACCGGGTCTGGCGGTATAAATATTGACCTTAACTCTTTGAGCGGCACGCTCAATTTCAATACGAGAAACGCCGGAGGCGTAGAGTTTAGTCTTTAAATACTGACGGATTTGATAATCCTCGTAAAGAAAATTTTTAAATTCTTTTTTATTGGCGTACCAGCGGGCATCCCAGTCACGAATGACGCCGACGCGCAAACCTTTAGGATTAACTTTCTGACCCACTCTTAAACCTCCTCTCTAGTACCAACCGCAACTGTGATATGACAGGTACGGCGTACCATTCTGTCAGCGCGACCCATCGCACGAGGCTTAAAACGCTTCAAGCTGGGGCCTTCGTCAACAAAGGCTTTCGTAACTACCAAATTCTCACGGTCAAGGTTGAGATTGTTTTCGGCGTTGGCAACGGCACTTTTCAATACTTTAGCTGCCGCCTCGGCGCCGCGATTAGGTGAAAACTTTAAAATCGCTTCCGCTTCTTTCGCGCTTTTCCCTCTAATTAAATCGATAACCAGGCGAGCTTTGCGCGGAGAAATGCGGATATATTTGGCTACTGCTTTGGCTTCCAAAATATTTCCTCCTCTCAAAATAACGGATTATCTCGATCCGCTGGATTTTTCGCTGCCTGCATGGCCGCGGAAGATGCGCGTAGGTGCAAATTCCCCTAATTTATGGCCAACCATATCTTCCGTTACATAAACCGGCACATGCTTTTTGCCATCATGAACGGCTATGGTATGGCCTACCATTTGAGGAAAGATTGTGGAACGGCGGGACCAAGTTTTTAAAACCTTTTTGTCACCGCTATCGTTCATTGTATTAATGCGTGAAAGTAATCTCTCTTCGCAATAAGGTCCTTTTTTTAACGATCTGGCCATTGACTATTTATGCCTCCCTTCAGCGCGCCTATTTGCGCCGCTTGATAATCATACGGTTAGAAGCCTTTTTCGTATCTCTGGTCTTAGCGCCCAAAGCAGGCTTGCCCCACGGAGTAACTGGGTTACGGCCAACGGGAGTGCGGCCTTCGCCACCACCGTGCGGGTGGTCGCAGGGGTTCATAACCACACCGCGGGTGCCGGGACGGATACCCAGCCAGCGGCTGCGGCCGGCTTTACCGATGTTAATATTTTCCTGTTCAACATTACCGACTTCACCGATTGTGGCACGGCAGGAAATGAGCACCATTCTCATTTCACCGGAAGGCAGACGCAAGGTGGCATATTTGCCTTCCTTAGCCATCAGCTGAACGGAAGAGCCCGCGCTTCTGGCCATTTTACCGCCGCGGCCGGGATTCAATTCAACATTATGAACTATTGTGCCAATGGGAATATCGGCAAGCGGCAAAGCATTACCAACTTTAATGTCGCTTTCGCTGCCCGAAAAAAGCACATCGCCGACTTTTAAACCATCGGGAGCTAAAATATAGCGTTTTTCGCCATCCACATAATTTAACAACGCGATATTGGCTGTACGGTTGGGGTCGTATTCAATCGAGGCAACCTTAGCGGGAATACCGTCTTTATTTCTTTTAAAGTCGATAATGCGGTACATTTGCTTGTGACCGCCGCCTTGATGTCTGACAGTCATCCGACCCTGATTATTGCGGCCGCCCTTGTTTTTAAGCGGCTCAAGCAGGGACTTTTCCGGTTTGGCAGTAGTAATTTCCTCAAAAGAGGAAACAGTCATTTGCCGGCGTCCCGGAGAAGTGGGCTTGTAGGTTTTAATACCCATTATTCTTTCCTCCTAACTAAAACGAGTGATTAAAGTCCGGCAAAAATTTCAATCTTCTGTCCGGGCGCAAGTGTTACGATAGCTCTTTTGGTATTGGGACGGCGGCCGACGAAACGGCCCATTCTCTTTTCTTTACCGATGTAGTTACGGGTAGTAACATCGACTACATCTACATTAAAAGCCGACTCCACCGCATGTTTGATCTCAATTTTATTGGCGTTTCTGTCAACAATAAAAGAGTATTTTGATTCGCTCATCATCATCGTTGATTTTTCAGAAACCATCGGTTTAATTAAAACATCATGGGGATTACGCATTATCCCAGCACCTCCTCAAGGGCGGCCAAAGAGCTCTTGGTCAAAACCAGCTTGTCGTGAAACAAAACAAGATAGGTGTTCAAAGAGTCTGCTGCCGCAGCGGTAACGGTGGGAATGTTGCGCGCCGAAAGGGTCGCGGCACCACCGAAATCATCAAGCACCAACAAAGAGTTGCTTGCTGAAAGATTGTTTAAAATTCTGGCCATTTCCTTCGTCTGCGGAGCGGTAAAGCTTAACTCATCCACAACAACGATATTGCCTTCTGTTGCTTTTTGGGAAAGGGCGGAAAGCAAGGCCAAACGACGCATTTTTTTCGGCATTGCAATAGTGTAAGAACGGGGATGGGGGCCAAAAGCCACGCCGCCGCCGCGCCAAACAGGATTTCTGAAGCCACCGACACGGGCTCTGCCCAACCCCTTTTGTCTCCACGGTTTTTTACCGGTACCGGAAACCTCTCCGCGGGTTTTAGTTTGATGTGTACCGCGTCTTTGTGAAGCTAAATAAACCAAAACGGCTTGATGCATAACGGGAACATTGATTTGTCTGGCAAAAATAGCATCGTTTAATTCAACATCGCCGACAACCGTACCCTCTTTGTTTAAAAGATCAACTTTACTCATGTGATTGCCCTCCTTTCCTAGTTCTTAGGCTTTAACGGAGCTTTTAATCACGACCATGCCGCCCTTAGGGCCGGGAACGGCACCGCGAACCAGCATCAGCTGACGCTCCGAATTAATTTTAACGATTTCCAAATTTTGCACCGTAATGCTGTCGCCGCCCATTCTGCCGGGAGATTTCTTGCCCTTAAAAACGCGGGCGGGGCCTTTGGCTCCGGCCGAGGCGGGACGACGATGGTTTTTAGAACCGTGGGCACTGGGGCCTCTGCGATGACCGTATCTCTTAATGGTACCGGCAAAGCCTTTACCTTTAGAAACACCGGAAACATCGATTTTTTCGCCTGCCTCAAAAATGTCGGCGTTAATTTCTGCGCCCGGCTCGTAACCGGTCAGGTCATCAACGCGAATTTCTCTTAAAAAGCGGCAAACGGGGATATCAGCTTTTTTAGCGTGACCCGCTTCGGCTTTAATTACATTAACAGCCTTTTTGGGATCAAAGCCGAGCTGTACAGCTTGGTAGCCGTCATTTTCTTCTGTTTTGATTTGCGCAACATGACAGGGACCCGCGGCTATTACCGTCACGGGGACGATTTTGCCTTCAGGGCTGAACACTTGCGTCATACCCAGCTTTTTGCCGAGGATTGCTTTCGGCATATCTAGCACCTCCAATTAGTTTCATAAAATCTCAAACAATCTTACCTGCTTGAGATAGCATTCGGAACACAACACATCCGGGTGTGCCCCTATGATATAACAAACGCTTTTTAAAGCTTAATCTCGATATCAACACCGGCAGGCAAATCAAGACGCATTAAAGAATCCATGGTCTTAGGAGAGGGATCGAGAATGTCAATGAGGCGTTTGTGAGTTCTCATTTCAAATTGTTCCCGAGAATCCTTGTTAACATGGGGGGAACGAAGAATAGTGTAAATATTCTTTTCGGTGGGGAGAGGGATAGGACCCGATACCGAAGCCCCTGTACGCGCAGCTGTTTCCACAATTTTCGACGCACTCTGGTCGAGCAGCTTGTGATCATAAGCCTTCAATCTGATTCTGATTTTTTGTTTGGCCATACTGATACTAACCTCCTTTTCGTCCGCATAATTACGAACACTCTCCGCGGAAAAACCTCTTATCACTCAAGGTTGGGGGCAATAAGAGCAACCTCCCGCTTCTTAGAGTCCTCTAAAAGCTGCCGCGCTTGCGGAAAATATTTACTACGGCAGCTCTTTTTAACGGAATTACCGAACAGGGCTAATTTGCCCTGTTCGGAACCTTCCGGTCAAAACAAAATTATTCGTTAACGGCGGTAACAACGCCGGCGCCGACGGTACGGCCGCCCTCGCGGATAGCGAAGCGCAAGCCTTCTTCGATGGCGATGGGGGTAATAAGCTCAATATCCATACGGATGTTGTCGCCGGGCATTACCATTTCCACGCCCTCGGGCAGGTTGGCAACACCGGTAA
>JAQVWQ010000023.1 GCA_028709615.1 Clostridia bacterium | reverse complement strand
TGCTGAGCTTAGACGGCAGGCGCGAGGTCAACGACCTCTTTCGCCGGACGCCCGAGGGCCGGGGCAGCTACGATATTATCGTGCCCAAATTTCAAAAGTTCGTCAAAGCCCGCGGCGACAAAGAGTATTATCTCCGCGGCACCTACACCCATAATAATACGGACTTTTTTAACGACATAAAACAAATGCTTGAGCTGGGCTTTGACCGCCTAAGCCTCGAGCCTGTGGTCTGCCAGCCCGACGACCCCTACGCCCTGACCGCAGAGGATTTACCTGTGCTGTTTGCTAACTACGAGCTGCTGGCCAAAAAAATGCTCGAACGCCGCCGCGCCGGCCGGCCCTTTATTTTTTATCATTATCTGCTTGACTTAGACCACGGCCCCTGTATTTACAAGCGGCTGGCAGGCTGCGGTACGGGTGTCGAATATTTAGCCGTCACGCCGACGGGCGAGCTTTACCCCTGCCACCAGTTTGTCGGCAATCCCCAATATAAAATGGGCGATTTGCAAACGGGCGTTACCAACACCGCTCTGCGCGAGCGTTTTAAAAACTGCAATACCTACGCCCACGAAGAATGCCGCAGCTGCTGGGCCAGACTTTATTGTTCGGGCGGCTGCGCGGCCAACGCCTATAAAGCCACAGGCGATATTAAGGGCATTTACCAATACGGCTGCGAGCTCTTTAAAAAGCGTCTGGAATGTGCGCTGATGCTCAAGGTAGCCGAATTTGAGGATAACGAAAGCAAGCTCGGCTCTGCCGAATAAACCTTGCCTTGTATTTCTGCAAATCTTGCCTAAGCCGACGATAAAATCAATGAGGACAAATTATGGAACAGCTCAAACAGCGGCTTTTAGCCTTAAGCGACGAAAAATACCGCCGCTTTTCCGCCAAGCTCAACCCAACAGTTGACCCCGATAGCATTATCGGCGTGCGCCTGCCCGCCCTGCGCGCTGTGGCCAAAGAGCTGGCGGCGGGCGATTTTATCAGCTATTTGCAAAAAGCGCAAGACGACAGCTTTGAAGAAACCCTGCTGCAAGGCATGGTCATAGCTTACGCTAAATGTCCCGCCGCACAAAAACTGCCGCTGGTGCAAGCCTTTGTGCCAAAAATTGACAACTGGGCGACCTGCGACAGCTTTTGTTCTTCTTTTAAGCTAAAAAAGAGCGAGCGCGAGCAGTATTGGAATTTTATTTTGCCTTATTTTACAAGCAGTCGCGACTTTGACCTGCGCTTTGCCGTTGTAATGCTGATTTTTCACTTTATCGACGACGAGCACTTAAAAGATATTTTATCTATCCTAGATGCCGTCCGCCACGAAAATTATTATGTAAAAATGGCCGTCAGTTGGGCAGTTTCCACCTGCTTTGGCAAATATCCCGAGCGCACCCTTTGCTACCTCAAAACGGATAACCTGGACGATTTTACCCACAACAAGGCCATTCAAAAAATCCGCGAATCTGATCGTGTCAGCGCGCAGGACAAGGCCGCGGTACAAAAACTTAAAAGGTAAAAGACAAGCTCAAAGACGGTTCATCAAGAACCGTCTTTTTTTATAAAAAATTTTAAAATTAACTCTTGACAAATTGCTTAGTATGGTATTATATTAGTATCATAACTAATAGCATACTAAGTATTATTTCTCTATAAAATTGTATGCTAAAGTTGCTTTAAAAATTTTTATTAGGAGGAAATAAAAAAATGAAAACAGTATTTAAGGCCACAGCTATCAAAACCCCTGAAGGACTGCAGGTAGAATCAGAAGCCCGAGGTTTTAAGCTTTTAATGGACGAGCCCGAAGAACTGGGCGGCACCAATAAAGCCATGAACCCTGTCGAAGCTCTTTTGTGCGCTTTAGGCAGCTGCCAGACCATTGTTGCCACCGCCTTTGCCGAAGCACAGGGCATTGACCTTAAAGGCTTCAGCGTTGATTTGGAAGGCGATTTGGATCCCGACGGTTTTTTAGGTTTAGCCGATGTCAGAAAAGGTTTTCAGGAAATCCGCTTTAACATGCATTTTAAAACCGATGCTCCCAAAGAAAAAGTTGAAAAATTTGTAGAATTTATCGAAAAAACCTGCCCCGTCGGCGACTGCCTGCAAAACGAAGTCAAGCTTGTCAAGTCCGGCTTTACCATTGAATAACCCAATTATACGGCAATAAGCTAACGAAAGAGAGGCCGAGCAAATATGGAAATTAAAATGCCGCTGCTACCCGGCGGAAAAATGGGTACTGTCGGTAAAATCAATGTTAAAGTCGGCGAGATCGTCGCCGAAAAAGACGAGCTGGCACAGGTCGAAACCGGCAAAGGCAACAAAACGATCAAAGCCCCGGCCGGCGGTAAAATTTGCAAAATTTGCGTTTGCGAAGGTCAAAAAATAGCCTCCGACGAGCTGATGTTCGAAATCAGCGAGGCTGAAGCCAACTGCCCGGAGGCAAATTGCCAATGCGCCTGCCAAGAAAAACAAAGCGAAAATATCACGACCGACCTTTGCGTGATCGGCGGCGGCCCCGGCGGCTATGTTGCCGCCATCTATGCCGCCAAGCAAGGGCTGAAGGTAACCTTGATCGAAAAGGGCGCCTTGGGCGGCACCTGCCTTAATGTCGGCTGTATTCCGACCAAAGCCTTTGTCAAATCCTCCGAGGTCTGCCGCACCATTAAAGAAGCTCCCGTCTTTGGCATTTATCCGCAAGGTGATTTTAAAGTCGATATGGAAAAAATCGTCGCCCATAAAGACGAGGTACGCGCGACGCTGGTCGGCGGTATCGAATATCTGATGAACAAAAACAAAATTCAGGTCATTAAAGGCGCGGCGCGTTTTGCGGATCAAAATACGGTCATTGTCGAAGCCGAAAAAACCTATGTTATTAAAGCCAAAGATTATATCGTTTCAACCGGCTCCAAAACCTCCAAAATCCCTATTTGCGGCATCGACCTGCCCTTTGTCATGGACAGCACCGCCGCCTTATCCTGCAGCGAGCTGCCAAAATCGATTACCATTATCGGCGGCGGTGTCATCGGTATGGAGTTTGCCTTTATTTACCGCAATTTGGGAGTTCAAGTTAATGTCATCGAATTTTTAGACAAGCTTTTGACAATGCTCGACTCTGATATTTCCAGCGAGATTTTACAAATTGCCAGCGAGGCGGGCATCAAGATTCGCCTGAGCTCCAAAGTCACAAAAATTCAGCCTGCTATCAACGATCAGGCCGTTGTAACCTTCGAAAAAGACGGCAAAGAAGAAATCGTCGTCAGCGATAAGGTTTTGGTGGCAATTGGCAGAGAGCCTAATTTAGAGGGCTTAGACAGCGAAAAAGCCGGCCTGGAAAAAGGGCCGCGCAACAAAGGCCTTCAGGTTGACGAGGGTATGCGTACCAATGTCGAGCATATTTACGCTGTCGGCGATGTGACAAATATCATTCAGCTGGCACATATTGCCTCACGCCAAGGCCTGGTCGCCGTAGATAACATTCTTGGCAAAAATTGTCAAATGGACTACCACGCCGTACCCAATGTAATTTTCACCTCACCCGAAATAGCCTCTGTCGGCCTCAACGAGGACGAATGTCAGGCGCGCAAGCTTGATTATGTAGCGGCCCGTTCCGGCTTTGCCGCCAACGGCAAGGCGTTGACCATGAACGAAACCAAGGGCTATGTCAAGCTGATCAAGGATGCCAAAACCAATAAAATCATCGGCGGCTCGGTCATCGGCGTTGATGCCTCCACGCTGATTGCCGCCTTAGCTATTGCCGTGCAAAACGGCTTGACCGAAGAAAATCTGACCGAAACAATTTTTGCCCATCCCACCGTCGGCGAAACCATTTACGAAGCCGCCTTGGGCTTAGGCATCGGAGCTCTGCACGAATAATGAACAAACTGCTCATCTCAAACAAAAACGACCCTTATTATAATATAGCGCTCGAACGCTGCTTGTTTAAAAACGCGGCCGACGACGATATAATCTTATATTTATGGCAAAATTCACCTTGTGTTGTCGTGGGCAGAAACCAAAATATCCTGCTTGAATGTGATACCGACTATATGACAAAAACCGGTATTCTTCCGCTCAGAAGATTTTCCGGAGGAGGGGCTGTTTTTCAAGACCTGGGCAACTTAAACTATACATTTATTGCCAATGAAAAGTATGCTGATGACGAAAAATTTAAACTGGTATTAAAAAAGGTTACGGGCGACCTTAATGTAAATTCGGTGTTTACAGGTAGAAATGATATCCATTGTCAAGGTAAAAAATTTTCCGGTTACGCCTATCTTTCAGAAGACCAAAACTATATGTATCACGGTACAATGATGATTGATGTAGATCTTGATATGCTGACTCAGGTTCTCAGCCCCTCCATTTTAAAAATTCAAGCCAAAGGCATTGAATCCGTTAAAAGCAGAGTAATAAATTTACAGCAAATCAATAAGGCAATTACCGTCGAAAACACAATCAAGCTTTTCGGCAAGGCCTTTGAACAGGTATATGGTCCTTATCAAGTAATTGATTATCAAGGCCAAGACCTTGATGATACTTATTCCTTGCTTTCGTCCTCCCGCTGGATTTACGGCCAATGCCCCGCTTACACCCTTTCTTTAGAAAAAAAATTAAAAAACGCGCTGGTAACACTTAATTTAGAGGTTACTGACGGTGTGATCTCGCGCGTTAAGGTTTATACCGACAGCTTAGAGCCCGACTTTGCCGCCAAATGCGAAAAGATTTTGCTGAATTCCCTATTTGAGCCTAAAAATATCCTTTTTAGACTTGAAAGCTTAATATAATTGGAGTATATTATAGTTAAGCTTTTAAATTGGAGGGAGCAATATGTTTCAGCTTGACGATTGTGTGGCTTATATCATCAACAAAAGCGCCAAGCAACTGTCGGCGCGGCTGGAAAAAAAATTAATGCGCTATAACGTAACGCGTATTCAATGGACGGCAATGTATTATGTTGAAAATAATCAATGTCTTACACAAAAATGCCTGGCCGATAAAATGTCTTTAAAAGAGCCGACCGTCGCCAGATTACTGGACAGAATGGAAGCAGACGGCCTGATAGAACGCGAATTTTGCACAAAGGATAAGCGCGCCAAAACTCTTAAGCTGACCGAAAAAGGTAAATACCTAAATAAAAAGCTGACAGATATTGCAGAAACCTTTAAAGATGACGCTATCAAAGGCATCAAAAAAGAAGACCTTATTACCTTTAAAAAAGTAGTAGAACAAATGCTAATTAACACCACCGATCAAGAAGCATAAGCTAATAAAAAACACAAGGGGGGGATCCCCCTTGTGTTTTTTGTTTTATGCAAGGCTGTAAATATACTTCGCCTAAGCCTGTTTTAAGCTTCTTCCTTTTTACCTTCACCGCGATAAATTTTACGCACGCGCATAAAGGCCTTATAAAGCGCCAGCGCAATCATCAGGCTGCCCGCCCATTGCAGACAGTTAAAGCCGATCGAGGTCAGCATATAAGCCTTGCCGAAGGCAAAGAACTCAAAGATGGCATAACCGCTGACCATAATGGCGCCGCCGACCAAACAGGCAAGAGCAAAACGCGAAAACTTAGGCTCAACGCAAATTTTAGCGCAAACCAAACCCATCAGGCCTTTGATAATAAAGGTCGGCAGAGCGTAAACCCAAACTCCGGCCATCATATCCGCCAAAATACTGCCGACAGCGGCGGCCAAGGCCGCGGGCAAACCGCCGATAATCAAGGCTGTTCCGTAAATCACCGAATCGCCGACATTAACATAGGCGCCGGCAATCGGCAGCGGAATAGGAATTCTGATCATCCAGGTAATGACAAAAATCAGCGCGGCGGAAACCGCTGTAATGGCAATTTTTTTAGTATTCATAACTATACACTCCTTTAGACACGGCCTTGCGCCGCCTCTTTTATTGACTTAAAGTCCGTTCGCAAAAACCTGTTTTATATCAGCCTGCAATTCAAAGCCCAAGGCCGGCAGGCTGGCGTTTAAGGCCTCGCAGGTCAAGGCCAAATCGGCAAAATTAGCGTTTTCGCCCATATGCCCGATCCGTATCAGCTTACCCTCCAGCTCGCCCAGGCTTCCTGCCAGCAGCAGAGAGTATTTTTCTTTCAGCTCATTTAATAAGGCAGCGGCGCTAATGCCCAACGGCAGCTCAAATGCCGTCACATTATTAGAATACCCGTTTTCTCCGAATAATTTCAGCCCCGCGGCCGTTAAAGCACTGCGCAGAGCTTTGGCCAAACGAGCGTGACGGGCAACAATCTGCGGCTCGGCAGACACATTCTCCAAGGCCGCACGCAGCCCTTCAATATCGCTGACAGGCATTGTATAGGGAAACCATTTGTTTTCGTAGTAATCAACATAGTTTAATATGTTGGCGTAAAATGAGGCGACAGGGGTTTTGCGCTGCCTCATAGCCGCTACGGCAGCACTGCTGACCGTCAGCATTGTCAGCCCGGGCGGAGCAGAAAGAGCCTTTTGACTGCCGCCGCACAAAATATCTATTTGCGCCTGATCTACATTCAGCTCCTCGCCGAACATGCCCGCCACCGAATCGACGACGGTCAAAATTCCATAGCTTTTCAGCAGCGGACAAAGCGCCTCAAGATCATT
The DNA here is from genome assembly GCA_028709615.1 of Clostridia bacterium. GTDB lineage: Bacteria > Bacillota > Dehalobacteriia > UBA4068 > UBA4068 > JAQVWQ01. Next base: position 10,462 of record JAQVWQ010000023.1, on the reverse strand, counting down.
TTTCATAGCGCTGGGCGTATCGACATGCACCAGCGTTGCATAAGTAAAATCGTGATCCTGCCGTAAAAACTCGGCTAAAGGGGCAGGCTCCAAGGCGCGGCGATAATCCTGCCGGTATCTGACCGCTCTGCCGCCGTAAAGCTCAACAAAATCGGCAAAACCGGCGCCAAAAATCCCGTTATCCAGCACCAAAACACGGCTGTTCGGCTCGGTTAAAGAGGCACAGGCGGCCTCTAAGCCCAAAATACCCTCGCCGGATAAAATATAAGAGCGATTTTGCGTAAAAAGCAGCTTGCTGAGCAGCTCGCAGGTATCCTTGTAAAAATCATAAAAGGCCAAATCCAAATCGGGATTAGTTGTTACCCTGCTGCGGGCCAGCCGCACATTTTCCCGCACCTGTGTCGGGCCGGGGGTCATAATTTTCATCTTTAATCCCTCCTTAGGCGGTTTTGACGGCTCCAAAGGTTTTTTTAAGCTTATTGGCTATCGGCAGCACAGCTAAAATCGCCACGCCCATTTGCACTAAATTACCGGGTACAGAGGCTAAAGGGGCCAGCGCGTTACCGTAAATAATCATCTCGGCCAGATAATAGCCGACGACCTTGATTACCGTCGCCGCCGCAAAGGCCGCCGCGTACCAGGCTACGCCCTGCCTGTTTTGGCAGATTGCGCCCACCGTATAACCCATTAAGCCGACAATCACCAGCGTAAAGGGAGCCCACAGCATCCAGCCGCCCATTAAATCAAACAGCGCCATGCCCAGCCCTCCGGCTAAGGCGGCAAATTTTTTACCGAATAATATAGCAATAACAAACAACGGCACATTACCCAAATGAATTAAACCGCCGTTAGCCGCGATCGGTAAACGAACATTGATAAAAGCTGTAAAAACAAACACCAAAGCCACAAACAAAGCCGCAAAGACCAACTGCTTGGTTTTACTCATATTCTCCATTATGCTATTTTGCCCCGGGGTTTTTCTCCTTGACTTATTGCTAGCTATATATTATAATACACGCAAAGTGACTTGATAGAAACTATCAATTTATAATTTTTTTTAGGTACCAGTTTGGGAGGTTAAAAAAATGCTGTCAGTCGATAAAAGCAAAAACAGCGCACCTTTATATATGCAGCTATACAAGCAAATTAAGGCCGAAATTCAAGATAAGCTGCGCCCCGCGGGCAGCCGCCTGCCCTCCAAACGCAAGCTGGCGGCCACGCTGGCGATCAGCGTCAATACGATCGAAGCCGCCTACGGCCAGCTTGTGTCCGAAGGCTTTATCGAGGCCCGGCCCCAGCGCGGTTATTTTGTCTGCCGTCTGGACGAGCTGCAAAAAATCGAGCTTAAAGAGGCGCCAACCCTGCCTGCCCAAACCCCTTTGGAGCAGATTAAAATTGATTTTTCCCCCGAGAGCATCGACAAAGAAAAATTCCCCTACAACACTTGGCGGCGGCTCTTAAAAAACTGCTTTGACGAATACGACAAGGCCCTGTTAGACTGCCCGCCCGCTCAGGGCTTTTTACCCCTGCGCGAGGATATAGCCAGCTACCTTTATCAGGCACGCGGAGTGCATTGCCAGCCGCAGCAGGTGATTGTTGGGGCAGGCACCGATAATCTTTTGCAAATGACCAGCCGCCTTTTGGATAACCGTTACTGCCTGGCTTTAGAAAACCCCTTTTACCCCTACGCGGCCAACCTCTTTCAGCGGGTCGGCCACGAGGTCAGGTTTATTGATGTCGATAAGCATGGCATACGCCCGCAAGCCCTGCCCAATCTGGCGCGCATAGCCGTTTATGTCACGCCCTCCCACCAGTTTCCCTCAGGCGTTTTTATGCCCATTAACCGCCGCATTGAGCTGCTTAACTGGGCCTCGGACGGCCAAGAGCGCTATCTTATCGAAGACGACTACGACAGCGAATTCCGCTACAATGCCCGCCCTATTGCCTCTCTGCAAAGCTTAGACAGAAGCGGCAGAGTGATTTACCTGGGCACCTTTTCCAAAGCGGTCGCACCCGCCCTGAGGATCAGCTATATGGTACTGCCCCCGGCTCTGCTCAAGGTTTATAAACAGCGTTACGCGGCCTTTGCCCCCGCCGCCTCGGGCTTTGAACAGCGCGTTTTGCATGAGTTTATCAGCAGCGGCGCCTTTGAGGCTCATTTAAACAAAATGCGCAAGCTCTACCGGCAAAAGCGGCAGCTTTTGGCGGACAGCATCAACAGCTGGGGAAAAACGGCTTCCATCGGCGGGGAAAACGCCGGCCACCATCTGCTTTTGCGCCTGAACAACGGTCTGACGGAAGAACAAATGTGCCAACAGGCCTTAGCGGCAAGAGTGCGTGTCTATCCGCTTTCGCGCTATTTTCACAGCCGCGTACCCAAGCAGTACCAAAGCACCGTTTTACTGGGCTATGCCGGCTTGAGCGAGCAACAAATCACAGAAGGAGCTAAGCTGCTGCAAGCGGCGTGGCTTAACGGCTAAAGCCAAAACCTCTGGCTTGATACTGCTTTTAGTTCTTTTAAACCTACCGCTCAACAGCTTGCCCCCCTGCCCTTCGCTCAGCCGTACTGCCCGTTTAGCATAAGCTGCTTAGAGGCGACAAGCAATAAAAAAAGACTTACTCAAATGAGTAAGTCTTTTTTACACTAAGCAGCTTATTTATAAAAATTTATTTGGCTTTGCTTTGAATATACTTGTCCATAGCGGCGGCGGCATCTTTGCCTGCGCCCATGGCCAAAATAACGGTTGCGGCGCCGGTAACGGCGTCACCGCCGGCATAAACACCCTCGATGGAGGTCAAGCCGGTCTTTTCGTCGGCAACGATGCAGCCCCATTTATTGGTTTGCAAGGCGGGGGTCACGCTGCGCAGCAAGGGGTTGGGGTTGGTGCCCAAGGCCATAATAACGGCATCGACATCAATAGTAAAATCACTGCCGGGCTTGGGGATAGGACGACGGCGGCCGGAAGCATCGGGCTCGCCCAGTTCCATCTCAATACAATCCATGCTCTTGACCCAGCCTTTTTCGTCGGCGTTGACCTTAACAGGGTTGCATAAGAGCTTAAAGATAATGCCTTCTTCTTTGGCGTGATGAACTTCCTCAACACGGGCGGGAAGCTCGACCTCACTGCGGCGATAGACGATATAAACCTCATCGGCGCCCATTCTCTGAGCACAGCGGGCGGCGTCCATAGCCACATTACCGCCGCCGACGACGGCAACCTTTTTAGCTTTAAAGATCGGGGTATCAAAACCGTCGGCATAGCATTTCATCAGGTTAACGCGGGTTAAGTACTCATTGGCGGAGAAAACGCCGTTGTAGTTTTCGCCGGGGATATTCATAAACATCGGCAGGCCGGCGCCTGTGCCGAGGAAGATAGCCTCATAGCCCTGTTCAAACAGCTCGTCGATCGTGGCAACCTTACCGGCGACCATATTGGTTTTAATTTCAACACCCAACTGAATTAAGCCTTTGATTTCTTTTTGCACGATGGCCTTGGGCAGACGAAATTCGGGAATACCGTACATCAACACGCCGCCGGCCAGGTGGAAGGCCTCAAACATGGTGACCTGATAGCCTAATTTGGCTAAGTCACCGGCGCAGGTCAAGCCGGCGGGGCCGGCACCGATCACAGCGACCTTATGGCCGTTGCTGACGGGTTTTTCAAACTCTTCTTCAATATTGCTCATATACCAGTCGGCGCAAAAACGCTCTAAACGGCCGATAGCAACAGGCTCGCCCTTGGCGCCGCGCACGCATTTAGCTTCGCACTGGGTTTCCTGCGGGCAAACACGACCGCAGACGGCGGGCAGGGAGTTAGTGGCTACGATGGTTAAGTAAGCTTCTTTAAATTTACGCTCTTTAACGAGTTCAATAAAGGCGGGAATATCAACTAAAACGGGGCAGCCTTCCACACAGGGCTTGTTTTTGCAGCCGATGCAGCGGGTAGCTTCCTCAACGGCCATTTCTTCGGTATAGCCTAAAGCGACCTCTTTGAGGTTGTTGCGGCGCACCATCGGGTCCTGTTCGGGCATAGGTTGTTTAGTAGGGGTCATATTTGCTTTAGCCATTTATTTCACTCCCTTCATAAGATTGCATTCATGGGATTTTTTGTATTCTTCAATAGCGGCCTTTTCCTGATCAAGATACATTTTGGAACGGCGCATAGCTTCTTCAAAGTCAACCAGATGGCCGTCAAAATCGGGGCCGTCAACGCAGGCGAATTTGGTTTCGCCGCCGACGGTTAAGCGGCAGCAGCCGCACATGCCCGTACCGTCAACCATAATGGTATTCATCGAAACGATGGTTTTTTGATTAAAGGGCTTGGTTACGGCGCAGACGAATTTCATCATAATCATCGGGCCGATAGCGATAACGACATCATACTGATTACCGGCTTTAAGCAGTGATTCCAGCTTGTTGGTAACAAAGCCGTGTTCGCCGGCGGAGCCGTCATCTGTCATTAAGTAATAATTGGTGCAGGCGGCTTTCATTTCATCTTGTAAAATAATTAGGTCTTTATCACGGAAGCCGGCAACTACATCAACCTCGGCGCCCATTTCATGCAGGGCCTTGGCCTGAGGATAGGCAATAGCGCAGCCCAGACCGCCGCCGATAACGGCAACTTTTTTTAAGCCCTCTAATTCGGAAGCGCGGCCTAAGGGGCCGACAAAGTCGGTTATAAAACCGCCTTCCTCCTGATCGGCAAGCAGCATCGTGGTTTTACCGACGATTTGGAAAATAATCGTTACGGTACCTTTTTCACGATCAAAATCCGCCACGGTCAGCGGGATTCTCTCCCCCTGCTCGTTTACGCGCAAAACCGTAAACTGACCGGGCTGACATTTGGCCGCAACCGCGGGAGCTTCAATCTCCATTAAAACGACCTGCGGATTAAGCACTTGTTTTTTTACTATCCGATACATCAAAACACCTCCATATTATAGTAAAGCAAAACTGCTAACACACCATTTGTTATTGTATATTATTTATCGAAATCAGTCAAGAAAAACGGCAAAAGACAGACAATTAAAAAAACACAGCGAAAACAGCGTTTAGGCACACAACTTAAATACCTGCCGGCTTGCTGCTCATGATAATTTTTGCTCCAAAAGCTCCTTTAAATAACCGTCGGCACAATAAACCGCACCTAAAGGATTGTTGGCTAAAACGCGGTCCTTAACGCCCATCACCGTTACCGGCACTGTGGCATGGCGAAAAAACAGCGAATCGTGCCCCACGCACAGACCGACGGCAACCAGCATTTGGCAGCCCGCCTCCTCCAGCAGCTCCGCCTGACGGGCCGGGTTGCAGGCCGCTTCGGGATTGCCGGGATGCAGCTTATGTTCGTCGGGGATCTGATAAAGGTTCTTTTCTACCGCTCCGCATTTGCAGCAGCAGCTTTCGACCTCCAGATTTTGCTTACGCAGCAGGCGGCAAACAACGGCGGCCTCTTTTTCCAAACCTATGCAAAAGGCAACACCGAGCTTTTTATAACCCATAAACTGGGCAAAGCGGGCTGTTTCCAGCAGGCGCGGCCACTTGCAATAGCCTTCGGCCTCCACGCGGGCAGCCGTTTGAAAAATTTTCAGCTCCTCCTCATTGTAGCCGGTTATCCGACCTTGGCGCGGACAGTCTTGAGGGGTATCGGTAAAATCAAAATCGTGGCAGGATTTTTTTTTGCATGAATCACAATGCGGCATATAATTGCAGATCCTTTCTAAAACATTTTTGTATATTTTATACAAGCTTGCTTAATAGCTTAATTATTTAAAGGTTTACCACAAAAATAAACAGGTAAATAAGCACACCGACTATGGCGGTAAACAGATATTTTTTTCTGCTTTCATTTAAGTAATACAAAACCGCAGAAATAATGCAAATCAATAAGGGTATGCCCAGACCCAATAATTTGGGCATTGTATTTCCTGCTTCGCCGGCAATTGTGATCTGCATAATCAGCGTTTGCGGCAAAATCAAATAACCGATGATAGTCATCGTTAAAGATACCAATACAATTAAAGAAACAATAACGTTTTTATTTACCATAAATTATCTCCGCTCTTTTAATTTTGTTAAATGCTTGCCGGCAGCAAGCAAAAAACCTTTTATATTCATTTTTTATTGTATTAATGTATAATCTTTATTTATTTTATCACTTGTTGGGCAGGCTGTCCAGCTAAAAATCATAAAAAAATCCCGCAGCACTGCTAGTCTGCGGGATAAATAAGCGTTTTATTTGCTGATTTGAGTTACGCCCATATAAGGCACCAGAACCTCGGGAATTTTTACCGAGCCGTCGGCCTGCTGATAATTCTCCAAAATGGCGGCGACGGTACGGCCGACAGCCACCCCGCTGCCGTTTAAGGTATGCACCAGCTCGGGCTTGGCCCCTTGGTCGCGGCGAAAACGGATATTGGCGCGACGGGCCTGAAAATCCTCAAAATTAGAGCAGGAGCTGATTTCGCGATAGCCGTTAAAGCCGGGCAGCCAGACCTCCAAATCGTAGGTCTTGGCCGACGAAAAGCCCATATCGCCCGTCGAAAGCGTTACCACGCGATAGGGCAGCCCCAAAAGGCGCAAAACATCTTCGGCATCGTCGGTCAGTTTTTCCAGCTCGTCATAGCTGTTTTCGGGCAGAGAAAATTTTACCAGCTCGACCTTATTAAATTGATGCTGGCGAATCAAGCCGCGCGTATCGCGACCGGCCGCCCCCGCCTCGGCGCGAAAGCAGGCCGTATAAGCGGTATATAAAATCGGCAGCTCGGCGGCGTCCAAAATTTCACCGGCGGGTAGGTTGGTCACAGGCACCTCGGCCGTGGGGATCAAATAATAATCCGTGCCCTCGATATGAAACATATCCTCTTTAAATTTGGGCAGCTGACCCGTACCGCGCATGGCCGCCGAATTGACCATATAAGGCGGAAAAATCTCCGTATAGCCGTGCTTGTCGCAGTGAGTATTTAAAAAGAAGTTAATCACGGCGCGTTCTAAGCGGGCGCCCAAGCCTTTATAAACCGTAAAGCGCGCACCGGCGATTTTGGCGGCGCGTTCAAAATCCAAAATACCCAGCTCTTCGCCGATCTCCCAGTGGTTTTTCGGCTCAAAATCAAACTCCGGCGGCTCTCCGACGCGGCGCATTTCGGTATTAAAGCTGTCGTCCGGGCCGACGGGTACGCTCTCATGCGGGATGTTGGGAATAGCCAGCAGAATTTCTTCCAGCTGCTGTTCCATTTCGCCCAAGCGGGCGTCAGCGGCGGCGATCTCATCGCCTAAAGAGCGCATTTCGGCCATGATTTCGGAGGCGTCGCCCCCCGCTTGCTTGATTTTGCCGATCTCTTTACTGACGGCGTTGCGGCGGGCCTTTTTATTTTCAACATCGGCCAGCACAGCGCGGCGTTCGGCTTCCAGCTTAATAAAGCCGTCCAACGATATTTTGCCGCCGCGTTTGGCCAAAGCCTCTTCGACAGCCGCCTGATTGGCTCTGACAAATTTAATATCCAGCATAAAGATTGCCTCCGTATATTTATAAAAATAAAAGTTCTTATTATTATATCCCAAAATTTATCATTGTGCAACAAATTTTAATATTTTTACCAACATAATGTCAAATAAAGCTGATTATGCTCATACGGTCACTTTATTTAAACCTAAATTATCCATAATATATTATGTATAATTTATCTAAAAAATATTGCAAAGCAGCAAAGCAAAATGGCCAATAAAGCACAAAAAAAGCGCACCCCGAAAAAACGGGATGCGCAATAAAAACGCTTAATTCCACTTGCGTTTTCTGGCGGCCTCAGCCTTTTTCTTTCTCTTAACGCTGGGTTTTTCATAATGCTCATGCTTACGAATTTCCGCCATAACACCGGATTTTTGGCAATCGCGTTTAAAACGACGCAACGCGCTGTCAAGAGACTCATTTTTTTTCAAACGGACTTCTGTCACTTTTATCCCTCCCTCCGTAAACTACGAGTTCAGTTGGAAAACACGCTGAAAACGGTTGTTTCCGGAGCGTAATTTTACGCTGAATTTTATTATATCTTATAAACGCCTTTCCGTCAATATGAAAATTACTGTTTTTCGCAAAAATCACCTAAAAAATGGCCGCCTATCAAGTGATAATGCAAATGGGCAACCTCTTGCCCGCTGTCGGCGCGGCAGTTGGTCAGCAGGCGAAAACCGCTGTTTAAAATGCCCTCGGCCTCGGCGATTTTATTTGCCAATAAATTAAGCTTGCCCAGCATAGTTAGGTCTTCTTCGGTGCAGGAGGCCAAATCCGCCAGATGTTTTTTAGGGATTATCAGAATATGAACGGGAGCCTTGGGCGCTATATCACGAAAAGCCAAAAATTCCTCATCTTCGTAAACCTTAGATGAAGGGATTTGCCCCGCGGCAATTTTGCAAAACAGGCAATCTTCCATACTTCAACCCTCCTTTGCCAAAAACACCTGATATTTATTCAACATTAATTAACTATCTCCTGCTGATTTACAAACAATTTGTTCGTTTAATATTTTTTCTGTGACAACCGTCAGCAAGCCGCGATCTTCTTTGGCCTGCGGGGGCGGCAAAAGCAAGGGTAAATAATTTTGCGCGTGACCGCTTAAATATTTTTTTCCGCCTATTTTCAGCTCTTGCTCGACGGCCATTTGCAAGGTTTTGCCCAAAAAGCTTTGAGCATAAGCGGCGGCGTTTTTGTGGGCAATGTTTTGCAAAAGCTGATAGCGTACTTCTTTGATCTGCGGCGTCAGCTGTCCGCTCATCGCCGCCGCGGCCGTACCGGCGCGCTTGGAATAGGCAAAAATATGAGCGGAGGCAAATTTCATCTCGTTAAAAAAGGCGGCCGAGGCGGCAAAATCCTCCTCGCTTTCTCCCGGAAAGCCGACCATAATATCGGTTGTCAAAGCCAAATCGGGGCAAACCGCGCGCAAAGCGGCCGCTAAATTGCGGTAATCGTCCGTTAAATAATGCCGCCCCATTGCCCGCAGGGTTTGATCGCAGCCCGACTGCAAAGGGATATGCAGATGCGGACAGAATTTTTCGTTATGCAGAAGCTCTTTAAGCAGATTCAACAAATCGCCCTGCAAATGCTGCGGCTCTAAAGAGCCCAGGCGCAGCCGCCCCAAAGCGGGCAAAGCCAACAGCCGCGGCAGCAAATGCTCCAAATCCTCACCCCTCGGCAAATCCTCGCCATAGGCTCCCAAATGAATACCCGTTAAAACTATTTCGGCATGGCCGGCGGCGATCAGCTCGCGCGCGGCCTGCAAAACCTCGGCAATCGGCCAGGAGCGAACCGGGCCGCGTGCCTGCGGTATTTTACAGTAGGCGCAGGCCTCGTTGCAGCCGTCTTCAATTTTTAAAAAAGCTCTGGCTCGCTCCGTACCCTGATGTACGCCATAAATGCTCGTAAACTCTGCGGCGCGGGCAATATCGCCAACCATTACCCCTTGTGCTTTCTCGGCCAAAAGCTGAGGTAAAAGATGTCGTTCCTCAACGCCGATAATTAAATCGATTCCCTCAATTTTGGCCGCCTCCTGCGGTGAAACCTGACTGAAGCAGCCGGCCGCCACAATATAAGCAGCGGGATTGGCACGCACGGCACGGCGCAGCATAGCGCGGCTTTTGCGGTCGGCCAAATGGGTAACGGTGCAGGTATTGACGATATAACAATCAGCTTTATCATTAAAGGCAACCTCCCGCCAACCGTCGGCGCTCAAAGCGGCGGCAATTTGCCTGCTCTCTTCCTGATTGACCTTACAGCCCAGCGTACAAATAGCAAAGGTCGGGCTCATCAGCTCACCTCCGCGGCCAAAGCCAGCCAGTTATCCTCGGCAGCACGAGCGCCAAGCCTTAGGCCCGCCGCCTCCAAGGCCTGTTTAACGGCAGCTTCTTTGGCGGCGATAATGCCCGATACCACCAAAAGTCCGCCTTTTTGCAAAAGGCAGGCCAAATGCGGAGCCAAAGGAATAATCACCCCGGCCACAATGTTGGCGCAAATCAAATCATATTTACGGTCAAAAATCAGCTCCAGCAGGCGTTTATCCTGCAAAATATCGCCCTTCAGCACGCGGTAACGGTCGGGCGAAACAGCGTTTAAGGCGGCATTTTTTTTGGTCATTATCACGGCATCCTGCTCTAAATCGACGGCCGTCAGATAATCCGCCCCCAGCATTAAGGCAGAAAGCCCCAAAATACCGCTGCCGCAGCCCAAATCCAACACCTGTCCGCGGCAGGCGGATTCGGCCAAGCCCAAACAAAGACGGGTCGTGGCGTGCTGCCCCGTACCAAAGCTGTTGCCGGGATTGATTTTTAAAACCATACCGCCAAAATCGGCGGCCGCCGCCTCCTCCCAGGCCGGGCAGACCAGCAGCCTCTCGCTGACCTTAAGCGGGTGAAAAAACTCCTTCCAGGTTTCGCCCCAATTTTGCTCAGGCAGATAAGTTACGGTAAAAAGCGGCG
>JAQVWQ010000022.1:12869-17183 GCA_028709615.1 Clostridia bacterium | reverse complement strand
TTTATTTAAATAAAGTAGTGGTTTATCGGGAGCATGTTGAGATTTTTCTCAATATGCTCCCGATTTTTTTATTGGCAAAAAATAATCCCACACAGGCATTAAATAATACCTGTGTGGGAAAATGTGGTGGAGGTGAGGGGAGTCGAACCCCTGTCCGAAAGAGAACCCACGAGAACTTCTCCGAGTGCAGTTTATGCTTTAATCTTGCGCCTGCGGCGAGCACAAACACCCTCCGCAAATGCCAGCCCTGAAAATTTCCCATTCAATCCTCAAGGCGGCAGATTGATGGTATCTCGTCTTAGTGGCCCCTATTCTCTCACAACGAGAGATGAAAGATAGAGGTTAGACTGCTTACGCAGCAGCTAAAGAAGTTCTATTGTTGGCACTTAAAAAAGTGTTTCACCGTTTAACGGGCAAGTGAGATCCCGACTCGCTATTCTCGCCAATCCTTCCCCCGTCGAAACCGTTACACCCCCAGATTAAGTTGTTAAAAATCACGCTGTTTTTCTTTTAAAGCCCGCTCTATCGTGCGTTTAGCCTCGTTGGCGGCCGCCGTGTCTCGTTTATCGTGCAGCTTTTTACCTTGAGCCAAGGCTATTTGCATTTTTACTAAACTACCGGCAAAATATAGCTTAACAGGAACTAAGGTTAATCCTTTCTCTCGCACTCGGGAATAGATTTTGTTTATTTCTGATTTATGCAAGAGCAATCGACGCGGACGAAGAGGATCGTGATTAAAGCGGTTGCCCATCTCGTAAGGGCTGATATGCATATTGTTAATAAATACCTGCCCATTTTGCACGCCGGCGTATGCTTCTTTAAGGCTGACCTTGCCTGCGCGCAAGGATTTTACCTCTGTACCGCGCAATTCGATACCTGCCTCAAAGGTTTCCAGCAAGTAATATTCATGGCGTACCTGTTTGTTATCGCAGATTAATTTTTCTTTAAGCTCAGCCACAAATATCACCTCGCTTATATTTTAACACAAAATCGTTCAAAAATAAATACTCTTCTTTTGCTTATTTTCTTGCATTATTTTACAATTTACCAAACAAAGGATTTAAAAAATAACTAAAAAACATCAACCTACAAATTTAAAAAGCATAAATATAACATTAATTTATTTTATATTTAATTGTTCCGATTTTGCTAAGGCCTCGTTTATCAGCTCTTCTATATCCAAAGCCTGTTCCATTTCCTCTGCTTCTGCTGAAACAGGGCGAATTTTGGGAAACTTAGGCAAAAAGATTGTACAGCAATCTTCAAAGGGTAAAATGGAGGTTTCGTAGGTGCCGATTTGTTTGGCAACTTTCATAATATCCTCTTTATCCAAGGCAACTAACGGACGAATAACCGGAATATCAACAACCTTATTGATTACCGACATACTTTCCAATGTTTGACTGGCAACCTGGCCAATGCTCTCACCCGTCACCAAAGCCAAACCTTCGCGTTCTTTAGCTACACGCTGCGCAATACGAAACATCATACGCCGCATAATCGTTATTCCGTAGTCTTCGGGACAATTTATTCTAATGGCTTTTTGTATCTCCGTAAAGTGGATAATATGCAGTTTTACACTCCTACCCTGCCATTTTGCCAGCAAGCGGCATAAATCAATTACTTTTTCTTTACTTTGTTCTCCGGTAAACGGGAAGCTATGAAAATGGATAGCCTCTATTTGCAAACCGCGGCGCATTGCCATCCAGCCGGCCACAGGACTGTCGATGCCGCCTGAGAGTAAAAGCATGGCTTTTCCGCCTGTACCTACTGGTAAGCCGCCTGCGCCATGAATTTTACCTCCGTAAACAAAAACGCCCTCTGTACGAATTTCAATATCAACCATTAATTCAGGAGTGAAAAAATCTGCGTCATAATTGTCATCAAGCTGCTTAAAGGCCAACATTGCCACTTCGCGGCTGATTTGCGGCGAAGGCATAGGAAAAGTTTTATCGGCACGACGGGTTTCTACCTTAAAGGTGCCGCCGTTTGGCAAATACTGATGAATAATTTGTATAACAGCCTCAGACATGGCTTCTAAATTGCGATCGCACTCAATTACGGGCGAAATTGAATATATGCCAAAAACCTTGGTTAAAGCAATTATGACCTCATCTTGCTGATCTGAGTTACATTCCGCCCACAACCTGCCCCAAGACGAGCGGACGGTGGCATGATCAAAGTCTTTTAAGGCAGTACGCATATTTCTGACCAGCCTGCCGATAAACTGATTTTTATTTTTACCCTTTAAGCCCAATTCTCCATAACGAATAAGCAGCAAATTACGCATATTTAACCTCCAAATTAGTGTTTTCTGCTCATTAAACTGCGGATTTCCACAACCGAATTAAAAATAACTTCCGCCACAAAATCCATTTGTTCTAAAGTATTTTCCGGAGAAAAACTAAAGCGAATCGCTCCGTCAATAACAGCTTTATCCAAACCCATTGCCATTAATACGGGGGAAGCGCCCGATTTATTACTGTGACAAGCCGATCCCGATGAAGCATAAATACCGTTGGCCTCTAAATAATGCAACAGAACCTCAGAACGCACTCCCGGGAAAGATATATTTGCTATATGAGGCGAACAGGCTGTAAAATTGCTAACGGCAACAGCGCCCAGCTCTTTATTTGCTAAAATATGCCATAACCGCTCACGCAAGCTTTGATATAATGCTGTATTTTGCTCTATTTTATTACAAGCCTCACTTGCCGCTGCCGCAAAAGAGCAAATACCCGCCATATTTTCGGTACCAGAGCGAAAACCGCGCTCTTGCCCGCCGCCATAGATAAAAGGACGGCAGCGCGCACCCTCACGCAGCCAAAAGAGGCCGCAGCCCTTTAATCCGCCCAATTTATGGGCTGAGGCCGCAAAGCTATCGGCATGCCATTTTTTAAACTCTACGGGTAATTTACCAAAACCCTGTACGCCGTCAATATGAAAATGCGCCTGAGGCGCTTGATTTTTTATTAATTCGCCGACCTGAGTCAAAGGCTGAATTAAGCCTGTTTCGTTATTTACATATTGTAAACCGACAAAGATCACATCATCGTCCAACAGTTGTTCTAAGGCAACTAAGTTGACTGCTCCCCTACTATCAACCGGAATTTTTTCTACAAGGAATTTTTCTGCCAATAGCTTAGCCGGCTCTGATAATGAGGGATGCTCGACCGCGCTGATTAAAATTTTTTTACCTAAACGGGCCTGGGAAGCAGCCACACCAAAAACAGCCGTATTGTTGCTTTCGCTGCCGCAAGAGGTAAAATAGAGTTCTTTTTCCGGCACAGCCAGCAAGCCCGCCAAAGTACGGCGAGCCTCTTTAAGCAATTTAGCAGCCCTCGCTCCCGCTGCGTGCAAAGAAGAAGGGTTGCCGTAGCTTTCCACCATAGCGTTAGTTGCTGCCTGTAAAGCTGCCTGCGAAACGCGGGTAGTAGCTGCATTATCCAAATAGATTTCTTTCATATTTTTTCTCCTAAAGAAAACGGGCGGAGAAGATGCTCCGCCCGTTTTGTCTTGCAATAATTATTACATAAAGAGAGGTGCAAAGACCAAGGAAATAATCGTCATTAATTTGATGAGAATGTTAAGAGAAGGACCGGAAGTATCTTTAAAGGGATCGCCGACGGTATCGCCGTTAACACCGGCCTCATGAGCCAGTGAGCCTTTGCCGCCGTAATGACCCTCTTCGATATATTTCTTAGCATTATCCCAGGCGCCGCCGGCGTTAGCCATAAAGATAGCCAGCAGGAAACCGGTAACGAGAGTACCGGCCAAGACGCCGCCCAGCATTTCCTTACCAAGGCCGGGGCAAAGACCGACAAAGACCGGCACGACAACTGCCAGCAAGGAGGGAACAATCATTTCTTTTAAGGCCGCAGTGGTGGAAATATCAACACAACGAGCATAATCAGCTTTAGCTGTACCTTCCATTAAACCGGTAATTTCTCTAAACTGACGGCGAACCTCTTCAATCATATGACCGGCGGCACGACCAACGGCATTCATTGTTAAAGCCGAGAAGAAGAAGGGCAGCATACCGCCGACAAACAGACCGCAGACAACCTTGGGATCAAGAATATTGATGATCTGGATACCGACAGCCTGAGTATAAGCGGAAAATAAAGCTAAGGCGGTTAAGGCCGCAGAACCGATTGCAAAGCCTTTGCCGATAGCAGCAGTAGTGTTACCGACGGAATCCAAGCTGTCGGTAATTTCGCGCACATGGGGATCAAGCTTTGCCATCTGTGCAATACCGCCGGCATTATCGGAAATAGGACCGTAAGCATCAACGGCAACAACCATACCGGTTGT
>JAQVWQ010000022.1:0-12769 GCA_028709615.1 Clostridia bacterium | reverse complement strand
GAGAAGGCAATGGTTAAAGCTTTGTTCATACCGGTTTCACGGGCAGCGTTAGCAGTGCGGACATTAGCTTTTGTAGCAATGCGCATACCAATATTACCGGCTAAAATTGAACAAATTGCACCGATAATAAACGGAATGGCTGTTTGTGGCTGCATGCTGTTTTCTCCGGAAGTAAGAGCGCCCGCGGCAACAATAATAATTGCGAGAACAATAACGAAAATAACGAGCGTTCTGTATTGTCTTTTTAAGAATGCCATAGCACCGGAGTTAATAGCTTCGCAGATTTCCTGCATTACTTCTGTTCCGGGGTCTGCGTTGCGTACGCGGCTGGCTAAAAACCCTGCGAAAGCTAAAGCGCATGCACCGGCTAACGAGCCCATAAGATACAAGGTAGTCATTTCTTACATTCACCCTCCATTTTGTTTTTTAGTTATAAAAATTTGTTGCTTGAACAAATCAAAGCCTAAAAGACGGCGAAAGCGGCGGCTTAACCTCAAGCCGTCGCGATAGTACGCCTATTTAGATGATAGCGATAATCAACGTAATGGCTAAGAATAAAACGGCGCAGACTGTTGCTAATTTGGAAAACACTTTGTCCATACCTTTCTTTTTGCCAAAAAAAGTTTCACCGGCACCGGCAATAGAGCCGGAAAGACCTGCACTAGTACCTGATTGCATTAATACGGCTACAATCAATCCCAAGCTGACTATCAACTGAATAATCGTTAAAAAAAGTGTCAAAAAAATCACCTCCGCAAAAGATAAAACAAGTCTAATAGATATTTTATCATATATTATTTGTTTTGACAACACAATATCTGTTATTTTTTGTTTTTTTATTAATTAGATATTATAAAAAGCAGAATATCCGGCATAATTAGCGGCTGAATCAAGTTCTTCCTCAATGCGAAGCAGCTCGTTATATTTGGCAACACGGTCACTGCGGCAGGGTGCTCCTGTTTTGATTTGTCCTGTACCGGCAGCCACTACAACATGAGCAATTGTTGTATCCTCTGTTTCACCTGAGCGGTGAGAAACGACAGCTGTCATACCCGCCTTTTTAGCCATTTCAATAACGGTCAGGGTTTCTGTTAAGGTACCGATTTGGTTAAGCTTAATTAATACGCTGTTGGCGCTGTCCTCTTCAATACCCCTGGCAAAACGAACCGGATTAGTAACAAAAAGATCATCACCGACGATTTGAATGCGTTTACCCAATCTTTTTGTCATTAAAGCCCAGCCTGCCCAATCGTCCTCCCCCAAACCATCTTCGATAGAAATAATCGGATATTTATCACAAAGCGCTTCGTAGTAATCCACCAATTCGGCAGAAGTCATTTTGATATTTTCAGAAGCTAAGTTATATCTGCCGTCTTCCTCAAGCAGGCCGGAGGCGGCAACATCAATGGCAATTTTAATTTGCTCTCCGGGCTTGTATCCGGCTTTTTCTATTGCTTCAACTATGACAGCCAAAGCTTCCTCGTTAGAGGCAAGGTTAGGAGCAAAACCGCCTTCATCGCCGATAGAGGTGGAATACCCTTTAGCTTTTAAAACTTTTTTTAGATTATGATAAATCTCGGCGCAGGCCCTCAAGCACTCGGCAAAGCTGGTAGCTCCGACCGGCATAACCATAAATTCTTGAATATCTACATTATTATCGGCATGAGCGCCGCCGTTTAAAATGTTCATCATGGGAACAGGCAAGACTTTAGCATTACATCCACCGATATAGCGGTAAAGAGGCATGCCTAAAGAAGCAGCGGCCGCATGCGCGCAAGCCAAAGAAACGCCCAAAATGGCATTGGCACCTAAATTGCCTTTATTGTCGGTTCCATCCAATTCTATCAGCTTGGCATCAATCGCCGCCTGATCAAATGGGCTCATACCGATAATCTCAGGTGCAATAATCGTCATGACATTGGTGACGGCATTCATTACGCCCTTACCCAAATAACGGTTGCCGCCGTCACGCAATTCTACCGCCTCATGAATACCTGTTGATGCGCCGGAGGGAACAGCGGCACGCCCCATTGTACCGTCTTCCAAATATATTTCAACTTCAATGGTTGGGTTACCGCGGCTATCCAAGATTTCTCTGGCGTTAACATCAATAATCAGATTCATTTGCTTATCCTCCAATATTATTATATTTATAAGGGTACAGTTATTACCCACTACTGCCGTAACAAGCTCTTGCCGTTCATCTCTCGCGGCCGCTCCAAACCCAAAAGCTGTAAAACCGTCGGTGCTATGTCGCAAAGCGCTCCGTCAGCTAAGCTGTAACGGTTTTTCGGCTCGATCAAGATAATCGGCACAGGCCCTGTGGTATGGGCCGTCATCGGATTACCTTCTGCATCCAACATTTTTTCGACATTACCGTGGTCTGCCGTAATAATGGCAGTACCGTCTTTTTGTCTGATCAGCTCAATGATCCGGCCAATGCATTGGTCAATAAATTCCAAGGCCGTTTTTACGGCATCAATTTTGCCCGTATGCCCGACCATATCCGGATTAGCAAAGTTTAAGACAATAAAATCGTATTTATCTTCTTTAATGCGTTCCAAGACCTTTTCCGTTACCTCTCCCGCACTCATCTGCGGCTGCAGGTCGTATGTTTCTACTTTTGGAGAAGGTATCAAAACCCTGTCCTCGCCGGCATATTTTTCCTCCCTGCCACCGTTGAAAAAAAAGGTGACATGGGCGTATTTTTCCGTTTCGGCTATTCGCAGCTGAGCCAAGCCTTGCTCAGAAACGATTTGTCCCAATGTTTTGTCGGGCAGCTCGGGCGGATAAGCTATAGCAGCCTTAAGATGGTCGTCATAAGCAGTCATTGCCGTATAAAAAACCTGCGGTTGCTTTAAACGGGGGAAAAAAGGGAAATCTTGATTATTATCGGTAAAGGCATGGCTAATCTCCCGCGCACGGTCTGCACGGTAATTAAAGAAAATAATCGCATCACCGTTTGCAACGGTAGCCAAAGGCTTTTCATCTCGATAAATAACAGTCGGCTCAATAAATTCATCGGAAAGTCCTGTCTTATAGGCATTGTTAACAGCCTCAGCCGCGCTTTGTGCCTTATGCCCTTCGCCTAAAACAAGTGCGCGCCAAGCTCTTTCTAAGCGATCCCAGCGTTTATCACGATCCATAGCAAAAAAGCGGCCGCTGACGGAGGCTATTTGGCCTATACCCAAACGGGTCATTTCCTCCTCCAGCTGAGCCACATAAGTTAATGCCGATTTTGGCGGTGTATCCCGTCCGTCAGTAAAACAATGAACAAAAACCTTATTCAAACAATGTCTTTTGGCTAAATCCAAAAGTGCCAATAAATGCTCTATTTCACTATGTACACCTCCGTCGGAAAGCAGCCCCCATAAATGCAGCGCACCACCGGAAGTCTTGATAAAATTGATTGCCTGTAAAAAAGCGGGATTAGTAAAAAAGCTGCCGTTTTCGATTGCCATATTGATACGAACAACATCCTGGTACAGAACCCGTCCTGAGCCGATATTGGCATGCCCCACCTCAGAATTACCCATCTGACCTTCGGGAAGACCAACCGCCAGACCTGAGCATTTAAGCTGAGCGTGGGGATATTGATTCCATAAAGAAGAAAAAACGGGCAAGGAAGCTCGGGACAAGCCATCTCCCGCGCCTCCTTGGGGTAAGCCCCAGCCGTCTAAGATCATAAGTAAAAGCGGTTTTTTTGTCATAACATTGCTCCGCAATTATTTTTTATAATTAATAATGGCCGCAAAGCTCTCGGCCTTTAAACTTGCTCCGCCTACTAAAGCACCGTTTATATTAGGGCAGGCCATTAACTCAGCAATATTTTCCGGCTTAACGCTGCCGCCGTAAAGCATGCTGACCTTGCAAGCCAGCTCGCCCCACAGCTCACGCAATTGAGCGCGGATAAAACCGATAGCTTCTTCGGCATCGGCGGGCGAAGCAACCTTGCCTGTTCCGATAGCCCAAACCGGCTCATAAGCAATTACGATATCGGTAGTCGGTTCGACAGTCGCCAATGAAGCGAACAAATCCTCCCGCAACACCTCTAAGGTATCACCGGCTTCGCGTTCCTCCAAAGTTTCACCGATACATAAAATCGGACGCAAATTTTGATTTAGAGCAGCATCTACCTTGTGGGAAACCATCTCGTTGCTTTCATCAAAATAATGCCGGCGTTCGGAGTGGCCGCAAATTACAAATTGCGCACCCGCATCGGCTGCTTGCTCTGCAGAAATTTCGCCGGTATATGCCCCTTCTGCGACCCAATGAATATTCTGTGCACCAAAAAGAACTCCGCAGTCGGCATATTTATCGGCTATGGTCATCAGCAAGGTTGCAGGCGGACATACTACGACCAAATTTTCTTGATCCTTTACTAAAGGAAGCAGATTGTCAAAGAACTCTGCCGCGCCTTTGCGGGTTTTATACATTTTCCAATTCGCGGCAATAATCGTTTGCGGACTATGATAATCGTCCAAGGCTGATACACTCTCCTTTTTATAAGCTTCGCTATTTTCCTGTCAACACAGCTACCCCCGGCAGAATTTTTCCGGAAAGGAATTCCAAACTGGCTCCGCCGCCCGTAGAGAGGTGGCTGATTTTATTTTTGGCATTGCAGCGACCTATCGCTGCCAGCGAATCGCCGCCGCCGATTACCGAAAAAGCCTCGGAGTCTGCTACTGCTTGAGCAATTTCCATTGTGCCATGAGAAAATTTATCCATTTCAAAAACGCCAAGAGGACCGTTCCAAATAATTGTTTTGGCGTCTTTTAAATGCTCTTTAAATAACTCAATGGTTTCGGTACCGATATCCAAAGCCATCCAGTCATCGGGAATGGCATAGGTAGGCACGACTCTGACCTTTGCATCGTTGGAAAACCCGTCGGCAGCAACTAAATCAACAGGTAAAACCAATTTTTCTTTTGCTAAAGGCATCTCCAGCATTTTGCGGGCCAACTCCACTTTATCGTGCTCAACCAAAGATTTTTGCATAATATCACCCATAGCGGCTAAAAAGGTATTGGCCATGCCGCCGCCGATCAAAAGCTTATCGACCTTGCCTAAAAGGTTTTCAATGACGCTATACTTATCGCTGACCTTGGCTCCGCCTATAATAGCCACAAAAGGATGCTCGGGAGCATTTGTTACGCGAGACAGATTAGCAATTTCCTTTTCCATTAAAAATCCTGCACAAGAGGGCAAAAATGCGGTTACGCCAACCGTAGAGGCATGAGCGCGATGCGCAGTGCCAAAGGCATCGTTGACATAAACATCAGCTAAACGCGCCAGCTTATGGGCAAATTCTTTATCGTTGTTCTCCTCCATGGGGTAAAAGCGCAGGTTCTCTAAAAGCATAACCTGCCCGGCTTTTAATTCTGATGTCATTTGTTCGGCCTCACGACCGATGCAATCCGGAGAAAACACAACATCTTCACCCAATAAGGTTTGCAGGTGCTTGGCAACGGGAGCTAAAGAGTATTTTGCATTATAAGAGCCCTTGGGGCGACCCAAATGCGACATTAACACTACTTTACAACCCTGCTTCCGCAAATAGTTAATGGTCGGCAGCGATTCGCGCATACGGGTATCATCGCCAACATGGCAGTTATCGTCGATCGGTACATTAAAATCAACACGCACCAGAACTCTTTTACCTTTTAAATCAAGGTCGGTTAAAGCTGTCATTTTTTTGCCTCCTTTTACAGACGAGCGGCAATATATTCGGCTAAGTCAACAACGCGGTTGCTGTAACCCCATTCATTATCGTACCAGCTTAAAATTTTAGCCATATTGCCGATAACCATGGTGGAAAGGGCGTCAACAGTTGACGAATTACTGCAGCCGTTAAAATCGGCAGAGACCAAAGGCAGATCGCAATAAGCCAAAATACCTTTTAACTCGCCTTCGGCAGCCTGTTTCAAGACCGTGTTAATCTCTTCGGCGGTAGCTGCTTTTTTTAATTCCACAGTCAGGTCAACAACGGAAACATTTTGGGTGGGTATGCGCATAGCAAAGCCGTTTAACTTGCCTTTTAATTCAGGCAAAACCAAAGCGACCGCTTTGGCAGCGCCTGTTGTGGTCGGAATAATCGAAGCTCCCGCCGTACGGGCGCGGCGCAAATCTTTGTGGAATTGGTCAAGAATCCTTTGGTCGTTGGTATAAGAGTGAATAGTAGTCATTAGGCCCTTTTCGATGCCAAAGGTGTCGTTAATGACCTTGGCTACAGGCGCTAAACAGTTGGTTGTGCAGGAAGCATTGGAAATAATGTGATGCTTGTCTTTATCATATTTATCGTTATTAACACCCATAACGATAGTAATATCCTCATTTTTGCCGGGAGCGGTCAAGATGACCTTCTTTGCTCCGCCCTGCAGATGGGCGCAGGCTTTGGTGCCATCGGTAAATTTACCGGAAGCCTCGATAACTATATCTACACCGTTATCCTTCCAAGGCAATAAGGCCGGGTCTTTTTCGGCATAAACATGAATTTTTTTGCCATCCACAGCAATAAAATCATCACCGGCGGTAACCTCATGGTTCCAAGTACCGTGAGTGGAATCGTATTTGAGCAAATGAGCGTTGGTAGCGGCATCGGTTAAATCATTGATTGCCACAATATCTAAATCGGCACGCTCCCAAGCGGCGCGAAAAACCAAACGGCCGATACGACCAAAACCATTGATAGCAACTTTTACGGACATTAAAAATCCTCCTTTAAAATATTATAAGTATTTTAAATACAGTTATGCCTAGAGTATATTCTATATAATGACAATAAATCCTTTTAAAAATACTTCGCATTTTTTATGGATTTTAATTTTTTAGCCGTTGCTCCCCGTCAATTTGCAACTGCTCCGCAAGTTCTGATAAACGGCGCAAACGGTGATTCATTCCCGAACGGCCGATTCCCGCCAAGGCCGCCAGCTCCGCCAAGGAGCTGGCGGGGTTTTCCAACCGCAATTGCGCAGCTTCTGCTAAGGACGGAGAAAGCCCGGACAGGCCAAGGTATTTATCAATCAGTTTAATTGCCTCAATCTGTTCCATAGAAGCCTTGACGGTTTTATCCACATTGGCGGTTTCGCAATTAACCTCACGCGTAATTTTGTTACGCATTTCTTTAGTTACACGCGTATTTTCAATTTCTAATAAAGCTCTGTGTGAGCCGATATGAGCCAAAAGCTCGCAAATCTGCTCAGCCTGCTTTAAATAAACGACATAGCCGCCTTTGCGCTCTGTAATTTTTCCGTTAAGGTGCAGACCCAGCAGCAATTTTTGCAGCAGCTCGGCATGATTTTTATCGGGAGTAAAAAACTCCAAATGGTATGCCGCCTCCGGATCGCTGATACTGCCGGCACCTAAAAAAGCACCGCGCAAATATGCGGCACAGCAACACTCCTTAGCGATAATTTGCCCAGAAAAATCACCCGGGAAATTTTCATTCCAAATCTCGTTGGCATTCATTAAGCCCAAACGGGCAAATACAGTATTGATTCCCTCTTGCGCGGGTATTTTTACCTCATATATGCGATTCTTACGCAAACGCGGACTGCGGTGAATAATAATCTCTGTATTGAGCGCAAAAAGCTCGCGTGCCAATGTAAACATTTTGCGGGCAGATGCGGCATGCTCCGTCGTTAAAGTTAAAAATATTTTGTTGCCGCCGGTAATATGAATTGAGCCGCACATTCTAAAAAATGCCGCAAATTCAGCCAGCCGGCAACAAATACGCGTACAATGAACCCGCGCCAAGTCATCTTTTACTGAAGAAGCGAAGGACATAGCTTTACTCCTCAATATCTGCTTTACGAATATCCCGGTCGATCATCGACAAACGGTAACCCGATTTTTCGAGCTTAGCGGCCAGCGCGTGAGCAATCGCCACCGAACGGTGTCTGCCCCCTGTACAACCGATAGCCACCGTTAAGTGGCGTTTGCTCTCTTTAATATAATAAGGCAATAAAAATTCAACCAAAGAAAAAAACTTATCCAATGCCTCTTTGGCAACTTCATTTCTTAAAACAAAGTCGCTGACGGCCTTATCTGCCCCCGTATGATTACTCAGCTCAGGCACATAAAAGGGATTAGGCAAAAAACGAACATCAAAAACCAAATCCGCATCCAGCGGCAGGCCGTATTTATAACCGAAGGAGATAATCGTCAGAGACATTTCCCCCTCGCTGCTGCCGTAGCTATCTACAATTTCCTGTGAAAGCCGGCGGGCAGACATTCCCGATGTGTCAATAATCACATCGGCTATTTTCTTGATCGGTGCCAGCCTTTGTCTTTCGCGCTTGATACAATCGGCAACACCGCCGCACTCGGCAGCCAGAGGATGTTTACGCCTTGTTTCTTTGTAACGGCGGACTAAAACGGCATCCTCGGTTTCTAAAAATATTACCTGAACATCGGCAAGCTTGCGCAGTTCTGCCAAGCTATCCAGCAAATCGGCAAAAAACTCCCCGCCGCGCACATCGGCAACCAAAGCAGTACGACGATTGCCTTGAGAAAGCAAAAGGCTCTCGGCGAATTTAACAAATAAAGCGGGGGGCAAATTATCCACACAAAAGTAGCCTATATCCTCCAAAGCAGAGGCTACCGAAGTTTTGCCGGCACCGCTCATACCGGTAATAACCAAAACCTTTAAGCGTCCCTGATTATCCGCCGCCATTATACTACCTCCTATTTATTCAAAACAAATTTATCTATTGCTTGCGCAACGCCTGCTTGTTCGTTGCTTAAAGCCACAAAGTCGGCAATATCCTTTAATTTTTGCGTTGCGTTTCCCATCGCGATTTTTAAACCGGCCGCCTGCAGGAGCGGCAAATCGTTATGATTATCGCCGCAGGCCATTATTTCTTCTTGTTTTATACCCAAACTGTCTGCCAATGCTCTTAAAGCAACGCCCTTATTGGCCTTGGGGCTAATAAACTCTAAAGAGCCGGAGGCAGAACGGGTTATGTAAACCTGCTTACCGTAAAAGTTGGCAAAAATCGGCCAAAGCTTATTGATTTTAGCCTCATCGCCGATTGCCAATACCTTTGGTACTCCGCCCAAACAAATATCATCGTTTTCTAAAAGCCAGTGGGCAAGATTACCGACTGCCTTGATTGGTACGCCCGAATATTTTGCATAGCCCTCGACATATGGATTTGTCGAGCTGACACAAAGCTCGTCATCAACATAGGTTTGCGGATAAAGGCCGTTAACATCGCAAAGGCTGACTATATCGGAAGCCATTACGCCGCTTAAGTGAGTAGAGAACAAAACCTCACCTGTTTGCACATCGCGCAATTGTGCTCCCTGATAGGCAATCATCGGCAGCTTAACTCCCAGGGTTTGCGCATGCCTGCGGGCAGAAGCAAACATTCGCCCCGTGATCACAACCACCTGCACACCGGCAGCCATCGCCTCTTTGACAGCGCGTATGTTCTCGGGAACCAGTTCCCCTTGATTATCCAGTGCCGAACCGTCCAAATCCAAAGCAATAAGTTTAATCATTGATATTTTCCTCTTTTCCGTGAAATTTATCATAAACGGCTTGCGCCAATTTTTCTGACATTGTCGGTACGGCCGCCAGTTCCTCTGCCGAAGCAGCTTTTATAGCCTTAAGAGTACCGAAAGCCCGCAAAAGTCTAATGCGCCGCTCAGGGCCGATACCGGGGATATCCTCCAAAACCGAAATTGTTTGATTTTTTTTACGCAAGGCTCGGTGATATGTGATGGCAAAACGGTGCGCTTCATCGCGTACCTTTTGTAAAAGCTGCAGGCCTAAATTATCATGCGTTAAAACCAGCGGCTGATTTTGATTTGGCAAATATATTTCTTCATTCTCCTTAGCAAGGGAAATTACCTGCCCGCGCCAACGAAAAGCTTGAAGAATTTTGCAAACGGCGGAAAGCTGTCCCTTACCGCCGTCAATAACCAGTAAATCGGGAAAACGGCCAAAATCTAACGGCTCCTTACCCTGCTCCCGCTCTTCTTGACCGCGCTGAAAGCGGCGCATAACGGCTTCCTGTAAAGAGGCAAAATCATCAACGCCTTCTACTGTTTTAATGCGGAAGCGCCGATAGAGCTTTGGCGCAAGGTTACCTTTTTCGGCCACAACCATCGAGGCCACCGTATAAGAGCCCTGAAAATGGCTGATATCAAAACACTCTATACGGGCGGGAACAGCAGGTAATGCCAAAGCCTGCTTAAGGCTTTCCAACGCCGCCACTGCCCGCTCCGCCTGGCGCTCGCGGCTTTGCAGATACTGATTAAGGTTTAGCTCGGCATTATGCTCGGCCAAATTAAGCAAACGCTTCTTTTCACCGCGCTGAGGCACAGTCAAGGCTACCTGATGGCCGCATTTATTACGCAAAATATCAGCTAAAATGCCCGCTTCGGCCGGAAGCACCGACAAGAATAAGCGGCGCGGAACAGTATCGCCGCTGCCGTAATAATCCAATAAAAAGCCGGCAATCATTTCGGCTTGATCGTCCTCGCCGACTCCGGAAAATGCAAAGCTCTCACGGCCAATAACCTTGCCGGAGCGAATAAAAAACACCTGTATGACACCCTCATTATCCCTGGCCGCTGAGGCAATAACATCAAAATTTTCTCCGCGTGCGCTGTGGTCCAAATCCTGTTTTAACTGTACCTCTTTAATATCACGCAGCAAATCGCGAATACGGGATGCATCTTCAAAGCGCCATTGCCCGGCCGCTGCATCCATTTCGGCTTCCAGCCGTCGTGTAATGTCTTTATTCTCTCCCTTTAAAAAGGCAATTACCTGCTCGACTATTTGCCGATAATCTTGCTCTGAAATATGACCGGCACAAGGAGCCTTGCACAAACCCAAATCCTCGTTTAAACAGGGCCGATGCGAGGAGGGCCAGCTTTTAACCTTACATTGGCGCAAAGGGAAGAGTTTTTTAATCAGCTCCAGGCTGTGGTGCATGGCCCCTGCCTGCGGATAAGGGCCAAAATAACGGCTACCGTCGGCAGAGGCCCGGCGGGCTATCAGCAAACGCGGATATTTTTCTTCCAAAGTTAAGCGCAGATACGGGTAATGCTTATCATCACGCAATAAAATATTATAATGCGGAGCGTAGCGCTTAATAAGCTGACTTTCCAAAATCAGGGCTTCCTGTTCGTTTTTGACAACTATGGTTTCCAAATCGGCGATTTTTTCCACCAAAGCCGCTGTTTTAGGGTTTAAGCCCTCAGGAGCCTGAAAGTATGAACGAACCCGTGAGCGCAGAGAAACTGCCTTACCTACATAGATAACACGCCCCGCGGCATTTTTCATTAAATAGCAGCCGGGGCTGTCCGGTAATTGACTCAGCTTTTCCCGTAGATGCGGGTATCTGTCGTAATAATAAATTTTATCATTTGCGCTCATAAGCTACCTCTAGGGCAAAACCTTTTGTAAAAACTGTCCCGTAAAGCTTGCCGGATTGGCCGCTACCTCTTCCGGAGTACCCAAGGCCACAACCTCGCCTCCGCCCTCCCCGCCTTCCGGGCCTAAATCAATTATATAATCGGCGGTCTTAATCACATCTAAATTATGCTCTATTACTAAGACCGTATTACCTTTTTCCACCAAACGGTTTAACACCAAAAGCAAGCGGTCAATGTCCGCTGCGTGCAAGCCTGTCGTCGGCTCGTCGAGAATATATAAGGTTTTGCCGTCACTGCGGCGTGAAAGCTCCGTAGAAAGCTTGACCCTTTGCGCCTCGCCTCCCGACAAGGTCGTGGCGGATTGACCCAAACGGATATAACCCAAGCCAACGGCTTTTAAAGTATCCAGCTTGCGCAGGATTTTAGGCTGATTGGCAAAAAAATCCGCCGCCTCATCTACGGTCATATTCAACACATCGGCAATATTTTTTCCTTTATAGTGAACTTCCAAGGTTTCTTTATTATAGCGCTTACCCTTGCAAACCTCGCAAGGCACATAAACATCGGGCAAAAAGTGCATTTCTATTTTAACGATACCGTCACCCTGACAGGCTTCGCAGCGGCCGCCTTTAACATTAAAGCTAAAACGCCCCTGTTTATATCCTCTGGCTCTGGCCTCGGTAGTTAAAGAGTACAGCTCTCGTACCAAATCAAAAAGCCCCGTATAAGTGGCCGGATTGGATCTGGGTGTTCTGCCAATGGCACTTTGGTCAATATTGATTACCTTCTCAAGCTGCTCTAATCCCTCAATACCGTCATGGTCAGCCGGCATAGTATAGGCCCGGTTAAGCCTGCGTGCCGCAGATTTATAAAGTATCTCGTTAATCAGACTGCTCTTACCGCTGCCCGAAACGCCCGTAACACAAATAAATTTACCTAAAGGTATTGAAACATCGATATTTTTAAGGTTGTTGGCCCGCGCTCCGCGAATAACAATATTTTTGCCGTTGCCCTGACGGCGAAACAAGGGTACGGGAATAGCTGCCTTGCCGCTTAAATACTGCCCGGTTAATGAGCGCTCGCAAGCGATTATATCTTCGATGGTGCCGGTAGCTACAACCTCGCCGCCGTGCTCGCCCGCCCGAGGGCCGATGTCGATAATATGATCGGCGGCTCGCATTGTATCCTCATCATGTTCAACGACCAAAACGCTGTTGCCTAAATCGCGCAGGTTTTGCAGGGCCGCTATCAAGCGGCTGTTATCGCGCTGGTGTAAGCCAATGCTCGGCTCGTCCAAAACATATAAAACTCCGGTTAAGGCCGAACCTATTTGCGTGGCCAGGCGAATTCTCTGTGCCTCGCCGCCTGATAAAGAGGCGGC
>JAQVWQ010000021.1 GCA_028709615.1 Clostridia bacterium | reverse complement strand
ACGATTTAATTGAGGACTGCACAATTAAAGGAGAAATTCTGCTTGACAACGAAAATATATATCAGGATATAGATGTCAACCTCCTGCGCAAACGCGTTGGTATGGTTTTTCAAAAGCCCAATCCTTTCCCGATGTCTGTCTATGATAATATCGCCTTCGGCCCCCGCACTCACGGCATTCGCTCTAAGGCACAGCTTGACGAGGTTGTCGAAAGCTCCCTGCGTAATGCGGCTATTTGGGATGAGCTAAAAGACCGCCTGAAAAAAAGCGCGCTGGGGCTTTCCGGCGGTCAGCAGCAAAGGCTTTGTATTGCCCGCGCGCTGGCTGTTGAGCCCGAGGTGCTGTTAATGGATGAGCCGACCTCGGCCTTAGACCCCATATCCACAGCCAATATTGAGGACCTGGCCACGGAGCTTAAAAAGTTTTACACAATTATAATTGTTACCCACAATATGCAGCAGGCCGTACGCATTTCCGACAACACAGCCTTCTTTCTTTTGGGCGAAATTGTGGAATATAATACTACGGAAAAAATATTTGCCGTACCGCAGGACAAACGCACCGAGGATTACATCACAGGGAGGTTCGGATAATGAGAAACCGTTTTGATACGCAGCTGGAGCAGCTCAACAACGAGCTGATAACCTTCGGCGGCCTGTGCGAACAGGCTATCGGCAGCATTGTCGAGGCCTTGCTGGATGATAACAAAGAAAAAGCCCGCGAGGCTATCGCCTTAGAAAAAATAACCGACAATAAAGAAGTAGAAATCGAAGGCCTTTGTCTTAAGCTGCTTTTGCAGCAGCAGCCGGTAGCCAAGGACCTGCGCTTGATTTCAGCGGCTTTAAAAATGATTACCGACTTAGAGCGTATCGGCGATCAGGCCGAGGATATCGGCGAAATTATTTTGCGCCCCGAACCGATGCGCCGCAAAAATGCTCTGCATATTGTGGATATGGCAGAGGCCACAGCCAAAATGGTTTCCCAAAGTATCGACGCTTTTGTCCGCCGCGACTTAGAGCTGGCTCACCAGGTTATGGAGGCCGACGATGTCGTTGACGATATGTTTGCTCAGGTTAAAATTGATTTGGTGGACTTGATATCGCAAAACCCGCAAAACGGCGAGGAGGCAATCAATATTTTGCTGATTGCCAAGTATTTTGAGCGTATCGGCGACCACGCCGTCAACATTGCCGAATGGGTGGAATTTTCCATTACGGGCAGCCACAGAAGGGATGATTTTCAATGATTTACTGTGTTGAAGACGACGAAAACATCAGAGAATTGGTTGTTTATTCTTTGCAAACAAGCGGCCTTGAGGCCTTAGGCTGCCGCGACGGTGCCGAGCTTGATCAGGCTTTGGCAAAAACGCTTCCCAAATTGATTTTGCTGGATATAATGCTGCCCGACGAGGACGGCATTTCTATCTTAAAGCGCCTGCGTAAATCGTCGGCTACAAGCACGCTGCCGATAATTTTAATGACTGCCAAGGGCGCGGAATATGACAAAGTGCTGGGCTTAAATTTAGGTGCCGACGATTATATTGCCAAGCCCTTTGGTATTATGGAGCTGATAGCCCGTGTTAAAGCTCTGCTAAGACGGGCGAGTTTAAACGAAGACCTGGATCAGCTGACTTGCGGAGGGATATCTCTCAGTAAAAGCCGTTACAGCGTTAGCGCCGACGGACAAGAGATTAACTTAACCTTAAAAGAATTTGAGCTGCTCAAGCTGTTAATGAGTCATAGGGGGCAGGTTTTTTCCCGCGAGGTTTTGCTGGACCAAATCTGGGGCTATAACTTTGGTGGCGAAACCCGCACCGTAGATGTCCATATTGCCTCTTTACGCTCTAAATTGGGTCAGGCGGGAGAAATGATAGAAACGGTGCGCGGAGTAGGCTACCGCCTGGAGGCTTGAAGAAAATGAAACAAAGAATATTTGTCAACCTCTTTATCTTAGCGGCTGTAACCGCTCTTTTAACCTCTTTGTTCATATCATATTTAATGTACGAAAGCAATTACGCATTAATGAAAGAGCAGGTAAAAAAAGATGTTCATTATCTGGCCGAGGCCGCTGACAGCGCCGGCATAGAATACCTGTTAACGATAGCCGACTTAGACGAAACAGACCGTATTACCCTAGTCAATACCGACGGCACCGTAGCCTTTGACAGTCTGGCCGATAACGCCGCCATGGGTAATCACTTATACAGACCGGAAATAGCCGCGGCCTTTGCCGGCGGCTACGGTGAAGCGGTACGCCGCTCCGATACGCTGGAAACCCAAACCTATTATTGCGCCGTTTTGCTTGATAACGGTATGGTGCTGCGCTTGGCTAATGACAATCTTTCTGTCTGGGGCATTTTGTTTTCTACTGCCAATTATATTTTAGCCTCTTTACTGATTATCTTTGTTTTAGCTTTGATCATCGCCAAGCGGCAAACAAAAAAAATAATTGAGCCGATCAACAGCCTGGATTTGGACAATCCCGAGCATAATCAAATCTACGAGGAAATTCACCCCTTAATCAACCGTCTTAGCAAGCAAAACAGACAAATCAACGAGCAGATTGCTCACTTGAACAGCCAAAAACAAGAGTTTTTGGCCATTACCGAAAATATGAACGAAGGCCTGCTGATCCTCAGCAAAGAGGGCAAAATGCTCTCTGCCAACCTCAGCGCACGCCGCTTTTTCGGCTTAAAAGACAACGAAGGCGAGGGCAAGCACTTTTTAGAGCTAAACCGCTCCGAAAACTGGCAGTCGCTGATCTATAATGCCCTAGACGACAAAATCTGCGAGCAGCATATCAATTTTGAGGGTCGCATTTATCGGCTTTTGGCAACTCCCAGCCGCCGCGGCGAGGAGCTGACGGGAGCGGTCGTCTTATTGTTTGACGAAACAGAAAAGGCCGAAGCCGATCTGCGCCGCAAAGAGTTTTCGGCCAATGTATCGCACGAGCTTAAAACTCCCTTGACCGCTATTTCCGGTTATGCGGAGCTGATCAGCGGCGGCTTGGCCCGTCCCGAGGATATCCCGGCTTTCGCAAGCAAAATCTACGAGGAGGCGGCCCGCCTGCGCGAGATGGTCGATAATATCATCAAGCTCTCCCGCTTGGATGAAGAAAAAAACCTGCCGCAAAAAGAGCTGCTGGATCTTTTGCCCTTGGCGCAGACAGTCTGTGAGCGCCTGCAAGAGCAGGCCGCAGCCAAAGGCGTCAGCTTAAGCATTGAAGGACAAAGCGCCACGGTTTACGGCAGCAGACAAATTTTGGACGAATTGATCTTTAATTTAGCCGACAACGCCGTTAAATACAACCATCAGGGCGGCGAGGCCAAAATCAGCGTTGCCGCTACGGATCAAGGTGCCGTTTTAACCGTCAGCGACTCTGGGCTAGGCATAGCATCGGCCCAGCAGGACCGGATTTTTGAACGCTTCTACCGTATCGACAAAAGTCACTCCAAAACCACCGAGGGCTCGGGCTTAGGCTTATCGATAGTCAAATATGCGGCCTTTTATCATAACGCCACAATCAGCCTGCAAAGCGAAGAAGGACACGGCTCCACATTTACAGTCCGTTTCCCCGTTATAAATAATTGACAAATAAGGTGAATTACTGGTAATATAAAAGGCAGATATTATACAAAATATAATATCTGCCTTTGGCTTTTATATCTTATTTTGGTATTGATTAAGGCCAAACGGCGGCATAATAATAATCAGCAAAACCCTTTTGTTAATAAGCTCATCAGCTTATAACCCTGCGGTAAATACAAGCCGGCCGCTTGGGCGCTTTGCTCGCTAAAAGCTTGGCCGCCTGCTTTTTCGTCGGTAGAGTCGTAAAGCAAAAAGGGTACGGGCTCATCCGTATGCGTGCGCAAGGATAAGGGCGTGGGGTGATCGGGCAGAACCATTATACGAAAATCCTCGCCCGCCGCGCGCAGCGCCGCCACCACCGGGCCGACCACCAGTTGATCGATCAGCTCTATGGCGCGTTTTTTGCCCTCAATTTGGTAATGATGTCCGCATTCATCGGGAGCCTCTAAATGCAGATACAAAAATTGCTTGCCGCCAAGCAGTGCTTTTATGCCCGCTTCAGCCTTGCCGGCAAAATTGGTATCAATTGTGCCGGTCGCGCCCGCAACATCAATGCTTTGCATAGCGGCACAAAGAGCAATGCCCTTGATCAGATCCACCGCGGAAATGACCGCGCCGTCCAGACCGTATTCAGCTTTAAAGGGTTTTAAGGCCGGCTTTTTGCCTTCTCCCCAAAACCAGGCCGAATTGGCGGGATTAAGGCCGCGCGCTTCTCTCTTTTGATTGACGGGATGGTTTTTTAAAATCTCGTAAGAGCGTTTCATTAAATTTAAAAGCTGTTCGCCAAAAACGCCGTCGGGTAAGTATTCGCTAATCTTTTTATTAGTTATATCATGAGGCGGCACCAAACGCGTTCCCGCTTCATTTTGGCGGCGAAGCAAACAATGACGGTAGCTGATACCGGGGTAAAGGGTTAAAAGCTCGCTGTCCAAATGCTCTTTTAAGGCCGTGATCAACTCGTGGGCTTCTGCGGTGGTAATTTCACCGGCGCTGTAATCAAGCATGGTTTTTTGCTCGTAAGGCTCATCGTTTGATAAAGTCACCAAATTACAGCGGTAAGACAACTCCTCTGCACCCATCTTGATACCCATACTGACGGCCTCCAAAGGAGAGCGCCCCGAATAATAAACCTTTGGATCATAACCCATCGCCGAAAGGTTAGCCGTATCGCTGCCGGGCGGCATACCCTCGGGTACGGTTTTGGCCATACCCAAAATACCGCGGGCGGCCAAATAATCTATATTGGGCTTAAAAGCCGCTTGTAAAGGCGTTTTATCCCCCAGCTCAGGCACGGGATAATCGGCCATTCCATCGCCGAGAATAACTAAATATTTCATATGCAATGCTCCTTAAAAATAATTGACAAACAGTATAAGTATAGCACACCAAGAATAAAAAAACAAGAAATCGGAGGTAGATTTATGAAGCACTTACTTGCAGTTGATGTCGGCAACACCCAAACCGTCGCAGGCTTCTATCAAGACGACACGCTGCTGCGCTATTGGCGCTTATCCAGCAGCAGGGATAAAACGGAAGACGAACTTTTTGCCTTGTTGGCCGAGCTGCTGCGAGAAATTGACAAAACCCCCAAAATGATTAACGAAATAATTTTAGCCTCGGTCGTACCGCCGCTGACGGCAATCTGGACAGAAATGTGCCAAAAATACTTGAATGCCAAGCCGCTTATTATTGACAGCGACAGCGATTTAGGTATAGAAATTGCCATAGATAACCCCAAAGAGGCGGGAGCGGATCGTCTGATTAACGCGGTGGCGGCTTATCAGGCATATCATCAAGCAATTATTATTGTCGATTTTGGCACTGCCACAACCTTAGACTGCGTCTCCCCAAACGGCGCCTATTTAGGAGGGGCAATAGCTCCGGGGGTAGAAATCTCAAAAGATGCCCTTTTTGCCCGCGCCGCGCGCTTAGCAACGGTTCCTCTTGCCAAGCCCAAAAGCGCCATCGGCAAAAACACGGCACAAAGCTTACAAGCAGGTATTTTATTCGGGTTTGCCGGTCAGGTGGATGGACTGATCCGCCGTATGACCTTAGAGCTGCCTGCCCCTGTCCGCGTTATCGCCACAGGGGGACTGGCACCCTTAATCGCTCCCTACAGCTTATTTATCGACGAGGTCGATCCTCTGCTGACTCTTAAAGGCTTGGTAATAGTTAATGAACGCTACGCTAAAAATAGGCAGTCTTGAACTGAAAAACCGTTTGCTGACCGCACCGATAGCCGGTTACAGCGACCGCGCCTGGCGCGAGCTTTGCCGCGCGCACGGAGCTGCGCTTTGCTACGGAGAAATGATCAGCGCCCAGGCCCTCTGCTATAACAATCATAAAACCTTGGACCTGCTGGACATTACCGACGAGGAAGAAATCCGCGCGGTTCAGCTTTCGGGCTCTTCTGCTCAATATATGGCGCAGGGAGCGCAAATTGCCGCCGAACGCGGAGCGCAGCTTATTGACCTGAATATGGGTTGTCCCGCTCCCAAAATATTTAAAAACGGCGAGGGCTGCGCGCACATGGCCGATATTAAAAGGGCCGAGGGCGTAATCCGCGCCGTTACAGCTGCGGTCAGTCTGCCCGTAACCGTTAAATTCCGTTTGGGCATCAACGAGCAGAGCCGTAATTATTTAGAGTTTGCCCAAATGGCGGAAGCAGCCGGTGCGGCGGCTGTTTGTTTGCATGGCCGCTACCGCGAGCAATTTTACGGCGGAGCTGCCAACTGGCAGGCAATAGCCCAAGTCAAACAAGCGGTAAATATTCCTGTAATCGGTAACGGAGATATTTTTTGTGCCGCGGATGCCGCAACAATGCTCAGGCAAACAGGCTGCGATTTTGTCATGGCGGCCCGCGGGCTGATGGGCAACCCCTGGCTGATTGAGGAAATTTTAGCCGCTTTTAACGGCCTGCCCCTGCCGCAGCGCCCCGCCCAAGAAGAAATAATTGCCACCGCTTTAGCTCATTTAAAACGCAAAGTCCAATTATCCGTCAACTGCCGTCTCAAGGAAGGTCTAGACAAAAAAACCGCCCAAAAAGAAGGAGAACATTACGCAGTTGTAGCTATGCGCAGCCTAATGTGCTGCTATTTAAAGGGTATGCGCCATGCAGCCTCTGCCCGCCGGGAGCTGATGCTCTTAAGCGACTATCAGCAAATCGCCGATTTTTTATACGGGCTTTAAGGGATAAATGCCCTGCCTGAGTGCAAAGCGCGCCAAAAAAGAAAGCTTTTCCGCCTCGGGATAATCGCCGTAATAAGCAAAGAGCAAGGCCTGCAAATGTGCCGCGCTGATTTGCTCGTCGGCGTTTAACGCAAAGCACTGCGGCCAGGCCTGCCAGCAATATTCCCGATCAGGTTTCGTTGTTTGCCCATCTAAAATCAGCAGCTCACCGTCTGCCGCCTGCTCTCCCTCCAGCGCCAGCAGGCCGTATTCACGCAAGATCCGCCCACTCAACAATCTCCTTTGTCTTTTTGTACTGCCCACTAAACGCAATCGGCGCAGCTCGGGGGCCAAAACTATGGCAGCCTGCGCCATTTGCACGCCGCTCAAGCAGACCGCCACCGCCTCCTTGCGCCAATTACTGTTGCTTTGATCCAACAAATATGGTAAAAAGGCCGCCCCCAAAGCCTGCCCGTCACAAAGATAAGCTGTCGGCAAGGCGGGCTTGGCAAGACCCTCCGCCGCCCCGACGAAGCGGCAATTACGCAATGTCGAAAAACGCTCGGCTTGACTCAGCTCGCGCTCTGACGGCCGCCGCGATAAGGGAAAATCCCAGAATTCCTGCTCCCAGCTACCTACGCTTTTAAAGCATAAAGAAGGCGTAGGAATAAAAAGTCTGCGCGTCGAGCATTTTCTCAATAACAAACAGGGCCGCCCCATTTTAGCTCACCTCATTGCTATATATATGTAGAAAAAGGCGCAAAATTCCTTGACAAACAAGCTACTAAATAATATAATCATTAAATAAGCAAAAGCCCTCGGGCCAAGAATTGGAGAGAAAATAATTATGAATGATAATGAAATTTTATTGTCCGCAGAAGGCTTAAAAAAAATGGAAGAGGAGCTTGACAACCTAAAAACAACACGCCGCAAGGAAGTTGCCATGCGCATTAAGCAGGCTATCGAATTCGGCGATATCAGCGAAAATTCCGAATATGAGGATGCTAAAAACGAGCAGGCTTTTATTGAAGGCAGTATTATCAGCTTAGAACAAAAACTGCGCAATGTCCGCCTTATTGATATGGACGATATTGATATTCAAAAAGTGTCCGTCGGCTCCTCAGTTCGTTATTATGATTATACCCACGAAAAAGAACAGGAATATACGATCGTCAGCTCGGTTGAAGCTGACCCTTTTAAAAAGCGCATTTCTAACGAGAGCCCCATTGGCGCAGGTCTTTTAGGCAAAAAAGTCGGCGAAGAAACAGTAATTACCGTTCCGGCGGGCAAAATTCATGTTAAAATTTTAGAAATCCATAAGCAATAGGAGGCAGCACCCTTGGTAAACGACAACGAACAAAACCTGCAAATCAGCGCGGAAGAGCTGCAAAAAGAAAGTAACGACCAGCGCGAAGTACGCATCGGCAAAATGAACAAGCTTATCGAAGCGGGCGTAGATCCCTTTGGCGCCCCCTTTAAGCGTACCCATACGGCAAAAGAGGTCAAAGCAGGCTTTGGCGAGCTGGAAGGCAAAGAGGTTACGGTTTGCGGCCGCCTGCTTGCCATCCGCCGTCAGGGTAAAACCTGTTTTGCCACAATTAACGATGTCAGCGGCACAATTCAGCTTTATATACGCAAAGATCTGCTGGGAGAAGAAAATTACGAGCTGATCAAGCTTTGGGATGTCGGTGATATCATCGGCGCAACTGGCGAGGTTTTTAAAACACATACCGAAGAAATCTCCATTAAAGCGGCGCAAATCACCTATTTAACCAAAGCTTTGCGCCCCCTGCCCGAAAAATGGCACGGCTTAAAGGATGTAGATTTACGCTATCGCCAGCGCCAGCTGGACTTAATCGTCAACCCTGAGGTGCGCGAAACCTTTGTAACACGCAGCCGCATTGTCAGTGCTATCCGCCGCTATTTGGACGGCTTGGGCTTTTTAGAGGTGGAAACCCCTGTTTTGCATAATATCGCCGGCGGCGCGGCCGCCCGCCCCTTCATTACCCATCACAACGCCTTAGATATCGACCTTTATCTGCGCATTGCCTTAGAGCTGCACTTAAAACGCTTAATTGTCGGCGGACTGGAAAAGGTTTACGAAATCGGCCGCGTTTTCCGCAACGAAGGTATTTCCATTCGTCACAACCCCGAATTTACGCTGATGGAGCTTTACGAGGCTTACAGCGACTATAACGGTATGATGGAAATAACCGAAAATCTGGTCGAAGCCGTCTGCCTGGAAATTCTCGGCACAGCGGAGCTTACCTATGAAGACACGCCAATCAGCTTTGCCACCCCTTGGCGCAGAGTAACGATGTTTGATGCTATCCGCGAGGCCTGTGGAGTCGATTTTAGCCAAATCACCACCGATCAAGCAGCCCGCGCCGCCGCTAAAGAAAATAATATAGAAATCGCAGACGATGCCGACCGCGGCCATATTATCAATGCCTTCTTCGAAGAAAAAGTCGAAGCGACACTTATTCAGCCGACCTTCGTCATGGACTATCCGATCGAAATCTCTCCTTTAACCAAGCGCAAGCATGATGACCCCAAGATGACTTACCGTTTTGAAGCCTTTGTTTACGGCCGCGAGCTGGCCAACGCCTACTCCGAGCTCAACGATCCGCTTGACCAGCGCCAACGCTTTGAAGCGCAAATGGCCGAACGGGCCAAGGGCAACGAAGAAGCCAACGAAACCGATGAAGATTTTCTGCGGGCTTTAGAACAGGGCCTGCCCCCCTGCGGCGGCCTTGGTATCGGCATTGACCGTTTGGTGATGTTTTTAACCAATTCTTCCTCTATTCGCGATGTCATCTTATTCCCGACCCTAAGACCGAGGGATTAACAAGATTAATTCGGCAAAAGCACAAACAAAACGGTGTCGGCTTAGTCAAAGATTAAAGCAACATACAAGATACAAGCGGACGGCAATTTATGCCGTCCGCTGTTTTATTTAATTAAACTTTTTAATTAATAATTAGTTAAAATCAATTTTTATTAATCGGAAAACAATCTGCTGACCGACAAATTCTCGTGAATTCTTAAAATAGCCTCACCCAGCAAGGGGGCCACAGATACAGTTTTGATTTTTGAGCAGGTGCCCTGTTTTTCGTAATTAATGGGAATTGTGTTGGTAGTTAAAACCTCGGTAATTACAGAGGCCTCTAAGCGTTCCATGGCCGGCGGCGAAAAAACGGGATGTGTGCAGCAGGCAAAAATCTCTGTCGCGCCCATATTCATCAAAACCGACGCGCCCTTGGATATTGTGCCGCCCGTGTCGATCATATCATCGACCATAATTACGCGTTTACCCTTAATATCGCCGATCACATGCATGATCTCGGCCTGGTTGGCAGCGGGACGGCGCTTGTCGATAATGGCAATATCAACGCCTAAGCGGTTAGCCATACTGCGGGCGCGGGTTACGCCGCCCAAATCGGGGGAAACAACTACCAAATCATCATTGGGCAAAGAGCGATAATACTCGGCTAAAAGCGGAACTCCGGGCAAGTGATCAACAGGAATGTCAAAAAAGCCCTGAATAGCATTGGCGTGCAGATCCAAAGAAATAACACGATCGGCACCGGCTGCCGTAATCAAATTTGCCACCAGCTTAGCGGAAATCGGATCGCGCGCCTTGGTTTTACGCTCTTGACGGGCATAACCGTAATAAGGCATAACGGCGGTAATGCGCTGCGCCGAGGCTCTGCGCATGGCGTCGATCATAATCAGCAGCTCCATTAAATTGTCGTTAGTGGGGTTACATGTCGGCTGCACGATAAAGATATCGGCTCCGCGCACCGATTCATCGATCTCAATGGCAATTTCACCGTCACAAAAGGTTTTAACCTTTGCTGCGCCAAGGGTCAAGCCCAAATACTCGGCTACCTCTTCGGCCAAAGGGTAATTGGCATTACCGGCAAACAGCTTCATTTTATTGCTACTCATGCTTTTTTTATTCCTCCCAATGTTTTTTTGGACTTATATGTATTCTCTAAAAATCTTTTATTCCCTTTTACTTATTCGACAGTTCTTGCTCTTTTTTGCGTTTTTTAGCACTCCAGCCTTCTTTATTGGCCTGTTTGCCGCGGGCAATCCCCAAAGCCTCCTCGGGAACAGCCTCGGTTATAGTCGAACCGGCCGCAACCGTAGCGTTTTTGCCGACCTTAACGGGAGCCACCAGGTTAGTATTACTGCCGATAAAAGCGCCGTCGCCGATTTCCGTCGGGTATTTATGATAACCGTCATAATTGCAGGTAATGGTGCCGCAGCCGATATTGACCTTCTCGCCGACTACAGCGTCGCCGATATAGCTTAAATGCGGTACCTTGCTGCCTGTGCCTATCTGTGATTTTTTTATTTCCACAAAATCGCCGACCTTGACATTATCGCTTAATACCGTACCGGGACGCAAGTAGGCAAAAGGACCGATGTTACAATTTTTTCCTGTTTGTGCCTCCCACAAAACAGCCTTTTTTAAGCTGCTGCCCGCCCCGACGATGCTGTCGGTAATATCGCAGTCCTTGCCGATAAAGCAGCCCTGACCGATAACGGTAGCTCCGCGGATAATTACATTCGGTTCAATAACGGTATCGGGCCCGATTTTTACGCTGTCTTCTATATAAGTCGTTTTGGGGTCAATAATTGACACGCCCGCCAGCATTAATTGGCGGCATTTGCGCTGACGCAAAATTTTGGCGGCCTGCGCAAGCTGTAAACGGTCGTTGACACCAAAAAACTCCTTGCTGTCGTCCATAATCTGCGCGTTAACGCTTTTACCCGCGGCAGCCAAGGCGGGGATAACATCGGTCAGGTAGTATTCACCCTGGGCATTATTGGGCTGCAGATCGGCAATAACCTCGGCCACATCCTGCAAACGAAAGCAATAAGCACCCGTATTGATTTCTTTGATTTGTTTTTCTTGCTCCGAAGCATCACGCTGCTCAACTATCCGCTCGACATTGCCGTCTGCGCCGCGAACGATCCGCCCGTAACCGCCGGGGTCGGCCAGCTCGGCCGCAAGCACCGTTGCCGAAACATCTGATTTTTTATAATACAGATAAAAATCGCTTAAGGTTTCGGCAGATATAACGGGGGTATCGCCGCAAATAACCATAATATCTTCGCAGTCGGCCGGCAAATACGGCAAAGCGACCTGCAGGGCATGGCCTGTACCCAATTGAGGCATCTGCATACAATAAAGGCAGTCGTCCCCATAAACTTCTTTAACCTGGTCGGCTCCGTGACCGACCACCAACAGAATATTATCCGCTCCGGCACCGCGAGCTGCGTCAATTACATAAGAAAGCATGGGCCGCCCGTTTACATTGTGCAAAACCTTAGCCAAATCCGAAACCATTCTTGTTCCCTTGCCTGCGGCAAGAATAACTGCAGTAAGACGCGCCATACTAAACACCTCTTTATTTTTGTTAATATTATTATAACCTATTCTATAAATTACCGCAAATAAAATTTTTTAAAAAAGAGCTTTGCAAAAAGCAAATTTAGGTATATAATATATAAGTTAGAGGAAGTATCTAACAAAAATAAACTTTAAAGGAGGTAAGCCGAATGGACGGCGACCCCGGAAACTTATGCAGTAAATATAAAAAAATCAAGGGGGCGTCTAGGGCTTGCTTTTAGCCGCCCCCGCACACAAAGGAGGCGCGGCTATGTTCTTTAGCTACAAAACAGTTGACGATAAGCTGGTTTATACCGATACTATTGAAAAGAACTGCTGGGTTAATATGATCAACCCCACCGAAGCCGAGCTGCGGCAGGTTGCCGAAGCTACCGGCTTAGAATACGACTTTTTAAAGGACCCTTTGGACGATGAGGAAATTCCCCGCGTTGAGGTGGAAGAAGATCAGGTTTTAATCATTATTAACATTCCCATAATCTGCAAAGAAGATGTAATTTACGATACCATACCTTTAGGCATCATATTAAACGACGATTATCTTGTCACCACCTGCCTGGAAGATGCTAATTTGCTCGGAGAATTCACCTCTACCCGTAATAAGAGCATTGCTACCTTTAAAAAAACCCGCTTTATTTTTCAACTCTTTCACAAAAAAACCAATCTGTTCTTAAAATATTTGCGCGATATTCACCGCCGTAACACCGAGCTGGAAGCTTCCCTGCGCGGCTCAATGAGAAATACCGAGCTGATGCAGTTAATGAGCCTGCAAAAGAGTCTCGTCTATTTCAGCACCGGCCTGCGCGCCAATGCCAAGGTGCTGGAACGGCTGCTAAGGGGCAAAACCATCAAAATGTACGAAGAGGACGAGGACCTTCTGGAGGATGTGATTATCGAAAACCGCCAGGCGGTGGAAATGAGCGATGTTTACAGCAACATTTCCTCAGGCACAATGACGGCTTTTGCCTCGCTGATTTCCAATAACCTCTCCAATGTTATGCGCCTGTTGACGGCTATTACAATTATTTTGGCCATTCCCACAATGATTGCCAGCTTTTGGGGTATGAATGTCAATGTGCCGTTGGGCAACAGCATTTGGGGTTTTCCGTTGATTTTAAGCGGCGCAACTATTGCCTGCTCAATTTGCGCCTGGCTTTTAAAGAAAAAAGGAATGCTATAAAAAGCTTATATTCAGCACTATAAAAACCGCTCTTGAAAGAAATGGGTTCCGTTCAGGAGTGAAAAACTAAAATAGCAATTATAATCGCACTTAAACAGACCATATAATTAGTAATTAATTATATGGTCTGTTTACATTGTAAGGGGCTTGCCTCTTCATATAATCTTCAAATTTTATTTTGCAACAGCTTTTTTATTTAAAAACGCTTATGTAGTATTTGTGGATTACATTCCTTTCCATACTTTATACAAGAGAAACATTTTGAAATATCCGGAGCTTGTTCTCTTGTAACAACTTCCCATCCAAGTTTGATGTATAAATCAGGAGCCTTAGCAACAAGCCATGCTTCATTGCCACCCCTTTTTATTATTTCCTCTTCAATGAGGTTCATTAGTCGTGTTCCGATTTTTTTTTGGCGAAATTCAATGTTAACAGCTACATCTGCAACGACGAAATGCCCGTTGCGCATCTCTAAAGAAGCACCGCCGATAAGATCTTGATTAATTGAATTTCTGCAAGACCAGCACTTTACTACATTACTCGGCCTCTCAATGCCCGGTGTTATTTCTAACCCGTTATCATAAAACAAGTAGGTTAATTCTTTATAATCGGTGTTTTCAGCTATCGTATACACTTCTTTGTTCTCCCTTCCTTCTTTTATATGGCCATTTGTTTTGCACCTCTAAACGGAATCGGTTG
This sequence comes from Clostridia bacterium, assembly GCA_028709615.1. Classification (GTDB taxonomy): domain Bacteria; phylum Bacillota; class Dehalobacteriia; order UBA4068; family UBA4068; genus JAQVWQ01. The sequence goes on along the minus strand of JAQVWQ010000021.1, from coordinate 3,576 downwards.
CTTAAAAGAGCGATTTTTTTATATTCTCAATATATATAGTTTAAAAATTTCTTTTACTTAAATCATATCAGTAAAATATTTATGTAAAAATTTTGGGTTAGCGTGTTTTTACCGTACGCACAAAAGGATATTTTTCTTGCAGCTTGCTTAAATTTTCCTCGTCAAGCGGCGGCGCGATTACCGTTGCCCCGCTGCCCGACATCAAAGAGGGAATTCCCGCCTTTGCCAAATCTAATTTAATATGAGCAATAGCAGGGCAGAGAGCTATACTGCTTTTTTGTAAATCGTTTTGCCAAACCATGGCAATTTGCGCAAAATCAAGCCGGCGGCGGGCGATCAGCAGCGAGGCAATTTTGCTGTAAGCCACCGTCCTGTCGCAAAAAGCCCCCATCCTGCCCCGATAGGCCGCCGCTGTAGAAACGGCCTGCCCGGGATTGATCAGCAATAATGGCATTTGCGGAAAATCGCTGACCTTTTCAACCCGCTCGCCGATACCGCTGACCACCGCGGCCCCTCCCGCTAAACAAAAGGGCAGGTCGGCGCCCAGGCTTAAACCAAGCTCGGCCAGTTGTTCGTCTGTTTGACCTAAATCCAGCAGATCATTAGCCCCACGCAATACGGCGGCGGCATCGCTTGAGCCTCCCGCCAATCCGGAGGCTAAAGGGATATTTTTTTTAATTATGATCCGCAGGCAATCTTTTAAATTTAATTTTTTCTTTAAAGCCAGCCACGCGGCTAAGGCCAAATTAGAGGCATCCTCGGGCAGCGGCGGGCAGGCAATTTGGTCAAAGGCAGCTTTTTGTACGGTAATTTCGTCGGCCAAATCCACCTGCTCCATCAAGCTCATCAGCGTATGGTAGCCGTCGTCCCGCTGTCCCGTAATCAACAACGACCAATTTATTTTGGCATAAGCAGAAAGCTCGATCTGCTGCATAGTTAATTTCCTTCCGTCAGTTGTTTCTTTAAATTATAATATTTGCCGGATAAAAAAGGCTTAGCCTGAATTTCGCCCGCTGTTTCGCCAAAGGGATACTTTGTAAAAGCCAAAAGCGGCGGCGCCTGCAAGCGTTTTGCCACACCGATACTTTTATAGCAGCGCCACCAGCGTTCCAAATCGGCGCAAAAGGTCTTGCTGTCATCAAAAAGCTTTTCAATCAAGCCGTCAGCGCAAGCGATTGTTTCTGGCAGGCTGCCCTCGGAGTAGGCTTTTAACAGGCTGTAAGGCGTTAAGCCCTTTTCGGTAAAGGCCGCCAGCAAATAATCATGATAATCATAAAACAAAGGATCGCCTTTGCCCTCTTCGACGGCCTGCGCCGTCGAAAGCTCGGCGGAAGGGCGAATCGCGGCAATCCCGTCCAAAGCCGCCTTAGCCGTAGGGATAGCCTTGCCTGCTCCGCGGGCGGCGGCATAAACCTGATGCTTCCACAAATCGGCCAAGGGAGCGATAGCTCCCGCCAGATCGCCGTAAAAGGTGGCATAGCCGACAGTGTTTTCGGCCTTGTTGCCGTTGCAGATAAACAGCGCGTTCCAAGCGGCCGCCGCGGCCGCCAAAACCCGCGCCGTCCGATCACGCGCCATTATATTTTCCTCAACCAGCCCTTGAATTTTTAGCGCCCAATCGGTACCGTCAGGAGCAATAATGCCGCCTGCGGCAAACTGCTCTTTGGTTAAAGCAAGCGATTTTTCGATCGGCACAATCCAGTAATGCGCACCCAAGGCTTCAGCCAATTCGGCAGCCTTATTGCGCGTTAAATTGCTGTTATACTGCGTAGGCATATTGATCAAAAGCAAGTTCTCTCCGCCTAAAGCCTCACGGCAGACACAGGCCGTCAGCGCGCTGTCGATGCCTCCCGATAAGCCGATAACGGCTTTGTTTTTTCCCAGCGAAGCAAAAAAACGGCGCACCGAGACAACCAAGGCCTGAAAAACAAAGCTCTCATAATCAAAGGGCTGATCCCATTGCCAATAATTGTTTTGCGCCGGCGCTGCGCTTTCGTGCAAAATAAAACAGGTTTCGGGAAGCTTTTTATCGGTTAAACGACCCTCGGGGGGAGGAGTAATAATAGAGGGCAGATTCCAAACCGCGCCCGTTTGTTCCATTAAAGGCAAAATCTCATAAACAGCGCCGGTATTGCCGCGCAGGCTGCTGCCGCCGCCCATTTGATAAATGGTTTTGCCCGAATTCTGCAAACCGCAGCAGTTACAAAAGAGCCAAATATTATCACCCGTTGGCTGTGTGCGCCGATAATCTTCAACCTCGGTCAAAACCAAAGGACGCGCGGCCAAATGCAAGCATAAGTCAGCTGTTTTTTCGGCGGGCAGCTGACGCCAATCGCCTAAAAAGCATTTTAGCTCAATATTTTTATCGCCAATGGTCAGTACAGCTTTTTGCCCTTCTCCGTCTAAATCAAGCGCACCCGCTAAATCACGGCCTTGACAAACAGCCGCCATTTTGATCAGCTTACCGGCAAAGGCCAGATAACAGCCGCTTTTGCCCGTGGGCGCAACATTGCCAAAAACAACGGGCAAATCTCCGGCAACCCTAGCTATTTCCTCGGCGGCCGCCTCTGCTTCCGCCAAAATTTCCTTACAGGGACGGCGGCCTAAAAAAATACCGGTCAAGGCCGCCTCGGGCAGCACCAGCAAATCAGCCGCAAGATAACGGCTGCGCTTGATCGCCCCCAAAACAACCTCTAAATTGGCGGCGACATCGCCCTGTTTAACTTCCATTTGTCCTACCGCAATTTTCATTTCGGTCAGTCCTTTAGCTAATTATTTATTGCCGCCCTTAATTGGCGGGCGCTAAAACTCAACCTTACCCAAGGCTTTTTGTAAACGCGCCACAGCTTCTTTCATTCTCTCTTCTTCTAAGGTCAAGGTAGCGCGGAAATATCCCTCACCGGCAACACCATAGCCGTTACCGGGGGTAATGATCACGCCCGCCTCCTCAAGCACCTTTTCGGCAAAGGAGGCAGAGGTATAACCCTTAGGTACAGGTGCCCAAATATAAAAAGTAGCTTTGGGCATTGACAAATTCCAGCCCATTTTATTCAAGCCGTCCACTAAAATGTTACGGCGGCCCTCATAAACCTTTTGCATAGCTTTAACCGTTGGCCCGGACTGCTGAAGGCCGGCCATAGCCGCGTATTGTACAGCCTGAAAAGCACCGCTGTCAACATTCGATTTATAACGCGCCAAGGTAGCGACCGCCTCAGCGTTGCCGGCGGCAAAGGCAATGCGCCAGCCCGTCATATTAAACGGTTTTGAGCAGGAATTAAACTCAACCGCAACCTCCTGCGCGCCCTCGACCTGCAAAATACTCGGAGGAATATAGCCGTCATAAGTCATTTCCGAATATGCGGCGTCGTGGCAAAGTAAAATATCATATTTTTTAGCAAAAGCTACGGCTTTTTGCATAAAGCCCAAATCACAAACAGCCCCCGTAGGATTGTTGGGATAATTAAGCCAAATTATTTTAGCGCGGCGGCAAATATCCTCGGGAATATCCTCAAAAACGGGCAGGAAACCGTTTTCGGCCTTTAAGGGCAGATAATAAGAAGTGCCCCCCGCCAGCAT
>JAQVWQ010000109.1 GCA_028709615.1 Clostridia bacterium | reverse complement strand
GCCGCAAGGTTAAACAGCTGCGCCAAAGCTCGCGGCCTTTGCTGGCAGGCGGTGTGGAGCTGCCCCTGCCCAGCCGCGAGGTGGTTGAGGAAAATCAGCTGATTTACGATGACCCCGTTTGTCAGGATATCCCCCTGTTTGACTTTTTTTGCGACAGCCAGGCTACAACGGTGGCCGATGCCCGCTTTTGCGGACACAGCGAATATCTGACCCGCGCCCGCTTGCAAGAGCTGGCCGAGCAGGACGGATATAAAATCAACTGGGACGAGCTTTCGCCCGTGACCGAGGTTTGCCGATACGGCGAAACGCGGGCGGACGACGAGCGTGAGGCCGAGGACGGCGGCAGCCTTTATTTGGTGCGCCATTACTGGGAGGACGAGCGGCATTTGGTTTTTGTCGGCGACAAACAGCTGGTCAAAGAGGAGGAAAATCCCTTTTGGCACGGGCAAAAGCCTTATGACAAGTGCTGCTTTACCTATCTGCCCGGCTCCTTTTACGGTATCGGTATCCCCGAAATTTGCGCGATGCTGCAGGACGAGCTGAACACCACGCGCAACCAGCGCATAGATTACAATACTATGGCCTTGCGCCGGATGTGGAAGCTGCGCCGCGGCAGCGGCTTAGCCCCGCGGGATTTGATTTGGCGGCAGGGCGGCGTTATTGAGCTTAACGAGCTGGACGATTTGCAGGAGATCAACATTCAAGACCTGCCGCCCTCATCTTTTGCCAACGAGGAGCGCATTAAGCAGGATATGCGCGACGCTACGGGCTGTCATGATATCATTATGGGGGTTTCCTCCGCCAACGACACCGCCACGGCCGTCACGACCAAGGATAACAACGCGTCTATCCGCTTTAAGGCTCTTTGTCTGGCTATCGAGCGTGACCTGCTGCTGCCGATTGCCGAAAAATGTATGGCCTTAAACCAGCAGTTTTTGACCGAGTCGCGCGTTTGCCGTCTGCTGGGCGAAAACTGCGGCGAGCTGTTTGAGGTCAGCCCCGACGATTTGCTGGGCGATTACGATGTGATTTATTGCGGGGCCTCTCCCGAGCCGGCCGCCACGCGCGAGCGTAACAAGCAAAAGATGCTGCAGGCTTACAGTATCGCCTGCTCCGACCCTGCTTTTAAGGCGGATAACAAGGCGCGTTTGGCTTTGTTCCGCAAGCTGCTGGAGGCCTTGGAAATCGGCGAGGTTGACGAGCTGATGCCGCAAGCGGCACAGCAGCCGTTAAACCAGTTGCAAAACCAGCTGCCTCTCAAGTCGAACCTTACGCTTTAAACGGTAGTGTTTTGACCTTTATCCATACGCTCATAAAAAACATACAGGGGCTTACCCCTGTATGTTTTAATATACAAAATAATTATATAAGCCTTTTCTTTTTTTTATTTTATGATATAATTATTTATATTAAAATATTTTATGACAAAAACCGCATATTATCTCCGAGTTGCCGCGCCTAAGGCTAATAAAAGCTATGGCAGGCAACCAATGGGCCAAAAGGGAAACCGTTTTGCCTTCCGCGATTGAAAAGGAGCTTTAATTTTAAAGAAAGACGGCTCCTTAGCGAGCTGTCTTTTTTTATTTAAAATAAAAATAAAGGGGATTGCAAAATGAAAAAAATTTTAGTTGCTTTAGCTGCTTTTATGTTGCTCTTTGCTTTTACGGCCTGCGGCGAGCAAGCTCCGGTTGAGCGGCCGGAGGGCGCGCCCGCTCTGCCGGAAGCGGCAGCCGAACGCGGCGTTTTAAACATTTACTTAGACGGAGAGGCCTTAGCCGAGGGCGGTTTTGCTGCCGCTGATGTTGAAGGCGCACTGCACGATGTTGCTTTGGACGGTACCTATTATTATGCCGCCACCTGTGCCGAAATCAGCGGCGCCGACTTGAGCGCGGCTTGCGGCGCCTTTGTGGAGGCCGCTGACGGTTATGTTTCTTATCTGGCCGATCCCAGCCTCTTTTATGTGGCGGCCTATCAAGCCTCCGCCGACGGCGCGGCCTATGAGCCTATTGCCGACGGCTATAACGCGGTGGCCGCAGGCGCCAAGCCCAATAAGGGTATTGTCAATATTTATTTAGTAACCACTCCCGCCGAATTTGCCGTCGATATTCAGGTCAACGGCGCAAGCCAGGGTACGCTGACCATGACGGAATTTATGCAAAAAACTCCGCTGGGCGAGGACAAGCTGCCGACGGCCTTTTTTGACGGCTCACATTATTACGACGGCGGCGCCGCTACCTATGAGGGCAGGTTCTTTGGTATTTCTTACGAGCAAATGCTGGCCAAATTGGCCGCCATGGGGATTGCTATCGACGGTGAGATCGCCGAGGCCGAGATGATCGGTTATAAGGCCACAGGCGGCGACGAGGCGGCTAAAAATACCGAATACAGCACTGATCCCACCAACGAAAAATACTTTGGCTTAGTATCCTTCTTTTGTATGTACGACGGCAAAACCACCAGCTTTTTTAACCCCGACCAGCCTGTCGGCCTGACCTCCATGATCAGCGGCACAGGCGGCAGATGGATGACCTATAATCTGCAGACGATTAACTTTATTACCAAATAAAATGCTGGCCGTTTTGTTAACTTGTTTTTAAAAATACGGAGGTAGCTATGTCTAAAAAAATAATCGCAGTATTACTGGCCGCGGTCTTTTGTTTTGCGCTGAGCGCCTGCGGTGACCAAAACGCGGGGCAAAATGCCGATACCAGAGTTATTACCGACTTAGTCGGCCGCGAGCTGACAATTCCCAACGACCCGCAGCGGATCGCCGCCATGACGGGCCCCTCTTACGAAATGGTCTTTATGCTGGAGGGCAAGGATAAAATGTGTATGACCAAATCAGGTCATACCACCAACTATCCGTTGGCGCTTTTAACTAACCCCGATTTGGCCAATTACGAAACCGTCGGCGCTAACCCCAGCTCGGCCGTTAATATTGAGGACTATTTGAGCCGCGATATTGATTTGGTTATTTATTACAGCAACGACAACGAGCTGAAAAAGTTTGACGCGGTCGGTATCCCCGCGGTGGTGCTGACACTTAACGACGGTCTGCTGGCTGATGCGGAGTCGGTAATGGCACAAAGCCTTGACCAATATATTGAGGCCTCGACTGTTGCCGCCAAAACTCTTTCCGAGATCATCAATACCGAGGAGTCCCGCGCCGAATACGAGGCCTGGTATAACTATAATGTCGAAAAAATCACTATGCTGGCCGAGCGCACCGCCAATTTAACCGACGAGCAGCGCCCCGTTGTCTATTGGGGCAATACCTGGGGCGAAAATGTTTTAGCCTCTTACGCGCTTAAAAACCGCATTTACGAAATCAACCTGGCGGGCGGCCGTCTGGTCGGCCCCGTATCGGGCAACGGCTCCTTCCCCGAGGTGACAAGCGAGCAGCTCTTTGAATGGGATCCCGAGATTATTTTGGTTGATAACCATGGCAACTTCCCCGAGCTGGTTATAAAAAGTATGTATAAAGAAAATTCCAAGTGGTCAACCCTCTCTGCCGTTAAAAACAAGCAGCTTTATCGTATTCCCGCCGGTGTCTTTTTTATGGATAAGGGCACGACCACGACCTTAATGCTCATTTGGCTGGCTACCGTCATTCAGCCCGAGCTGTTTAATGACATTGATGTTTTGGCCGAAATCCAATACTATTATCAGGAATTTTATGAGTATGAGATGACCCGCGAGGAAGCGCAAAAGGTTTTAGACGGCTGGTACGACTCTAATGAGGATTGGAAGAAACCTGAATAATGCAGCAAGCAGCTAATACATCTACCGATATAGATATATCTAAAATCGAGAAAAGGCCGTCAAAGCTCAAATGGACTTTAATGGCTCTTTTTCCGCTTACCCTTTTTGTGGCTTCGCTCTTTTTAGGCCGCTATGCGGTTACGCCCTCCGAGGTGGCGGCGATTTTGGGGCAAAAGCTTTTTAATTTGCCGCTTGCCACCACCTGGACGGATTCGGCGGAAAAAGTGGTGATCAGCGTGCGCCTGCCGCGGGCGATTATGGCCGCCTTGGTCGGCGCCGGTCTTTCGATGTCGGGCGCGGCTTTTCAGGGTATGTTTCAAAACCCGCTGGTCAGCCCCTTTATTTTAGGCGTTTCGGCCGGCGCCAGCTTTGGCGCGGCCGTAGGTTTGGTTTTAGAGTGGCCGGCGCTTGGCATTCAGGGCTTAGCTTTTGTCTTCGGCCTGCTGGCGGTGGGTATTAC
>JAQVWQ010000108.1 GCA_028709615.1 Clostridia bacterium | reverse complement strand
GGTCGCGCCCGTCTGCGTATTCTTTTCCGCCGATATATACTCTAAGCGAAAGCATTTCTACATTGAGCTGTTCCAGCTCATCAAGGGGTAAATCACAAGCACTGTCGGCAATTATTACAGTCATAAAACCCTCCGAAAAAAATCATAGTAAATATAGAATATAGGATTTAACAAAATTTGTCAAGTTATGCTAATAATTCAAAAAATATTGATTAAAACCTTAAATTATTGACTATAACCAATCCGGATGGTCGCCGCGGGAAAAATCGGCGCATAAACCCCATTCTTGCAGCAGGCGCGTTAATTCGTCTAATTTGTCGATACTCTCACAGCCCAGGCTTTTTTTGTTGTCGTAAATAGCGTAATGAGGGCGGTGCCGCAGCGGCGAGATGTTGGGCATCAGCACATTGGCTCCGCCCAGCAGGGCTTGACGGCGGCTGTCCTCGTCGGCGCTGTTCAGCGCCGTGGTGGCGGGCAGCAGGGCTTGGGGTAGCAGCAGTCTTAGCAAAGCCAAAACCAGCAGCGTTAAGGAGGTCTTGCCTTGAGGGCAGGCGGCAAAAACCGTATCGTGCTGGGGGATAAAGGGACCGATACCAATCATCTGCGGCTGCAGCTCGCGCAAAAAGACCAGCTCCTGAGCCAGCGTTTGCGGAGTCTGAAAAGGAGAGCCGACCATAAAGCCCGCCCCGACCTGATAACCCAGCTCTTTTAAGTCCCACAGGCAGCGCAGTCGTTTGCTGTGGCTCATCTGCATCGGGTGCAGCAGCGTGTAATGCCTGGCATCGGCGGTTTCCTCGCGCAGCAGATAGCGGTCTGCTCCCGCCGCTTTTAAAGCCGCGTATGAGTCGCGGCTGCGCTCGCCCAACGAGAGCGTGATTGCGCAAAGGTCACAGTCTGTTTTAATGCGTTCGATCAGGCGGCAAAGGCGGTCGTCGTTAAAGGCGGCGTCCTCGCCGCCCTGCAAAACAAGGGTGCGCAAGCCCAAAGCGTAAGCGCTGCGGCAGCAGTTTAAAATCTCTTTGTCGTCCAAACGGTAGCGGACGGCGTTTTTGTTGGAGCAGCGCAGGCCGCAGTAATAGCAGTCGTTACGGCAGTAAGAGCTAATCTCCAGCAGGCCGCGCAAATAAACAGATTTACCGAAAATAGCCTCCTTTTGCCGGCGGGCAGCTGCTGCCAGCTCGGGCAGGCTCTTTTCGTCGTTTGTTAATTCCTTTAACAGATCGGCCAGTTCGTGAGCCGCGGCACTTTGCAGATAAGCGGCAACAGCTTGCGTGTTCATCATCTTAAAGCCGCAGGTCCCGCTCGCCGTTTTCCAGCCGTTGAATTATTTGGCGTATTCTCTCATAAACGGGCTCGCCGCGGAACCTCTCGATATGCTCGTTTAAAACCTTTTCGCCGATTTTACGCGTTTCTTCCGAGCCGTAATCCAGCAGATATTCCTTGAGCGTAAAAATGGCGTTGGGCAGGCAGTAATTATGCACGAACTTGGATTTGGCAACCTTCATAAAATGCTCGCCCGTCCGCCCCGCCCGATAGCAGGCCGTACAAAAAGAGGGGATAGCCCCCATTTGACAAATCTCGCTTACCACCTCGTCTAAAGTGCGCGAATCGCAGATGGTAAACTGCTCTTTGTCGGGCAGCTCGTTGGCTTTTTTAGAGCGGGCGTAAGCGCCGACGCCGATCCGCGTACCGGCATCGATTTGCGAAACGCCAAAGGGCAGCACCTGACGGCGCACCTCGTCTTTTTCGCGCGCGGTGCAGATCAGTCCGGTGTAGGGTATGGATAGCCGCAGGATCGCCACCAGCTTTTTAAAGTCGGCATCGCTGACGGCATATTCGGGATGGTCGGAAAAGGGCGTGTCCGTGGCCGGTGTGATCCGCGGGAAGGAGATGGTATGCGGGCCGACGCCGTTAAAGGTTTCTTCCAAATGGATCGTATGATAAAGCAGCCCCATAACCTCAAAACGCCAGTCGTAGAGGCCGAACAGCACGCCTAAGCCGTTGTCGTCCACGCCCGCCTGCTGAGCGCGGTCCATACAGTAAAGGCGCCAGCGGTAATGGCCCTTAATTGTCCCCTGCGGGTGCATTTGGCGGTAGGTTTCGTGGTGGTAGGTTTCCTGAAAGACCTGAAAGGTGCCGATACCCACTTCCTTGAGCTTTTTCAGCTCCTCGACGGTCAGGGGGGCGCAGTTGATATTGGCGCGGCGGATCTCGCCATGCTCGGTCTTAACGCTGTAAACCTTGCGGATTGTCTCGCACATAAAATCCACTTCGGTAGCGGGGGATTCGCCATAGACCAGTACGGTGCGCTTTTGCCCCTCCTCGATCATGATTTTGACCTCTTGCTCGATCTCCTCCATTGTTAAGGTTTTGCGGCGCATGGCCGTGTTGCTGCTGCGAAAACCGCAGTATTTGCAGTTATTGGCGCACTCGTCGCTGATGTAAAGCGGGGCAAAAAAGACAATACGGTCGCCGTAAACCTCTTCTTTAAGCGTATGTGCCAGTCGATACATTTCTTCAATGGTCTGCGGATCCTGGTTTTGAATCAGCACCGCCACTTCCTCCGGCTCTAAGCGCACGCAGCCCTCGGCCTTAGCCAAAACGCGGCGTACCTCGGCGGCTGTGGGGTTGGCGTGCTCGTTGAGCTGCCGCCAGATTTTGTCGTCGTCGATAAAATCATGGTCAAGCTGATCATATGCGGCAAATTCCTTTTGATATTTTTCTAAAAACTTCATTTTGATTACCCCTTTTTAGTGATTTTTAATTTATTTGTTTGCTTAGCATTGATTTGACTGAAACACCGTTGATGCGCCCCAGCGCTCCGGTTAAGGCGCTGAGCTGGTCGGTCGTACCGTCAGCTATCAGGGTGATGACGCCGATGCCGCGCTCCTTGCAGGGGATACCCATTCTTCCCAAAAACAGCTCCGCAAATTGGTGAAGAATGTTATTGACCTGCTCGGTGCGCTGCGGGTCTTCGATGACGATACCGATAATACCGAGGCGTTTTTCCATCTGCTCTCCTCCTTAGATAAAAAAATCCCTTTTCGCTGGTTGAGCGAAAAGGGAGAAAAGAAGACAGTTATTGTAAGTTTTCGATCGGCCTTTCCGCTCAGAAATTCTTTGCGGTCAGAAAAAATTATGTTGTTTGTCGTAATCTCCGAGCGCAGGCGAACCTTTGCAGGCAGAATAACGATATTATTATCTTAGCACCGGGTTAAACAAATGTCAAGAGTTTAAAAACGGGGTTATTTTGTAAAAAATAAATTTTAAGCTGTTGTGTTTACATTGGACTTTCTTTGCGGAAGCCGGCGGTGTTGACCAGCGCGATCGTTTTTCCTTCGCCGTCGCTGACCGTTATTTGGTAAAAACAATGGCTTTTGCCTTCCTTAATCGGCCGCGCTTCGGCCAGCAGCACCGGGCCTTTGCTTGCCCGCAGGTATTGAATATGGCTGTCCAAGGAAACAGTATGCGTTCTGTTTAAGTTAGAGGCGACGGCAAAGGTAAAGTCGGCCAGCGTAAAAATAGCTCCGCCCATCACAAAGCCGGCGGCGTTTAAATGGTTTTGCGTAATTTGCAGGCGGCATTTACAGTAGCTTTCTTCGGCCTCCAGCAGCTCGATACCCGTGGTGTGGGTGGCATACAAATCGGCGGAAAAAATTCTTTTAGCTTGTGCGGTTAAACTCATTGGCAAATTCCTCCTTGATTGGATAAATATTCCGCTTGCAGCTGCAGTTTTTTTGTGTAAAAATAAAAGCCCGCGCATAAAATAATCTGCAAAACGGTGGAGACCGGCGTAGCCAGCCCGATTTTAAAAAGTGTCACATCGGCGGTTTGGCTCATTAAATAGGCAAAAGGCACGCGAATGGCAAAAGCGGCAATCACGCCCTGCACCATTGTAAAGACGGTATGCCCGCAGCCGTTAAAATAACCCAAATAGCAAAACAAAAAGGAGACGAGCAGGCAGTCAAAGGCGTAGGCTTTAAGGTAATCAAAGGCGGCGGCGATGACCCCGGGGTCGGTATTAAAAACCGCTGCCAGGCGGTCACCCCAAAAGAAGGCCAGACAAAACATTACCGCGCCGACCGCTACCGAGGTCATTATGGCATAGCGCAGGGTCAAGCGAGCCCGCTTGAACTTTTTGGCGCCGACATTTTGTGCCACAAAGGCCGCAACCGAGGACATATAAGCCGAGGGTACCAGCATCAGCAAAAAAATCAGTCTTTCGGCCACGCCCAAGCCTGCCGAGGCGATTAACCCCAACGAATTGACGATGGCCAGGATCACCAAAAAAGAGATGGTGACCAAAAAATCC
>JAQVWQ010000107.1 GCA_028709615.1 Clostridia bacterium | reverse complement strand
CGCTTCGTACCAGGCCTGATTTTCGCCTTCAACCGAAATCAGCGTACCGGCGTCGCAGCTGGAGGTAATACCCTTAGAGTTATAGGCTTTGCTGGCCGTTTCGATGGCCGCAACCATTTCGTCTTTTGTATAAGGAGGAACAATATTCTTAATAAAATTCTGCGCGTTATCCTGCATTAAACCGGTAGCAACACCATGCTCGTCACGGACAATTTTGCCGCCCTCGGGGTCGGGAGTGTCGTTAGTGACGCCGGCCATATCCAAGCCCATTCTGTTGGTTAAAATCATATGTACGCAGCCGCGGGTCAGTGTTACCGGGTTATTGGGGCAAGCCTCGCTCATATCATCGGCATTAGGCATTCTGCCGTCAGTCATTCTGGTTTCATCCCAGCCCCAGCCCTGAACCCATTTACCGGGCCCCAAAAGGGCGGCGCGTTCGGCAACCAGCTTTTTCATTGTAGCAATATCGGGGCATTTGGAAGGATCCAAATCGACCAGCGTCAGGTTAATTCCGTACATAATAACATGGCTGTGGCTATCGTTGATACCGGGGATCATTGTCCGGCCGCCTAAGTCGATTACTTTTGTATCCGGGCCTATCAAGCTTTCCATATCGCTTTTTTGTCCAACGCCCAAAATCATTTTGCCAAAGGTGGCAACGGCCTCAGCCTTAGGATTTTTGGGATCCATTGTGTAGATAGTGCCGTTTACAAATACTTTGTCTGCCTTCATAATTATATTTCCCTCTTTCGGTTTATAGTTTATTTAAGCGTTAACCGCTTTTTGGCGTTTCTTTTCCTCCATCTTATCCTTAAGATTAAGATAACGCATCATATACTTGTCAATACCGCCGCGGTAATAATCAAAAACCTGCACATCATCTACGCCGTTAACCTTAACATGAACCAAGGCCAGCGGATAATAAACCAGGTGTCCGCCGGGCAGCACCCGGTGCGGCGGGGGATTGATCATTCTTTTTGTATTGGAAAGAGCCTCTAAACGAGCTGTTTCCGCAATTTTTTGATACTCTGTTTCATTATCAAAAAATATACCCTGCTGCTCTTTATTATCGTAAAACAACTCTCCCCTAACCAGCATACCGCGGTTAGTGATACCGTTGGTAATTGTCGTATATACTTTTTTTACTTTGGTTCTTACTTTAGGGTCATTCAAGGTCATTTCCACCTGTACAATCCAAAAGGGTATATACAAGGGTATAGAAGATACCCATTCGATCTGCTTCTTTTTTAAAGCAAAGCGTTTAGGTGTTTCCACAATTTCTTTGGCCTTTTTTTCTGTAAAAAAGGGTCTGATGAACTTGGCTTGTTTTATTTCCTGACATTTCATCTGATATTCCCCCCAAATTTAAATTCCCCACGCTTTATCAGGTGCTCTCCTGCCCGCCCAAGGAAGCTGAAAACGGGCAGGAGAAGTGTTGAAAAGTGCTTCTTAGGATTGCTGCTGCTGTTGCTGTTTTTTGGCGGCAGCCTCCGCTTTAATGGGTCTCATTAATTCCTGGAAGCCCTTGATGGCAACCAGAATTAAAACTGCTGAAGAAACTACCACTGCCATATAGAATAAAAATTGCATAACTTAAAACCTCCTTTTCCTTTTAAGCCGCCTTAAACCGGCAATTACTCCTCGGTAACCTGCAGCTTATTGTAGAGGGTAACATTAACGACTTCGTCGGGATCGGCTTTTTGGGTCAAGCTGAAGATGACCAAAGCGGCAATGGAAGCAGCCAGACCGACAAGGATAACGGGGAAGCCGTTAGGCAGCAGCATATAGTCGCCGCCGTTCATTAAAGACCAAATGCAGGTGCCCAAACCGCTCAGGCCGCCAATCCAGCAGGCCATAATGCCGCCGCGGCTGGTAGCGCGTTTCCAGAAGAAAGCGGCCATAACGGGAACGAGCACGCCGCAAGCGGTGAAAACATTACCCATGTTAAAGAGGATAACTAAGTCGGGGATTAAGTAAGCTCCGCCGATACCGAAAACGGCAACGATGATAACGCCGATACGACCGACTTTAACAAGCTGCTTCTGGCTGGCATTTTTATTGATAAAGGACTGATAAACATCGCGGACGATCAGAGGAGCGCCGCCCATTAAGAAGGCAGAACCGCAGGACAAAACCGCGGCCATATAGCAAACGAGGAAGAAAACGCTGACACCCATGGGCAGAACATTAATAACATAGTAGAAGAAAACGGAGTTGTGGCTGGTGTCAAGCGGAATCGGGATAGTGCCCAATTCGGCACCGGTGCGCAGCATAATACCGGCCAGGAAGGGGAGCATAACAAAGAAAATAGCGGCAATGTTGCCCCAGGTCAGGCACTTAAAGGCCACATCGGGCTTAGAAGCCGCGAAAACGCGCTGGAAGGCCCATTGGTCGGCTAAGTAATAAAAACCCATGCAAATAAAGTAGTTAACAATCATATTTACCGGCAGATCGAAGGGGTTAAAGCTAAAGCCCTCCACGCCGGCCATGGTATCTTGAGCAATGGCATAAGCCTGTAAAATATGACCGTCGGAAACAGTGTACATAGCAATAACGCAGACAAGCACCATAACCGCGGATTGCAAAAGAGACTGGAACCATTCAACAACGATCGAGGCCATCATACCGCCGATAGCGACATAACCGACGAGCACGACAAAGCCGATTGCCATACCGATAGGCAGCGATAAACCAAAACCGGTTTGGAAGATCAAGCCCAAGGCCATGATCTGTAAACCGACGATGAAACCCATGCGGAAGAAAACGAATAAAACGGCGGGAACGCGGATCGCGTCGCCAAAACGCAGGGCCAAAAAGTCCGGGATTGAAACGAGGTGATATTTAGCACCCAAAATAGAAAGTCTTTTAGCAAAAAGAAGTACGAAAATCAAAAGGAAGACACAAGCGGGCATAATGGAAAAATAACGCATCGCGCCCCATTGCCAGCCATAACCCATAAAGCCGGCGATCGAAGAACCGCCGATGACGCCGCCGATCCAGGAGCCGATCAGCACCCAGAAGCCGACCGCGCGGCCGGAAACCAGATATTGGTCAATGTTTGTTGTCTTTTTGTTATAAAAGACCGCCAGCCCCCAGCATAAGAGAATAAAGAAGGCGACACCGATAAATGTTAATACCATTCTCATAATTCAAACACACCTCCAAACAAATTTTAAATCCTTTTTAATCGGGGTTTAAATTATTAACCTCCTTCCCAAGTTTTTAATCTCCTTTGGTGTTTAAATCTTATAACAATTTAAAATAATATAAAATTGGCCATCGGTAGTAAAAGCTTAAAGGGTCGGAATGATTTTAGCCTAATACCAAAGTATGAAATAATCCGCCGAACAAAAGCATATAATATCTTTTGAGCCCGGCGCAGGGATGATGATCATAAAGCTTGAATTTTTTGGATAATTATGCTATATTATAATTTATAATTTTATTATTACGGAGGCTCAAAATGGCAGCTCAAAGTGCCTTAAAAAACCTGGCGGATCTATCAAACCGCCTGCATGGGCAAAAATACGACGGGTTATTGGTGGCCTTAGCCGAAAATATCCGCTATTTAAGCGGTTATTCGGCAGATGATGCCTGGCTGCTGATCAACCACAAGGGGCAGGCGGTTTTAATCACCGACGGCCGTTTTTTAGAGCAGGCCGCAAGCGATCTGCCCCCGCAGGTGGCCGTTGCCGAATACAAGCCCACGCAAAAAACGCTTGCCGCAACAATCGTCGGGCAAGCGCGCCTGCTCAATATCACTAATTTAGCCTACGAGGAAGAAGTGCTTTCGGCGGCCTTTATCCGCCGTCTAGGCGAAGCGGCCGGCGATTTAGCCTTAACGCCGGCCGGCAATTTGGTAGAGGAGCTGCGCCTGATAAAATCGGCGGACGAAACAGAAAATATCCGCCGCGCCTGTCAAATCAGCTGCAAGGCCTTTAAACGCTTTTTAGAGTGCTTGCGCCGCAACAACAACGAAAAAGAGATGGACTACCTGCTCTTGGGCGAGCTGCTGGCCTGCGGAGCAGAGGGGCTGGCTTTTCCCACCATTATTGCCTCGGGCGCCAATTCATCGCTCTGCCACGCCGTCCCCGGTGAGCGGCGCCTACAAAAAGGCGATTTGCTGCTTTGCGATTTCGGAGCGCGCTACCGGGGCTATTGCGCCGATATGACCCGCACCGTAGTTTTCGGCAAAGCCGACGAGCTGCAAAAGGTGCGTTATAATATTGTCTTAGAGGCGCAGCTTGGCGCCTTAAATCAAATCAAGGCCGGGGTCAGCTGCCAAAAGGTCGATCAGGCGGCGCGAACGGTTTTTAAA
>JAQVWQ010000106.1 GCA_028709615.1 Clostridia bacterium | reverse complement strand
GCAGCGGCATCAGTTTGCTCCTCACGGGAGTTACGCAAGCTAACCACCTGCTCGCGCAAGGCACTGTCCTCACCGCAATCGACGGCCAAATCAATAAGAACATCCCCCTCGCCCGGCTCGGGAAGCTCATCCTCCTCACAGGCAATTACAGCAATTTTTTGCGCGGGTAAAAGCAGCATTTCGATAAACTCCAAATCATAGGGCGAATGAAAAACCTCGGCCTGCCTGCCTGCGGCCTCCGCCTCTGCCAGCAGCTCAAGCATCAACTCGTTTTTAGCCGTACAATCGGGCCCCGATAAAAAATAACGACGCAAGCAATCACGCGATAAGGATAAAATAAAGCTTTGTAAGCCGACAGGGCTGACAGCCCGGGCAAAAAGATGGCGGCTGCCTGCACCCTTATTATGAAAAATCTCCTGACAAAGCCGCGACCTGACCTTAGCCATTTCCTCAACGCTTTCATGCCCCGCATAAAGCTCTTTACGGGCTTTATCCTGCTTGGCGGCTTGCTCCAAATGCTTATAGGCCTCTTTAAAGCATTCGTTAATTTCTTTGCCGCAGTCCATAACCTCTTTTTTATGTGCTTTTAATAAGGCGGTATTCCAATGGTCGCCTAAATTAATTATTTCCTCCACCACTCCCGGATAAATCGGATCAACCGTATGGGGCGCCGTTCCGTCAATTACGGCCACAGAAAGAGCGGGTATCACCACTCCGTCCAAAGAATCGTTATCCGAAGAGCATTGCCAAAACTCCACATCATAGCCCCGTTCCATCATCGCCAAACCGATTTTTCGCATCAGTGTGCTTTTGCCCGTTCCGGGGCCGCCCTTTAAAATAAAAACATTATCCAGCCCTTGCAGGCCGGAACGGTAAAACGAATGAAAACCGGCAGGCAAATTGCCGCCGGGAAAAACAAACCGACTTTTACCTTGCTTCATTTTCAGCCCTCCCGCTGCCTTTTTTATTTACATTATGCGGGGCGGGCGGCTTTTGTGCCTTATTCACTTATACATTTAAATATACACTTATATGAAAAAAATCATTAAAAAGCTCTTTTTTACTTGAATTTATTCATTATATATGATAAATTATAACAAGCCGCTTGATCTACGGCTGCAAATTATTATTTAATAAAGGAGACTAAAAAAAATGAAAAAGGTTTTAGCTGTCATTTTGGTTCTTGCCTTAGGCTTGTCACTCGTGGCCTGCGGCGGCGGCGAAGAAGCCCCTGCCGGCGATAATCCTCAATCCGTTGAGGCCATCCAAGCTGCCGGTCAGCTTATTATGTACACAGAATCCGGTTTTCCGCCTTATGAATATCGCAGCGGCGAAGAGGTCTGCGGTGTTGATGTGGAAATCGCCAAAGCCATTGCCGAAGACCTCGGCGTGGAATTAGTTATCGAGGATGTGCCTTTCGGCAGCATCATCACCTCCGTTCAAACCGGTAAAGCCGCTATCGGCGCCGCCGGTATGAGTGTTACCGAAGAAAGAATGGAAGCTGTTGACTTTTCTACCAAGTATGCCAGCAGCACTCAATATGTTATCGTTAAAGCCGGCAACGAATTTGCCACCTTTGAAGATATGGCCGGCATGATGATCGGCGTACAGGACAGCACCACTGGAGACTTTTATGTTTCCGATGAGATTACCGGAACTGAAAATGAAGAAACCAAAGAACATATCACCGGAGTCTTAGAAGGCACCGGAGCCGAGGTTAAAAGATATACCAACGCCTTAATTGCCGCCCAAGACCTGATCGCCGGCCGCCTTGATGCCGTTGTGATCGACAAGCTGCCCGCACTCAACATCGTGGCCGCCAATGCCAATGCTAACCTGGCCGCTTTTGAACTGCTCTATGCCGATGGCAGCGACACCTTTGAAGAATACGCCATTGCCATTGCCAAAGACAACCCCACTCTCTTAGAAGCCGTTAACGCCACTATTGAGCGTTTGCAGGCCGACGGTTCCATTGAACAATGGATCATCGACCACTCCGAAGCCGGCGCCGTTACCGCCGAATAATTTATTTTTATGGTATTAACAGCAACCACCGCGCCGAGCAAGTAAACTCGGCGCGGTATAACTGTTTTTTAAAGGAGCTTTTATGTTCGCAGATTTTACCCACAGCTTATATAAATGTTTTATTTACAAGGACCGTTACCTGCTCTTTATTGAGGGAATCCAAAACACTCTCTTAATCGCGCTGGTTGCCGTCTTTATTGGTATCGCTATCGGTATGCTAATAGCGGTTATCCGCGTTTATCACCAACAAACCGGCAAATTTAAATTTGCCAATGCTGTCTGCGGCCTTTATTTAACCGTCATTCGCGGCACGCCGATGGTCGTTCAGCTTTTAATTATGTACTTTGTTATTTTTGCCTCGGCTCGTAACGGCGTACCTGTGGCCATGCTGGCCTTTGGTATCAACTCGGGCGCTTATGTGGCCGAAATCTTCCGCGCCGGCATCCAAGCCGTCGATAAGGGACAAACTGAGGCAGGGCGCTCCTTGGGCTTATCCAGCGCCCAGACCATGCGTCATATCGTGCTGCCGCAGGCTATTAAAAATGTTCTGCCTGCCTTAGGCAACGAATTTATCGTGCTTTTTAAAGAAACGGCCATTGTCGGTTATATCGCCATTGTTGATTTGACCCGCGCGGCCGACATTATCCGCGGCCAGTCTTACGAGGCTTTTATTCCGCTTTTTACCGCCGCGGCCATGTATTTGATTATAGTTATTATTCTTACCCAACTGTTAAAGGTTTTTGAAAGGAGGCTGGCTAAGAGTGATAGAGGTTAAAAATCTTTACAAAAAATTCGGCCAATTAGAAGTCCTCCACGACATTTCCGAAACCATTAACGAAGGAGAAAAGGTTGTCATCATCGGCCCCTCAGGTTCGGGCAAAAGCACCTTTTTACGCTGCCTAAACCTGCTTGAGGAGCCCACCTCCGGAGAAATTTACTTCCGCGGACAAAACATTACCGATAAGTCCTGCGATATAGATAAAATGCGGCAAAAAATGGGTATGGTTTTTCAGCTTTTCCATTTATTCCCGCATAAAACCATTTTAGAAAATATTACAATGGCACCGATTTTGCTTAAGCTGATGAACAAAAAGCAAGCCGAAGAAAAAGCCTACGGGCTTTTAGAGCGTATCGGCTTGGCCGACAAAGCCCTGACCTACCCCGGCAAGCTCTCAGGCGGGCAAAAACAACGAATTGCCATTATCCGTTCGTTGGCCATGAACCCCGAGGTAATGCTTTTTGACGAGCCGACCTCTGCCCTTGACCCCGAAATGATCGGCGAGGTGCTGGATCTGATCCACGAGCTGGCAGACGAAGGAATGACAATGGTGCTGGTTACACACGAAATGGGCTTTGCCCGTGAAGTGGGCACACGCATTTTGTTTATGGATGCAGGTAGCATAGTCGAACAAAACAAACCCGCCGAATTTTTTGCCAACCCGCAAAACCCGCGGCTTAAGAGCTTTTTAGATGCTGTTTTATAAAGTTGAAAGGAGCGCCCTCCAATGAAAAAACTTGCTTTGCTGCTTTGTGTTTTACTTGCCCTCAGCTCTCTGACAGCCTGCGCCACCCCGCAGCCCGAAGCTCCACCGCA
This sequence comes from Clostridia bacterium, assembly GCA_028709615.1. Lineage (GTDB taxonomy): Bacteria > Bacillota > Dehalobacteriia > UBA4068 > UBA4068 > JAQVWQ01. The sequence goes on along the minus strand of JAQVWQ010000106.1, from coordinate 753 downwards.
AGAAACGCCCACAGAGCAAAATACCAACAGCCTTGGGCAAACAGCTTTTATGCAAGCAATATTACAATCTGCCGAAAATCAGGACAATATTACACCCGAACTGCGCCAGCAATATAATTTAATGGCGAGGGAATTTTATTTTTGTTACCTACCCGAATTTAACGACTATGCCCAGGCGGTAGAGGCGGATGCCGGCCCCTTTGTTTTTTACACACTTTGGCCTGTACAGGAAAATCCCGTCCCCCAATATGAAATAGAACAAAAGCTGGCCGAGCTGTTTGTCGGCTTTGAACAGGCGCCTCCCTTCGTCCACCAAGATTTTGGCCGCTATGCCTGCTACGAAAACGGCTGCTATACATTGCCGCCCGAAGGCTGCCCCGATTTTAAGCGTGAATTTTACCTGTTAACTTCACTGGAGGTCAAACCCGCGCCTGACGGCTCCGACCAAATTTATGTCTTTTGCACGGCTACCAATTACTATTTTAACGACATAGAAGTTTATGAACCGGGTCCCGACGAGCTGTGGCTGCATGAACAAGCAACGGCTTTAGGTTTAGACGATCTTGAAGCCGCCAAGTACCTGCTGGCCGACGGCAGCTTGAGCGAGCTTGAACCTCAGATTGTTATACAAACGGTATTGGTTATCGACAATCAAGAGCAAACAGCCAAAATATTAAGTAATAATTATTTATAAAATTAAAAATAAAACCAACTGCTGCGTTATGCGGCAGTTGGTTTTTATAATTGTTACAA
>JAQVWQ010000105.1 GCA_028709615.1 Clostridia bacterium | reverse complement strand
AGAGTTAAAATATCACCCAGGCAAGCGTCATCGGGCAATTCCAATTCTTGTTCACTTTCTTTTGCCTTTTGTAACATATCCTCAAGTAAATCATACTTAACCTTTACTTTAATCAGTTATCTTCACCTTCTAATTTTATTAATGAAAAAGCTCCGCTAAAAGCTTAATCCTATGTCTTTGGTTTGTAATTATTAATTAAATAACAGACTTAATATCTCCTGCTTTAATTTTATAAATTCATAGTCCCCCATTAGCGATATCGGTCTCGGTTTTAAAAAAGGCACCCCGATTTTGCGTATAACAGAGCCGGGAAGCTTACTCATAACATAAATACGGTCAGCTAAGATCAGCGCCTCTTCAACATCATGTGTAACAAAAAGCACTGCCGGGTTAAGGCGAACTGAAATCGATAAAAGCAGTTGCTGCATTAAAATTCGCGTCTGAGCATCCAATGATGCAAAAGGCTCATCCATTAGCAGCATTTTTGGCTGCATAATCAGTACTCTGGCAATGGCAACCCTTTGCTGCATTCCGCCGGATAGCTGATGAGGATAATAATGCTCAAAACCGGTTAAGCCCACAATACTGATAAATTCAGCGCATTTTTCATCAATCAGTGTACGATTCAGCCTTTTAAGCTTTAAACCATAGGCAATATTCTGACTGACCGTAAGCCAAGGAAAAAGCACGGCTGACTGAAAGACAACGCCCCTTTGAGGAGAGGGCGCTGTCACCGCATCGCCGCAAAACACTATGCTTCCTTTGTCCGCTTTTTCAAACCCTGCTGCGATCTTAATAATCGTTGACTTTCCGCAACCGCTGGGGCCTATCAGGGCAACGATTTCGCCTTCCCCGATTTGCAATGTTATATCTTCCAAAACATTAAGAGGTTTATTCCCGGCGGAAACAGAAAAGCTTTTGCAAACATTGTTCATCAAAAACAGGTTCTTTCTATGCATTAACCTTCCCTCCCCGATAAAGGGAAAATCAGCCGACAAGACCAAAGCAAAATCCGATCTGTGAGTATTCCCATAACAGCAATACAAACCATCGAAACTAAAATCATCTCAACCTGTCCCATCATCCGAGAATCCATCATTACAGCTCCCAGTCCTGTTGATACTCCGGTCAATTCACCCAGCACCAGGTAGGCCCAAGCAACTCCCAGTCCAAGGCGCAAGCCCACCACGACAGCGGGAAATGCTGCCGGCAGAATAACCGTAGTAAATATTTTCCACTCGTTTGCACCAAGCATTTTTCCGGCTCGAATTAATGCAGCTGGCACCTCCGATGCCCCATGTGCTGTATTTATGTAAATAGGAAAAAAGGCCGCAAGCGATATAAGAAAAACCGTCGTCTGCTCCCCTACGCCAAACCAGACCATTGCTATCGGTAGCCAGCCAATACCCGGAACGGTACGAATGGCCTGAACCAAAGGATCGATAAGTCGTTTTACAGGCTTAATCCTCCCCGTCAAAAAGCCCATTAAAAGGCCAAAGACCAACGCAATGGCAAAACCGGTAATAACCCTTAAAAAGCTGGCCGACAGGTTTTCAATCAGTTTTCCCGAATAAGGTGTCAGTTTTGCCGTTCCGCTTACAAAATCAGCCATAACCTGCAAAACACTTTCAGGGCCAGGTAATAAGTATGCAGGTATTTCACCGCTTTTCCCCACTAAATACCAAATTGCCAAGAGCAGAGCAGGTAAAATAAAGCCGACAGGGTCTAGCCTTCTCCGGTATCGCCTCATCTTTCCGTTACCTTTTCTGCTTTATCTATAAAGCTCAAATCAAACATAGCCTCCACATCAGGGATTTTAGTAATCAAGCTTTGCTCCAGCATACGCTCTGCCAGACTTTTGACACTGTTAATATAATGGTCGTCAATATTCCAAAATAGTTGAATATTATCAACAGCTATGTTTAAATCATCTCTTGCCGTTCCAAACTCGGCAGCTTTATTCAGCCAGAGCTTCCTGTCTTTATTCAACTGCTCCGTTGCCCTTACATGTGCCGTTACCAGACTTTGTATCATTTTCCGGTTATTTTTAATCTCAGCTTTTGTTGTCATCATCACGCTGTTAATGATTCCAAACCCTTGCTTATCGTCGGGATAAAGCAAAATTCTGCCATAGCCTTTTGCAACCGCCAAAGAAGGATAGGGTTCTCCGCTGTAAAATGCGTCCACTGTTCCTTGCGCAAGAGCCTGACCCATATCAAAAAAATCAATTCTAATAAGCTCAACATCAGTCTGCGGATCAACACCGCTGTTACGCAAAGCCTCCAATAATAGCAAATGGTGCATTGTTCCCGGCACATAGGCAATTTTTTTTCCTTTTAAATCCGCTGCGCTCTTAATATCAGAATCATTAGCGACAACCAAAGCAGAGCATTTATTAGAGAGTCCGCAGACAATTACAACCGGTTCACCTTTAGAGGCAGCCGTAATTGCCGTAACAAGCGTGGTTCCGCACATATCAAGACTCCCCGCCAATAAGGCAGCCTTCATATCTCCCGGATTAGTAAACGGCACTATTTCGATCGAATCATTAGTACCAATATATTCTTGATAAAAAAAAGGCTGGATTGTCTGAGCCGTTTTCCATGTTCCGACCCTTGCTTTACTGCCGATATCTTCTTTATTTTCTTCACAGCCGACAAACCCGATGACAAATACTGCGCATAAAAGCAAGGCAATAAACTTTTTCATTTCCACTATTCCTCCTGAGAAAAAACATGATACCCTTTTGATTCAAACCATTCCTTCGCTTTTTCCGACCCAAACCCCTGCCATTCGATCTTTGAGCTATAACAGATATCTCTGGGAATTGCTCCTTTTTCAACAACAGCCACATTGGCACCCCATTCGATAGCAAGTTCCGATGCCCGATGAACACAAATGTCAGGAGCATGAAAGCCGGCAGCAAGCCGTGTAACAGCAATTACCTGCGCCAGCCTCCTTTCAGAAACAGCCGGCAGCGCTCCAAGCGGAGTTCCGTTAACGGGGATCCTTTCCATACAGCCTGTTACAACCGCCTTATATTTCATTGCAGTCAAAAATGCGTCGGCAATTTCTTCATTTGTATGCTCAATGCCCAGCGGTTCGATAAGCGAAACCAGCTTTAGCGGTGAATTTGCCACAGCCTTGAGTGTTGCCAGCCTTTCAGTCGGAGCAAACCCGGTATCCACTCCCTCACGCAGTCTTAAAGTATGATATACAAAGCTAACTCCGGCATCCGCAATTTTTTTGGCAATTTCGGTATTAAATTCACCGGCATTTAAACCAAGCTCATATTCCCCTTGTATATTACTTTTTATTCTACTTGCCAAGGCAATCAGCTGATCCAGACTGTAAAACTGTGTTGTTCTAAGTACAATATAGCGAGCTTCCTCAGTAACAAACTTTTTTACAAGCGCCATTACCTCTTCTTCGGTAAATTCATTTTCTTCTTTGACGATACCCCATTTTTCGCCTAAGGAGCAGTAACGGCAGTTCATTGAGCAGGCCTTGTAATCAAGGCCGATGGCAGCCCATAGATAGGCTCTGTCTTTACAAATGACCGAGGCTGCTTCCCTGGCAGCCTTTCCCAATTCCTCGCATTCCTTTGATTGCGGGTCAATCTCAAGTAAAGCAATAATGCTCTTTCTATCTAAAATATTGCCTGCCAAGGCACTTTTTTGGGCCTTTTTTATCAAATCAAAAGAATTCATTTTTATAAATCCCCTTTAAGGACAAGCTTTGCATCTTTAATAATTGTTTCAATCCATTGTTTATAATCCTCAAGTGTTTTAATCCAAATACTTAAGCATTCCAAGCCTTTGTCCGTTATCTGATAATTTTTCTTTGCCGGCCCAGATCCAACCATTATCCATTCAGAAGTCACCAATTCTCTGTCTTCCAGAGTCTTCAAGGCACGATATACGCCGGTATTATCTGCCTTTTCATCGCGAAACATATTCAGGTTCTCCAATTCCCGAATAATCATATAACCATGCAGCTTTTGTTGGGCAAGAAGGATCAGAATGTTTGGTTGGATCAGCTTATCAAGATTATAACCTTTACAAGAGCATTTGCTATTTTGGTCTATTAGATTTTGTCTGTTATCAGACATTGTTCATCACCTCGTATTAAGGATACATCTTAGTTCTTTTTTTGTCAATATTAAAATTCCATAAAATAACAATTTACCAAAATATCGTATAATAAACAAAATACAAGGGCATATTCTATGCCCTTGTATCAGTATTCCATCATATTATAAAACCGAATTAACCCTCGTTTTCTATTTCTCTAATAAGGTTTACCATCTCAATTGCCGCAACCGCACTGTCAAACCCCTTGTTACCAGCTTTTGTGCCTGCCCGTTCAACCGCCTGTTCAATATTTTCGGTTGTAAGCACG
>JAQVWQ010000020.1 GCA_028709615.1 Clostridia bacterium | reverse complement strand
CACGCCCCCGCGAAGGGGGCGACATGGCTACTTATCTTAATTTTCCGTACGATGCTATTTCAATCCACGCCCCCGCGAAGGGGGCGACATCGCCGTTCACTCCCCAGCCGCTGTCAACGCAGCATTTCAATCCACGCCCCCGCGAAGGGGGCGACGCCATTAGTTATTGCTGTCGAAACAACCCCACTTATTTCAATCCACGCCCCCGCGAAGGGGGCGACTGTATCGCCGTTGCTATATGGTGTTTACCTTCTAATTTCAATCCACGCCCCCGCGAAGGGGGCGACCTAACAAATTAGCTTAAAACCTTACTTTCACCAATTTCAATCCACGCCCCCGCGAAGGGGGCGACTCTATTTTTACTGCAAAATACCCTCATAACAAATATTTGTTGATATTATGCCGTCAAAAATAGTAAAGCAACTACTAAACATAGAAACAAAGTTGGTATTAACACGCGAACCGTACGGCGTTTTAATGTTTGCTTGTGGTTCGCATTAAACAATCATTACATCATCGGCAAAATAGCTTGTTTTTGCGCCCAAATGCTCAACTGTTTTTTTATAATCCTTGCCTAGACGATAAAAACGCAGGCTGTCTTTTTCTTTGTCGATAATACGGCAAAGCCTATCTTTAAAAACGGCATATTGCGCTCCGTCCAAATTGCATTCAAACACCGAGTTTTGCACTCTTTGTCCGTAGTTGACACATTCTTTGGCAATATGGCGTAAGCGTTTTCTTCCGGCTGCGTCTTCGGTGTTGACATCATAGGCAACCAAGATCATCATTTTGTTCACATCCTTATTAAGAACTAAAAAAAGGCGGATATTGCTGCAAATCTCCTCTTAAACAGCGAGCCAAGAGCATTGCTCCAGCAAAAGGCAATAGGCCGATCGCCATTTTTTCGTTTAAATATGAATGAGTTACCTGATCCTCTTTGCGTTTTTGCCAGGCCGTTAAAATGGTTTTACGCCCTTCGTCAGTCATAATTATGCCGCCGCCTTCCTTTTCTAAAAAATCAGCGGCGCTAATTTGTTTGCGGTTAATCATAGTGACTGTTAAGCGATCAACTAAAAACGGTCTAAATTCCTCCATTAAGTCAAGCGCCAGGCTTGCTCGCCCGGGTCGGTCACGATGCAAAAAGCCGACAAATGGGTCAAGCCCCACGCTTTGCAGCGCCGCAGCACATTGTTGCGCCAGCAGGCTGTACAAAAAAGAGAGCATAGCGTTAAAGTTATCCAAGGGCGGGCGGCGGCTGCGGTTATGCATATAGAAGCTGTCCTTTTGCTGTAAAATAGCTTCATTTAAGCCGCTAAAATAGGTTTTGGCCGCTTCACCCTCTATCCCTCGCAAGGCCTCCAATGAATCGGCTCCGCTTAGCAAAGATAAGCTGATGTTTAAGCGCTCAACGCAATCCTCCAGCAAATAATAATCCACCTGCTCGCGATAATCGCGCATACAGCGCTTTAAAACGCTGCGGCAGTTGACCAGCTTGCCTGTTATAAAATTTCGGGCTAAAGCCAAACAAGCCTCTTCGTTATCGGCCAAACGGTATTGCTGACGGCGCAGCAAAACATTGCCGCATTGCGGGCCGTGAACGGCAGCTAAAAACTTGCCGTATTGATTATGAAAGCTCAAAAACACCCCGGCTTCTGAACAAAGAGCCAGCAATGCAGGGCTGGCCCCCATATAAGCAAAGCAGACGATATTTTCGAACAAATGGATTGGGCGGCGAAAAACCTCTTCGCCATTGTTTTTTATCACAAGGTTCTGCCCGTCGCGCGTTAAATAACTGTCGGGGTTGGTGATATAGAGGGTGTTTTTCAGTTGCTTCATTTTTCGTCACCGCCTGTTATATGTTCATTGATATATGCCCCGACATCGGCAGATGCTTTGGCCAGTTGCGGCAGACATAGATTATATAATGAGCAGGAGCGGCAGTTTTTTTGCGCCTTGGCGGGCGGGGTATAGCTATGCTCAAACATCTTGTGCATATCTTCAGCCATTTTTTTAGTTTGTTGTTTCAGCTCGCTGCTTAAGGGTACAGCTAAGCGGCGGCGCGTTTGGCGGTAGTATAAAGCGCCTTCGCTAAGCTTAATGCCAAACATTTCTTCCAGGCAAATTGCTTGGGCGCAGACCTGAATTTGATCCCAGGGGCCGTCCTTGGGCTTGCCGTGCTTGTACTCCACAGGGCAGGGCAGCCATAAGCCCTCTTTGCCGCGCAGCGGAACTCCCGTTGTTTCGCGCCGGTATTCCACAACATCGGCCACGCCCTGCAAGCCTAAAGTATAACTTAGCAGCGGTTGAGAACGGGAAAGATAGCGGTCGCCCCTGGTTTCGTTAAAAAAGGGATCGTCGGCCTGCCGATGAACAAGCTGCCCTTCGGCAGTTAAAAAGTTATCCTGCCATTGGTCTTCAATATGTATCAAAGCCCACTGCCGCCGACAAAAGGCATAATGCTGTATGCCGGATAAGGGCAGTAATTGTTCGTCGGTGTAGTTTTTCATTAGACTTTTGTAATAACTCCTTGTTATTTAGCCGCGGGGATCATTTAGAGCAGATCAATAATCTCAGGTTTGCATGCTGTTGTATCCAGCGTGATTTTATAGTCGGCAAAAGAATGGGGAATCTCTGTAATAGGCTCAATAGTCAGTGCGCGCTGGATTTTTGCAGAGGTTTCCTGAGGCGTTTTTTCGGCATGTTTCCACCAATAGAGGCGGCAAACCTCGCAGCTGCCGTCGGGGCGGGCGGAGGAGGCATCGTTTTCGAATAAGGTACATAGTGCGGTTTTTAGTTTTTCCGCGTCCTCATCCGAAAAGCCGGTTTTTTCCGCCAGCTGGCAGTTAATGCTGCCGCGGATCACATAAAGGCCAAAGCTGACAAAATGCTTCATACCCATAGTGTCGGAAGATTTTCCTTCTTTACCGGCTTCACTGTTGACGCTTTTAGTTATCTGCATATCCACAATATCAATGGGTGAAACGCTGATGGCCTGCTGAATTGAAACGGGGCCGCGCACACCGACGGAAACCTCAAACCCTTTAAAAGCAAAAACCTGGCCGAAGGCACGAACATCATACCATTGCCCGCAAGCCAAGGCCGCAGCCTTGTCCCGGTCGGCATTTTTCTTTTTATCTATTTCTTTTTTTAATTCTTCGCAGCTGTCGGCTCTGTCCTTTAGGCTGTTTTTGCCGTCGTCTGCGCGGTCGTCGGATTGGACAAAAATATTTTCGCCCAAATCCTGCAGGCGGTTTCTAATTTTGCGCTTAATAGCTACATCGGAAATTACCCCATGGCCGTCGTAATCCTCGCGCGGACGGTTGCCGTTTAATGGATCCCCATTGGGATTGGCGTTTTTGATCGATACAACAGCGGCAAAGTCAATTTTGTTTTGTAAAGGCGACATTTTTTATTCCTCCGTTTCGTTTTCGTTGTTATTTTCGTTGTTATTCTCATTTGCGGCTTTTTTAGTTCTTAAGGCTGTTCTTTGACAGTCATAGCCAATAATATATTTACCGTCTAAAGCCGTATTGGCAACGCGGTCATTTGCAGCAAACAAGGCGGTAATTTCCCCAAATAGATTTTTATAATATTCTCTGCTTTGAGGATTCAATTTTTGCAGATAAGGCTGTAGGTTTTTCCAAATAATCGACCAGGTGCGAAAAGGCTTTTGCGCAAATGCCTGCATATATCTTTCGGCATTTGTCATGCGCTTCTCGTTGCGTTCATAGGTTCGTCTTTCCAGGATTTCCGCCACAGCCAGCATTCTGCCGTAAAGATAACTTCTGTCGCGATTTTCTTTGTCCAGTTCCATTTCTAAAATCACTCCTTTTTCCCAATTAGCTCTGCGTACTAAAGAACAGGCAATATGTAAAACCCTATCATAGTTATACCAGGCCTCATAAGCCAGGGGATTAGAGGCCTTGATCACGGCGGCTCTGACCATATCACGGGGGATTGCCGCCCCTTCGATAATACAAGGGCGCAGCCGTTCAAAGGCGGAAATCAACAGCGGGCATTTATCGCCGATTTTTCGTAAAGTCAGCAGCTTGTTTTGTTCGGTACCGTATAAAGCAACGGCAATATCGCGAATATTAGCCATACCTTCATAAATGCAAGGCTTTTTATCTTTAAAATACAAATGCCGCCATTTACAGCTTTCGTGCCAGGTGCGCAGGTTTTTTAAATAATCAGAAGAAGCAAGCTCTTTGTAATAGGTCAAGGCCAGTCTGCCCGGGCCGGCGCTGTCCAAAGCCAGCAGAAACAATTGCGAGTTATCGCTAAGCTTGCTGTCATACCCGTCCAGCGCGGCGTTGAATTGCTTGGCCGATTGGTAATCGGTTACAGGTAGCTGCTCTTGGTTTTCCTCTGCAATTTCGGCTAAAATATCTTCCGTTTCTGTGCTTTCACTTTCTCCGCTATTAAAGGTACTGATAATTTGCTGCGGGCTTTCATAAAAAGCCGGAACGGGGTTTAAATTGCTCTCCCAGGTTACCATACAGATCCCGTCACGGTTATAGCCCTGCCTGCGGATGATCCATTTTAAGGCGTTATGCACCTTTTGCGATGTTTCGTAGCCGATTGACAAGGCTTCGTTATAACCGCTCTTGCTGTCTTTTGTGTTAAATCTGCCCCGGTATGTAAAATTAGCATCATCGTTAGCCGAAATCAATTTTGCCATATCGCCGTCGTAACGGATTTTGCGGGGATGATTTGTTGTCGGGGCTATTTGTTTGCCGCTTAAATAGCACAGTTCTTGAGACTTTTTTTGCATTTCGTAGTGTTTAACAAAAGACTGCTGTACGCTTGTATCAAGCCAAATAGCGCTTTCATCGTCAGCAAATAAAATAGTTTCATTGCTTTTTGTATTTTTGTTATTTGTATAAACACGAAATCTGACAAAAGCATCCAATTGTGACAATTGTTGAATTTTGGACTTTTCATTAATAGCCCCGCTTTCATCTTTTTGTAAAACATTAGCCGCAATTAAATCGTGCATAACCGTGTTTTTTAAAATGTACCGATAAACAGCGCAAACCTTGGGATGGGCATACTGTGATTCGCACCATAAGCCAAGCTCCTTAAGATACAGCTCATAACACTCCCGGGCTTTTTGCTTATCTTTTGGCACTATAGTGCCGTAATCCCCCGCTACATAAATCAGCTTATCAAATAAAGGCATAGCTCGAGGGCCACTGGCTCTTCCCGATGAAGCCTCAGTTGTGGGGATTATGGTATAGCTTTCATCTTTTGTTAACGAGCGGGCAGTAATAAAATCTCCGTTTTCGTTGACGGTTATTTCTATTTGCGCCAGCGCCGTGGTGTGGCTGACCGGCAGCAAGACCAGCGGATATTCTTTACCGCCGCGGCTCCAATTTTCTACTTGCCCGGCGCGCTGAGCATTGTCGTCATAAAGCGCGCATAAGGCCGATACCCAACTCATAATTCCGCCTCCTTTTCTGTAAACTCGGCAAGCCCTGTAAAGTTATCAAGCTCTGTACCAAAGGGTTTGATTGGCATTTCGTGCAGTATTCGGCGGTCTTGCTCGGCTATTGCTTCGGGGTGAGGAAATTCGATAATGCCGTTTTTCATTACCACATGATGAAAGCGCAGGCTCATACGGCCTTTTTCGGCTTGGCGCACAGCCTCGTCCGCATAGGTAAAGCCGTGGAACATATAACCGAGCGCGAACTCATCAATGTCGTCATAAGCGCCCTCTCCCTCGCCGAAAACGCAGGGCTCCACATAGGCCTGGCACTCGCGGGCTCCCAAAAAAATATCCCTGCGGCCGCCGCGGTCGATCATGCGGCGGGCGATATTATGGTGCTTATTTTCATCACGGTCGCCGGCCAGCTCCGGGCGGTTTAAGTTCCATTCAAAATGAGCCCGCACCTGGTAACGAACATCTTTGAGGTAGGTATAGATTGACAAGTCGTTACCGCCGTTGTAGCTTTTGGTGCGAATGCCCTCAGAACCCGTTTGCACCCTGTTCATCACCCTGACGGCATCAATGATCCAGATAATGGTCGGCTTCCAATAGACCGAGGATAAGACTCCCTTTAACGCTTCATAAGTCGGCACATAATAAGATGATTTCTCTCCGCCGACTCTGGTCACCGGGTCGGAAAACAAAGCCCTGTCGCCGTAAACGCAAAACTCAACGGTGTTTCTTTTTTTCTCCAACTGTTTCACCTCCTACATAATATTTATTTCTAATAGGTCAGACTTAATGCCAAAATGCTCCTTATCATAGCCTGATGGCGCTAAAATCCTTATGCCGTTTTCTTCATCAAAGTCAATCGCGTTTGCCAATTTATCCAGTTGATGCTGATGCAAATTAACGGTGTAGGGCTGCAGCTGGCGCAGTAAAGAGTGTTTTTCTTTGAGCGAATAGGTGTTTTTTAGCTTGTTTATCAGTTGGGCGGCATTTTCATCATATGCTACTATTACGCTTGTTTGTCCGACATCGTTAATTACGCAAAATTCGGAGCCGGCCGCTTTAAAGGCCTGCTTCATATATAATTGCCGGGGATTACCGTTGCTTTTTTTTAATCGATCCTGACCTTTGGGGTTAGTGGAAAGCAAATCGAGCAGTGTGTATTCTCTGTCGCTTTTTAAAGGATATTCCATCTCTTTAAGTAAAGGCTTAAAGTAAAGGGCGTAGTATTTATCCATAGCCTTTTTAGCCAAAGCGCCGCCCGGGTAATCTTGAGGGTTGGCGCGGATTTTGTAAAACACCTCTCTGGTCATCTCCTGCGCTTTTGTCATATTGCCAAGCCGGGTATTGTTTTCGTCTTTAATATGAATTACGGCAACCGTGCCGCATTGCGTTTCGCGGTTGCGGTTGCAGCGCCCGGCGGCTTGCACTATGCTGTCTAAGCCGTTTAAAGAACGAATAACCTTTTCAAAGGATATATCCACTCCGGCCTCGATCAAAGAGGTGCTGATGCAGACGATTTTGCCCTGATAGGTTTTATCATTTAGTTGTTTGCGCATATCGTCTATGACGGCTTTTCTGTGAGCCGGGCACATATTGGTTGACAGATGAAACAAGCTGCAAGCCTCGTTAGTTTGCTCTGTTTTGCTTTTAATCAGCTTAAATAATTTTTGGGCGCAGCTTTTGGTATTAACTATAACCAAAAGCGAGTGCACATCTTGTAATTGTGCAAAAGCAAACTCTGCCGCTTGGTCAATACTCTTGCCTTCGCCGTAGATATAATCTTTAATTTCGACTCGCCTAAAGGCCTCGGCATATTTTGCTTCGTCATCAATGATGTTGACCGGCGCTATAATGCGGTGAGTATCAAGATCATCCAGCAGCGGCTGGGTTGCCGAGCATAAAACAATTGCCGTATTGCAAAAAGCAGCCAAAAAGTTCATTGCCATATTAAACGGCTTTAACAGATCAAGAGGCAAGGCCTGGATTTCATCGATAATGATAATTGAGTCTCCCAAGGCCTGCATTCTGCGGACAGAGGCCGTTTTTCCGTCAAATAAGGTATTAAGAAACTGTACGGCAGTTGTTGCAATAATCGGAGCTTGTTGCCAGTTTTCGGTTAAAAGCTGATATTTTTTCTCCTGTTCTGCCTGATTCTCATCGTCGTTAAAAACAATATTTGAATGATGCTCCAAAACCGCTTCGCTGTTACCGATGTATTTTCTGATTTCGCTGGCATTTTGTTCTAAAATCGAATTAAAGGGAGCGATGTAAAAGATATGCTTTTTGTTGTATTTTTGCGCGGTGTGCAGGGCATAGCGCAAGGATGAAAGCGTTTTTCCCGCGCCGCAGGGTACTACCAGGCGATAAATACCGCTTGCGCCGCCGTTAAAAAGGCGGCAAGCAGAGGAGATTTCTTTTCGATAAATATCAAGCGGAGTCGGCTCGGCTTTTGTTTGTAAAAGCTCGATACTTTGTTCAAAACTATCCAGCAGGTTTGTCCATACCTGATGGCGTTCTTGGGGCGAAGGAAAAACAGGTAAAGCGGTGTTTTCCTCAAAGCAGGCTGTGTCGGTACGGTCGGCATCAATGAGTATTGACAGCATCAGTCTGGTGTAAAGGGCCAGGTATAAACATATATATTGCTGCCTTAACTGCTCATTTTTGCAGTGCTTGCTGATTTTATTGAGTATCTTATCCATTTCTTGACGCGCCGCATTAAATTCGTCTTTAATAAAGCTGCTGCCGTAGTGCTTGACAACATAGTCGCAGACGGCTTGCCATGAATCGCCGATCTTATTTTTTGCCTCATCAAAGCTAATTGCCCCGTCTGTTGTTAAGCAATCGCGCAAACCGTGATGGCTGCAGATAACATTACGGACAAGCTCGGCCGTTAATTGGGATAAAGCACTATCTTTTTGCGCCAGTGAATTAACCAGCACCGCACCGTAAGTGGAATGAATAACCGAGCCCCTTTGAGGATTCTTTCCGTCGGCGGCGGCTTTAATATATGACTTGAATTCCTCGCGGTTTTTGCCGATATCGTGATAGCGGCCGCAAAGCCGGGCGGTATTTGGCAAATTATATTCTTGCCCCATTGCATACGCCAAGCTTGCTACGCTGTCACAGTGCTCAAAGACGCCTTGCTCGGCCTTATCTCTTGCTCTGATGTGTGCCGGATATGGCAAACCGTTGTCATCATTCATCAATTACAACTCCTTGATTATCTTAGTTTACTTTTGGACTGTTTAAATAAGCAGTTTGTTTGTAATATAAATAATAGTAACATATTGACTAGGTATTATAAAGGTATAAGTTACGACATTTATAAAATAAGCTCAACAGTAAGATAAAAGTGACAGCAAAGCGAAAATAGTCAGCTGTTATTTATGTTGCGCGGATAATAAAAAAGCTGCTGAGTTAAAAACCTCAGCAGCTTGCTTAAAATTATTATTCTTTAGTTATTTTTACCTGTATTTTAAACCGTCAGGCAAGCTTCGTAAATCCCCGCTTTTTTGATGGCTTTGACCAGCTCTTGGCCGATTTTGTCGGGGGTGGGGGCAACATTGATACCGCAGCTTTCCAAAGCCTCGATTTTTTGTGCCGCCCCGCCTTGACCGCTTTTGCCGGAAATGATCGCGCCGGCGTGTCCCATACGGCGGCCGGGAGGCGCGCTTTTGCCGGCGATAAAGGCCGTTACGGGTTTAGTCATATTGTTTTTAACCCACTCGGCGGCTTCTTCCTCGCCGTTGCCGCCGATTTCGCCGATCATCATTACGGCATAAGTGTCGGGATCGTCCTCGAAAGCCTGCAAGGTGTCGATAAAGCCCGTACCCTTGACAGGGTCGCCGCCGATACCGATAGCGGTTGACTGGCCGATGCCCAGCTCCGTTAATTGCGCTACGGCCTCATAGGTTAAGGTTCCCGAGCGGGAAACCACGCCGATATGTCCTTTTTTATGAATAAAGCCGGGCATAATGCCGATTTTGCACTCGTCGGGAACGATAATTCCGGGGCAGTTAGGGCCAATCAGCCGCGTATTTTTACCTTTTAAATATTGGCTGACACAAAGCATCTCCATAATCGGGATACCTTCCGTAATACAGACCACAAGCTCAAGGCCCGCATCGGCAGCCTCATATATAGCGTCGGCGGCAAAGGCGGGGGGCACATAAATTACCGAGGCGTTAGCTCCCGTATCTTTGACTGCCGAGGCTACCGTATTATAAACAGGCAGGCCGCAGGCTGTTTGTCCGCCCTTGCCGGGGGTAACGCCGCCGACGACCTTACTGCCGTAATTAAGCATTTGCCTGGTATGGAAGGCTCCATGCTCGCCTGTAATGCCCTGCACAATAATTTTTGTTGCTTTATTGGCGTAAATGCTCATTGAACGCTTCCTCCCTGTACCTGCCAAACAATTTTTTCAACCGCGCTGCCCAAGTTGTCTGCGGCAATCAGGCTTAATCCGGATTCGTTCAAAATGCGCTTGCCCTCGTCGGCATTGGTACCCGCTAAGCGGACGACAATCGGTACGGTGATCTTTACCTGACGCGCCGCCTCGCAAATGCCCTGAGCCAGCACATCACAACGGACAATGCCGCCAAAAATATTGATTAAAATGCCCTTAATGTTGGGGTCGGAAAGCAAAATGCGCAAAGCTCCCGCCACTTTTTCCGCTGAGGTGCCGCCGCCGACATCCAAAAAATTGGCAGGCTCGGCACCATAAGCCTTGATAATGTCCATTGTGGCCATGGCCAGCCCGGCGCCGTTGACCATACAGCCGATATTGCCTTCCAGCGGAATATAATTGAGCTTATATTTGGCGGCTTCCGTTTCTTTGGGATCCTCCTCATTGAGGTCGCGTAAAGCGGCTATTTCCGGGTGACGGAAAAGAGCGTTGCCGTCAAAGCTCATTTTTATATCTAAAACCATCATTCTGCCTGCGGCAGTCAGCACCAAAGGGTTGATTTCTAATAAGGAGCAGTCTTTTTCGACAAAAATGCGATAAATCCCACGCACGATCACTGCAAAATCGCTTATTTGCTGTTTATCTGTTATGCCCAGCTTTCCCTCCAGCTCTTTTAAATGATAGGGGCGCAGGCCGATCATCGGATCGATGTGAATTTTAAAAATCTTTTCGGGATTTAAGGCGGCAATTTCTTCAATTTCGCTGCCGCCTTCAGCCGAGGCAAGTATCATAATTTTGGCGTTGGCCGAATCCAGTACCATTGATAAATAATATTCCTTAGCGATTTTTAAACCGTTTGTTACCAGTACCTTGCGTACCAAGCGCCCTTGCGGCCCCGTTTGCTTATTGACAATACGCATACCTAAAATTTGTTCGGCACAGTTTTTGGCCTCTTGGGGCGAAGCGGCGAATTTAACACCGCCCGCTTTGCCGCGGCCGCCGGCATAAATTTGCGCTTTAACAACCCAGCTTGTCCCTCCCAGCTCTAATGCCGCTTGATAGGCCTGTTCGGGCGTGTCGGCAGGCAGTCCGCCGCTGTTTGGTATCTCATATTCTGAAAGCAGAGCTAAAGCTTGATACTCATGGATTTTCATATAAGGGCTGTCCTTTTCTTTTTATTTTATAATATCCGCCAATTTAAATTGTATTATTTTTTTAAGTTCAACTATATTAATTTCGATTTGATAACCGATTTTTCCTGCACTGACAACAATTTCCGACCATTTTTCGGCAGAAAAATGGATAATGGTTGGAAAATGCTTTTTCATACCGATTGGTGAACAGCCGCCGTGCAGATAGCCTGTTAAGGGCAACAGATCCTTGCTTTTCAGCATTTCCAGCGATTTTTCACCGACGGCCGCGGCGGCCTTTTTAAAATCCAGCTCTTCGGGGGCGGGCAGCAAAAAAACAAAATGATTGCCCGACTTACCGACCGTTACCAGCGTTTTAAAGACCCGCATCGGATTGATATTTATGGCTTCGGCAACTTCCATACCACTTAAAGCCTTTGTGCCCTGATAGCTGTGCGCCACAAAGGGGATTTTCTGCTGCTCAAGCGTGCGCATGACATTGGTTTTATAATCCATTTTTGTCCACCTCATAAAAAAGATACTAAGTATTATAGCATATTATTTCGGCTTGTACCAGTTTTAATTGCAAAAAAAGCCTTAATGTGCTATGCTTTTATTATGAACGAATACTGTGTTGCGCTCTGCGCTATCAACTCCAAGTATATACATTCTGCTTTGGCTCCCTGGTATTTAGCGGCGAGCCTTGATGCTTGCGGGGCGGATAATATTCGCACGCAGGTTGTGGAGGGTACGATTAACGAGAGCGCCGCAACTGTTTTGCAGCGCATTTTAGCCGTTAAACCGCAGGCAGTTTGTATAGGCTGTTATATTTGGAATATTACGCTGGTTAAAGAGCTGCTGCCGCTGTTAAAGGCGGCCGACAGCGGTTTGCCGATAATTTTGGGCGGGCCCGAGGTCAGCTATAACGCCGCGCAAATTTTAAAAGAAAACCCGCAGGTCGATTATATTATCAGCGGCGAGGGAGAGCAACCGCTGGCCTTGCTGATTAAAGACCTTTCCGCAGGCCGCCAAGGTCGGGGAGAGGGCGTTTGTTATCGCCGTAAGGACGGTACGCTTAATATCAGTCCTCCGTATATTGCCGCTAATGAGCCGCCCGACCCCTATACGCAAAAATATTTTGCGGCTTTAAACGGGCGCATCGCCTATTTTGAGGCTTCGCGCGGCTGTCCCTTTTCCTGCGCTTTTTGTCTGTCGGGGCGCTGCGGCAGCGTGCGCCGGTTTGATTTTTCCCTCTGCTGTGAGCGTTTGCTGCGTTTGGCCAACAGCGGCACAAAAACGATCAAGTTTGTCGATCGCACCTTTAATGCCGATTTAAAATGCGCTAAGGCTTACTGGCGCTTTATACTGAATAGCTACGGCAAAGAGATCCCCGCGGGCGTTTGCTTCCATTTTGAAATCGCCGGCGATTTACTGGACGATGAGGCGATAAATTTGCTGGCTCAGGCCCCCAAGGGCGCCTTTCAGCTGGAAATCGGTATGCAGAGCTTTAATGAGGCAACCTTAGCCGCGGTTGCGCGCCGTACAAATAGCAAAAAGCTGCAAAAAAATATTGCCGCCCTGCTGGATGCAGCTAATATGCATATTCATATTGATTTGATCGCCGGTCTGCCAAAAGAGAGCTTTGCCGATTTTGCCGCAAGCTTTAATATCGGCTACAAATTAAAGGCCAATCTGCTGCAGCTGGGCTTTTTAAAAATTCTCCACGGCTCGCCGATGGGTGAAAATCCCGATAAATACCCCTGCCGTTACAGTCAGCAGCCGCCCTACGAGGTTTTGTCAACACCCGCAATAAGTGCAGATGAGCTGCGTGAGCTGCATATTCTTGAAGATGCCTTAGAGCGTTTTTATAACAGCGGCCGTTTTCGCCGTACGGCCGACTATTGCCTAAAGCAAAGCGGCCTTGAGCCTTTTGATTTTTACCTGCAATTGGGGCGTGCCGTTCCCGCCGCCGTCGGCACCTCTTTAGACGATTACACAGCGGCTTTGCTGGCCTACTTTAGTAATGCTTTGGCTATGGATAAGGCGGTTGTGCGCGATTTGCTGGTTTGCGACCGTTTGGCCTCTAACCGCGCAGGCTTTTTGCCTGCTTGTTTGCAGGTACCTGATCCGCGTTTGCGTAAAATCAAAAAGCAGCTGCAAGAGCTATATCCGCCAAGGCAGGGCATAAAACGGGCTGTGGCCTTTTTGTATTCCGCTAACGAGGCCGTTTTTGTCGATTATAGCGAGCCTGATCCTGTTACAGGTCAGTTTACCCTGCAAAGCTTTAAGGATTTTAGCCTTTAACTGCCTATAAATTGAGCGCAAGCCTATTAACTAAAGATTAGGCCTATTTAATTAAGATGATATTGGCAAATCAGCTTATACTGTAATTACTAGAACCTCGACCCTGATATTAAATAGGGCCGGGGTTTTTATTCTTGTTTATAAATGAAACATTTCAGCTAAATTAATCATCTGTATTAATACAAATAGTACGGATATTTGAAGAATAAACGCGGCCTTTGTAGTTATATTAGTAAAAATAAAATATTTTATCTATCAAGGCTGTTAATTAAAATTATAAAGGAGTAGATTTGATGAAAATATTGATTTTAACGGGTAAATTCGGAATGGGGCATTATGCCGCGGCACAGGCTTTGTCCGAAAAGCTGGAGCAAAAATCTTTGATAGATGAGGTAACAATAATTGATTTTTGCGAGGAAGCCTTAGCGGGCTTGCATAAGCTGGTTTATTATTCTTACGATAATCTGATTGCCAGGAGACCGGTTTTATATAATACTCTTTACCGCAGCAAAACGGCGATTAGGCCGCCTCAGGCGGTAGGAGGCGGCAAGCATTTAATCCTTTTACTTAAATGCCTGCAAAAGATACTTAGCGAACAGCAGCCCGATGTTGTGATTTCTACCTATTCGTATTGTTCGTATTTAATGTCTTTGCTAAAAAAGAATAATAAAACCGCTTTGCCCTTGGTAACCTGTATAACGGATTTGCACAGCCACGGCATTTGGCTTAACGACTGCACCGATTTTTATTTGGTGGCCGATCAGCAAACCAAGAGGGAATTATTGAGCTACGGTGTAGATAAGGACAAAATTTCCGTCAGCGGTATCCCCGTTAAAAGCTGTTTTTATTGCGCTAAGCAACAAAAATCATCAAACGATAAAGAGCTTTTACTGATGGGCGGCGGCTTGGGTCTGCTGCCGGAGGAAATGAGCTTTTACAGGCGTTTAAACGCGATTGAGGGCTTGCATATTACTGTTGTCACAGGCAAAAACAAGCATTTATTTAATAAGCTCAACGGCAAATTTGCCTCGGTCAGCGTACTGCCCTTTGTCAATAATGTACCTGAGCTGATGCAAAAAGCCGATGCTATTTTAACCAAGCCGGGCGGAATTACCATTTATGAGGCTGTGGCCGCTTCCTTGCCGATTTTGATTTATAAGCCTCGTTTGGCGCAGGAGCGAGAAAACTGTCACTTTTTGGTGAACAGGGGGCTGGGCTTTTATTTAAATGAAAAATCCGAATTAGCTGTGGAGCAGGTAGAATTAATAATGAACAGCAACAGAATGCTTGAGCTGATTAAAGCAAATATGGAAGAAATAAAAAACGGTTTAAATAATGATGGATTAATGGACTTTTTGGCCAAAAGAGAAGAGGTGGCGGGATAATGTATGTGCCTGTTATCGCAACGGCTGTTATTATTGCCGCCGCATTGTGGCTGCTGCCGTTGGTTTATTATAAATACATAAAAAAACCCTATGCCATCTCCGCCGAGGGAGATGAAAAATGCCTGCTTTTAACCTTTGACGACGGGCCTGACGGTAATAATACGGAAATGCTTTTAGACTTGCTGGCCTTATATAATGTCAAAGCCTGTTTCTTTTTGCTGGCAAGCAGGGCGGAGGCCGCAGCTCCCCTAGTTGAAAGAATGTTGTCCGAAGGGCACTGCTTGGGCTTTCATTCAATTTCCCACCGTAATATGCTGCCTCTGCCGCCTAAAAAAACAGCGGAGGATTTTCGGCGCGGCTTGGAGGTTTTTCGCCGCCATAACTGGCCTGTTACATATTATCGGCCGCCTTACGGTGCGTTTAACTTTTTTACGCTGCGTGCCGCCCGCCGCAACGGCTTGCAGCTTTTGTTATGGAATGTCATTCCCCGTGACTGGCTGGTCGGGCAAAGCTCCAATCAGCTGCTGCAAAAACTCTTTGCCCGGGTAGAGCAGGGTGCGGTTATCTTGCTGCATGATGCTTCGGCAGGAGCAAAGGCTGACAAAAATGCGCCGGCCCGGATGATAGAGGCTTTAAACATTTTTATTCCCGAAATGCAAAAAAGGGGTTATCGCTTTGTAACTCCCGAGTATTGCTGCCGGGAAAAGCTTTTAGTTTGTAACGGAGGATACTATGAAGCACTTAATGCCAAATAAAAAGAAATACGGCCTTTCTCTGCTTGCTTTTATCGGGCTAAGCGTTATTACTTATTTATTTGTTATGACAGAATGCGATTTTATGCAGCTTGCAGAGCTGGTGATTTCGGCCCGTTGGCAATATTTATTGGCGGCCTTTTTAACCATGCTTTTGTTTTTCGCTCTGGAGGGCGAGTCCGTCCGCTCTTTATTGGTTGAACAGGGCTGCCAAATGAGTTTTTTTACGGCCTGGCGTTACGCCCTGGTTAATTTTTATTTCAGCTCCATAACACCCGCCAGCTGCGGCGGACAGCCCTCACAGATTTATTATATGCGCAAGCAGGGTATAGGAGTGGGGGCTTCGTCCTTGGCTGTCTTGCTTTTTAATCTTTGTTATCATCTGGCCGCGCTTTCCGTCGGTTCAATGGTGCTGCTGCTGGGCGGGCAAAAAATTATTGCGGCTTTGGGCGGCTTTAGTTATCTGCTTTATTGGGGTCTGGCAGTTCAAGGCCTGCTGCTGCTGATGTTTTGTGTTGTTGTCTTTTGTCACGGCTTGACGGCAAGGCTGGTACGGCTTTTGTTGCGCTTGCCTTCAATTAGGGATAAACAGGGCTTTATTCTTAAAGTCAATATGCAAATCGAGGCTTATCGTCAGGGGGCTGAGCAAATCCGCCGCCAGCCCCTGGTCTTGCTTAAGGTGTTTTTACTTAGCGTAGGGCATGTTGTCGCCTTGTATTCGATACCCTTTTGGATTTATAAGGCGCTTGCTCTTAACGGCTGCGATTACTTAACCCTGGTGGCTATGCAGGCCGCTTTAATGCTGGCGGTCGAATCATTACCTATACCGGGCGGGGTCGGCATTACAGAAAAAGTTTTTTTATTGCTTTACGGCGGCATTTTCGGCAGCGCCCTGGTGGTGCCCGCTGTTTTGCTCTGTCGGGGTATAGCTACTTATACCTTTGTAATTATCGGCGCGGCAGCCGCGTTTTTCCCCTGGCCGAGAAAAAAGCGTACCTGTGCGGTCTAGCCGGGGAGGCTTATTCTCACTGATAACAATTAGTAAAAATTAATAAAAAAAGCATAAGCGCCCTGCTTAAAGCAGGGCGCTTATTTACTGGGGAGGCCGGATAGCGTAATTTAGGCTAAAATTATTTTTATAACAAAATATTACTTGTTTACAGCTCCTGCCGATCGTGCTTTGATTGGGGAATGTCATAGATATCCTGATAGGATTCCGCCTCAGCCTCGGATAAGGGCGGCGTTGGGATAAGCCCGGTACAGTCGCCGGCAGAGGCAACCGTATTCACATCCCCCAAAGCATTCTCTTCTAATATATCCTGCCCGGATATTTTTTTTGTGCTTTTTTTACCCATAAAAAAACCTCCTTGTTTTAATAAGTATATCTTATCCGGATCGATTTGAAATTAACAGATAATTTTTTATCAATATATGCCGAAGTATATATCATACAAAGAAACAGCGTGGCAGGCAAAACAAAAAATAGGGGGGGCAGAGAGCATAATAGAGATAATTCAGCAGAAAATGACGGGGCTCGGCAAGATATAATAATTAACGGCCTAATTCTTACCTTGGCACTGTCAAAATAAGCTTTTGGCTTTAAGTTCTAATTTGTTACAGACAGGAGATGGATTCTCGCAAATAAACAACACAATATCAAAAGAATCTTAGGGGGGAAAATAATGAAAAAACAATTTGGGTTTAAAAGCATCAAAGCGCAAATATTAGCTTTTCTTTCGCTTATCGTTCTTATCATCTGTGTCGGCTTGGCACTTGTTTCTTATAATATTGCCTCCTCCACCTTGCTGAAAAACACCGAGGAATCTATGGTGAAAATCGCGCAACAGGGTGCAACAACGGTTGACGAACGGGTTAAAGGCTATTATAATCAACTAAACGCGCTGGCAAAAGATAACTTATTCCTTGATCCCGTTACCAACAAGGCGGAGATCGTATCGCTCCTTAACAAGCTAGCCGGCGAGTGGGGTTGTTTAGAGCTGCTTTTGGCGGATAGAAGCGGGACGGTTATCTCGAACAATGTTAATATTTCCGACGGCGATTACTTTCAAAAGGCACTGGCGGGTCAAAATGCTATATCCAATCCGATAATCAACAAAACCGACAATACAATGCATATTTTTGTTACCGCCCCCGTAAAAAACAGCGGCGGCGGAGTTGTGGGAGTATTGTTGGCCAAAATGGATGGCGGCGTGCTGAGCGAAATGATTGCCGATATCACATTTGGAAAATCCGGCAAAGCCTATATGATCGACAATAATTATATCACCATCGCCCATAGCAACAAGGATGTTGTACTGAATATGGAATGTTCTGCCGAACAGGTTAAGACCGATTCGCAGCTTGAGCAGCTTTTTGGGCTGGAAACAAAAATGTGCGCGGGCGAGAGCGGTATCGGTCAGTATTCCTATAACGGTGTGGTCAAATATATGGGATATCATCCGGTAGAAAGCACGGGCTGGGGCTTGGCTCTGACAGCGCCCAAAGCCGAAATACTTGCCGGCCTTGACATGCTTCGCTGGTTTATTGTAATCGCCAGCCTGATCTTTATTATCATCAGCATCATCATCGGTATCTTTGTGGCTAACAGCATCAGTAACCCAATCAAGCTGGCCGCTAAGGAAGCAGAGCTTTTGGGCGAGGGCGATTTTTCTAATGAGAGCGACATTAAATTTACAACTTATAAAAACGAAATAGGGACTTTGGCAGAGGGCTTTGTAAAAATGAAAGAAAATTTGAACGAAATCCTCTCAAATATCAACACTGCGGCAGAGCAGGTAGCTTATGGAGCCTCACAGATTGCCGAGTCCGGCAATGCGCTTTCCCAGGGTGCCTCGGAGCAGGCCAGCTCTGTTGAAGAGCTGTCGGCCTCTATTGAAGAGCTTTCCGCTCAGACCAAACAAAACGCCAATAACGCTAACGAGGCCAATAGGCTCGTCATATCGACAAAAGAGAA
>JAQVWQ010000104.1 GCA_028709615.1 Clostridia bacterium | reverse complement strand
GCTCCCGAGGTATGCCCCGTTTGTAAATTTGCCCAAAGCTATTTTGAAGTCAGAAAAGAAAATTATTAAATTCAAAACACTCATAAAACAAAACACACACCCAAACAAAAATAAATAACCTGCAAAAAGAAAGCCACGCGCTTGATTAAAGCGCGCGGCTTTTAATATTATATTGTCTTATTTGTTGTTAATCGCAGCTTGAGCAGCAGCCAAGCGGGCAATAGGTACGCGGAAGGGAGAGCAGCTTACATACTGCAAGCCGACACGATGGCAAAAGTCAACAGAAGCGGGGTCGCCGCCATGTTCGCCGCAAATACCCAGCTTGATATCGGGACGCGTGGCCCGGCCTTTTTCGACGGCCACTTTAACCAGCTGACCGACGCCCGCTTCGTCCAAATGGGCAAAGGGATCGGACTCGTAAATTTTGCGGTTATAGTAATCGTTTAAGAAGTTGCCCGCGTCATCACGGCTGAAACCAAAGGTCATTTGGGTCAGATCGTTAGTGCCGAAGCTGAAGAACTGGGCAGTCTTGGCAATTTCATCGGCGGTTAAGGCCGCGCGGGGAATCTCGATCATCGTGCCGACCAAATAAGGCATTTCGCTACCGCTTTCCGCAATAATCTTATCGGCCTCGGCAACGACTATCTCGCGGACGAAGTTGAATTCTTTGGCCTCGCCGACTAACGGAATCATAATCTCGGGTTTAATTTTATAGCCCTTGCGCTTGGTAACATCAAGCGCGGCCTCAATAATGGCTCTGGTCTGCATGGCGGCGATTTCGGGATAGGTAACTGCCAAACGGCAGCCGCGGTGCCCCATCATCGGGTTAAACTCGTGTAATTCCTCGGTGCGAGCCTTTAATTCATCATAGCTGACGCCCATTTCGGCGGCCAGCTCGCGCAGGGCTGCTTCATCATGGGGCAAAAATTCATGCAGCGGGGGATCCAACAGGCGGATAGTAACGGGCAGCTCTTGCATAACCTCGTAAATACCGATAAAGTCCGCTCTTTGCATCGGCAGCAAAAATTCCAAAGCTTTTTTGCGTTCTTCCTCGCTGGTTGCCAAAATCATTTGACGGACACGCAAAATACGATCGGCATGGAAAAACATATGCTCGGTACGGGTCAGGCCGATGCCCTCCGCGCCGAAATTAACGGCGTTTTGCGCATCTTTGGGGTTGTCGGCGTTGGTACGCACCTTGAGCCGGCGGGCGGCATCCGCCCAGGCCATTAAGCGGGCAAAATCACCGGCAATGGCGGGGGCCTCGGTGGGAATATCGCCTATATAAACATTGCCTGTGCTGCCGTCTAAGGAAATATAATCGTTTTCGCCCAAAACCTTGCCGCCGATGGTTAAGGTTTTGGCATCTTCATTGACGGCGATTTCACCGCAGCCGGCCACACAGCAAATACCTGCTCCGCGGGCGACAACGGCGGCGTGGGAAGTCATACCGCCGCGGACGGTCAAAATACCTTCGGAAGATATCATACCCTCAATATCCTCGGGGGAGGTCTCTAAACGGACTAAAACCACGCGTTTGCCCTCAGCCTTGGCGTCCTTGGCAGCTTCGGCCGTAAAACGAATCAGTCCGGCGGCAGAGCCGGGGCTGGCGGGCAGGCCAGTGGCAACAACTTGAGTCTTTTTCAGCTCGAATGGTACAAAGCTGGGATGCAGCAAATGATCAAGCTGCTTGGGCTCGACCTTTAAAACGGCTTGTTCTTCGCTGATCATACCCTCGTCAACCAAATCGACGGCGATTTTTAAAGCGGCGGCGGCGGTGCGCTTGCCGTTGCGGGTCTGCAGGAAAAAGAGCTTCCTGTCCTCAATGGTAAACTCCATATCCTGCATATCTTTATAATGATTCTCGAGCTTATTGGCAATTTGCATAAATTGCTCGTAAACCTCGGGCATATCTTCTTTTAAGGTATCAATGGTTTTGGGGGTGCGGATACCGGCCACAACATCTTCGCCCTGCGCGTTGATCAGGTATTCGCCAAAAATATGCTTCTCGCCGGTGGCGGGGTTGCGGGTAAAGGCCACGCCCGTACCGGAGGTATTGCCCATATTACCAAAAACCATCATTTGCACATTGACGGCTGTGCCCCAGTTGCCGGGGATATCGTTTAAGCGGCGATAGACAATGGCGCGGGGGTTATCCCAGCTGCGGAAAACGGCTTCGATAGCCGCAAAGAGCTGTTCACGCGGGTCTTGGGGAAAATCCTTGCCGACATTCTCTTGATAGATTTTTTTAAAATCGGCAATAACTGCCGACAAGTCCTCGGCGGTCAGTTCGTTATCAAACTTATAGCCCTTTTGCGATTTGATCGCATCTAAGGCAGCCTCAAAAAGCTTACGGGGAACCTCCATAACAACATCGGAAAACATCTGGATAAAGCGACGGTAGCTGTCGCGGGCAAAACGGGGATTTTCGGTCAATTTGGCCAAGCCGTCACAGGTGGAATCGTTTAAACCCAGGTTTAAAACCGTATCCATCATGCCGGGCATCGAGGCGCGAGCGCCGGAACGAACGGAAACCAACAGCGGATTGGCGGGCTGACCGAGCTTTTTAGCAGAGGTTTGCTCCAACCAAGCCAAGGCGGTTTCGATCTCTTTGACGGTGCTTTCGGCTATTTTTTTGCCATTTTCGTAGTAGTCGTTGCAGGCTTCGGTGGTAATGGTAAAGCCATGGGGAATCGGCATTCCCAAATTGGTCATTTCTGCCAAATTTGCGCCCTTGCCGCCCAGCAAAGCACGCATATTTGCCGAACCTTCAGAAAACTTGTAAACAAACTTTGTTGCCATCTTCATTTCCTCCCACATTGATAATTTATATATTAAGTTTTAATTATAAAAACCGTAAGAAGGGGTAATGATGGGGTTTTAGCATCAGCTAAACTATTGTATGTCAGAGCAGTCATTTATTTGCCCAAAAGCTACCCGCCACAAGCCGTTGAAGGCATTATGGCGGGTTAAAGGTTTAAAATTATCTTAGCAAGGATAAATCGGCAATATCGGCGGTCAGCGAAATGACCGTACCCAGTAAGGCCAAACGATTGTTTTTTACCCTCTCGTCATTATCCATAACCATTACTTTTTCAAAAAAGCTGTCGATAGCGGCGCGCAAGCAGCCGACGGCAGCCAAAGCTGCGGCATAATCGCCTGCCTGCAAAGCCCGGTTTACATTTATTAAAGCCGATTCGGCAGCCTCATACAATTGGCCTTCGGCCTCGTCGGCAAACAAAGCGGGATCAACGGCCGCCTTTGGTGCCTGCGCCTTTTTAAGAATATTGGCGGCACGGGTAAAGCCTGCCGTCAGCTCGGCAAAGCCTTCGCCCCGGCGGTACTCGTCCAAAGCGGCCACACGGCGGGCTGCCTCCAGCAGGTTATCGGCTCCCGCGGCAAAACAGGCGGCGACCGTATCTTGTTTATAATCTTTATCGGTCAGCAAAACGACCAGTCTTTGGCCGATAAACTCGCAAACCGCCTCGACGGTTTGCTGCTCGCCGCAAGACAGCTCAACTTCGGCGGCAAATTGCCTGTAAGCGGCGGCAACCAGCTCACTAACCGATAATTGCAGCTTGCGCTCGACTATGATTTGTACGATACCCGAAGCGGCGCGGCGCAGGGCATAAGGGTCCTGAGAGCCGGTCGGCTTTAAGCCGATGGCAAAAAAGCCCGCTAAGCTGTCAAGCCGTTCGGCAATGGCCAAAGCGATACCGGCCTTGGTGGCAGGCAGCTCGTCACCGGCAAAACGCGGCAGATAATGCTCACGCACGGCGGCGGCTACTTGCGGCTCTTCGCCTGCGGCTTGGGCATAATATTCGCCCATAACACCTTGCAGCTCGGTAAACTCGAAAACGGCGCGGGACAGCAGATCGCTTTTGCAGATAGCGGCGGCGCGAGCCGTTTGCGCCTGCTCAATGTCGGTATAGGCCAGCTTATCGCCGATCAGCGCGGCCAGCTTTTGCATACGCGCCAAACGGTGAGCCATATCGCCCAGCTGCTCCTGATAAACGACGGTGGAAAGCTTTTTAGCCGTTTCGACCAAATCGAGCTTCAAGTCTTCGTTCCAAAAAAACTCGGCATCGGCCAAACGGGCGCGCAAAACCTTTTCGTTACCCTCGCGCACCAGCTCCAAACCCTTGTCGTCACCGTTGCGAACGGTAATAAAACGCGGCAAAAGCTTGCCGTCGGCAGCGTGAACGGGGAAATATCTTTGATACTCGCGCATCGGCGTAATAATCAGCTCTGCGGGGATTTGTAGGTATTTTTCTTCAAAAGAGCCTGCTAAGGCTGTCGGCCACTCTAAAATATAGGTCACCTCGTCCAGCAGCTCCTCGTCGTTGATCGGCAGGCCGCCCTCGGCCTTGGCAACGGCGGAAACCTGCTCGCGAATGACCTCTTTACGCTTGGCCTGATCGACGA
>JAQVWQ010000103.1 GCA_028709615.1 Clostridia bacterium | reverse complement strand
TGATGCGCGTTACCTTTGGCACCAACAATGTTGACCACTGTGCCCGCTTGTGCCACGCTTCTACCGTGGCCGGCTTAGCCACCACCTTGGGCTCCGGCGCAATGACCAACTCTATCCCCGAGGCTGCCGATGTTGATGCGGTTTTGGTTTCCGGCTCTAACACCACCGAAACCCACCCCGTTATCGGTGCTTATATCCGCCAGGCCAGACTCAAGGGAGCTAAAATCATCGTTGCCGAGCCCCGCCAAATTACCTTGGCCAAGGAAGCCGATATTTATCTGCAAATCAAGCCCGGTACCAATGTTGCCTTGTTTAACGGCCTGATGAATGTGATTATTGAAGAAGGCCTTGCCGATATGGACTATGTTAACGCCCGTACCGAAGGCTTTGAAGAACTGAAGGAAATAATTAAAGAATACACACCCGAAAAGGTTGCCGAAATTTGCGGCATTGATGCCGACCAGCTCAGAGAAGCCGCTCGCATTTATGCCAAAGCCGAACGCTGCCCGATCTTCTATTCGATGGGTGTTACCCAGCACTCCACCGGTACCAAGGGCGTTATGAACACCTCTAACTTAGCCTTGTTGTGCGGTAAAATCGGTAAATACGGTTGCGGCGTCAACCCGCTGCGCGGTCAGAACAATGTTCAAGGCTCCTGCGATATGGGCTGCCTCCCCGGTGATTACACTTCTTATCAAAAGGTTGCCAAACCTGAGGTCAGAGAAAAATTTGCCAAGGCTTGGGGCGTAGATTCCCTGCCCGACGGCTCCGGCAAGACCATTACCGAAGTCTTAAATGCTGTGGAAACAGGCGATATTCGTATGCTTTATATCATGGGCGAAAACCCCATGGTTTCCGATCCCGACCTGCACCATGTCGAAAAAGCCTTAAACGCTTGCGAGTTCCTCGTAGTTCAGGATATCTTCCTGACCGAAACCGCCGCTTTGGCTGATGTGGTTCTGCCCGCTACCTCCTTTGCGGAAAAAGACGGCACCTTTACCAGCACCGAACGCCGCGTCCAAAGAATCCGCAAGGCTGTGGAGGCCCCCGGACAGGCCAGAGATGACTGGCAAATTCTCAGCGATGTGATGGCTCGCTTGGGTTACCAAAACAAATTTACCTCCGCTAAAGAGGTTATGGATGAAATCGCCGAGGTTTCGCCTTCTTACGGCGGCATGCATTATTATCGCTTGGAAGGCGACGGCCTGCAATGGCCTTGCCCCAACGATGAGCATCCCGGCACTCCCATTCTACATACGGCCAAGTTCAGCCGTGGTGACCGTGCGATCTTTAAGCCCTCTCATTACGAACCTGCTCAAGAGCTTCCGGATGCGGAATACCCCTTCATCTTGACCACCGGCCGTATTTTGTATCACTATCATACCCGGACAATGACCGGTAAGATTGAAGGCTTAAACAATATCTCCGGACACAGCTATGTGGAAATCAACCCCGCCGACGCAGCCAAATTGGGCATCAACTGCTGCGATAAGGTTAAGGTTTTCTCCCGTCGCGGTGAGG
The DNA here is from genome assembly GCA_028709615.1 of Clostridia bacterium. GTDB lineage: Bacteria > Bacillota > Dehalobacteriia > UBA4068 > UBA4068 > JAQVWQ01. The sequence continues at coordinate 2,904 of JAQVWQ010000103.1, read as the reverse complement.
TGTTCGTTGAGGCACATGTTGTCGATACCATTAAAGAAGGCGTTATCTTTATGCCCTTCCACTTTATCGATGGTGCTGCCAATGTTTTGACCAACCCTGTGGTTGATCCGATTGCCAAGATTCCCGAATTTAAGGTCTGTGCGGCCAATGTTGCCAAAGCTTAATTCTTGCTGCTATTTGTAGTAAAATTCGGTTCGGGGCGGAATAATAAATCCGCCCCGAACAAAAACGGATTGGAGAGTGGGCTGCTTGAGCGAATTTGGCACAGCAGTAATTTTAGCGGGCGGCAAGTCCTGTCGGATGGGTTTTGACAAGCAACTGTTAAGCGTTAAGGAAAAAACACTTTTCAAAGCTCTTTTGCCTAATTTGCGCGCTCGTTTTTCCGATATTTTGGTTATCACCAACACACCCGAGTTATACGAAAATGACGGCGTTCGTACCGCTGCTGATATTTTTCCCAATATGGGCCCGTTAGGCGGTATTCATGCTGCCTTAACCTATGGCTTAAGCGATAGGGTTTTTGTTATAGCTTGCGATATGCCCAGAATTGACCTGGCTTATATTGATTATCAAATGGCACAAATTATGAACACCGATTATGATGCCTGCGTAACTATGGGCGGTGAGCGTTTCCAATCATTTCATGCTTTTTACTGCAAGACAGCTCTGCCGATGATTGAAAAAGACTTAATGCAAAATAAAGCTTCAATGTTTTATCTTCTTAAAAAAATAAATACCCGCATTATCAGCGAACAAGAGGCTAAGTCCGTTATTACTGTGCCGCAGCTGTTTTTAAACCTCAATACTAAAGAAGATTATAATAATTATCTTTTATGCGAGGAGAGGGCTTAAAATGTTGGCAACAAAAAGTTATCCAATTACCCGTATAGATAAGGGTCAACGCTTAGAGCTGGAGGATATAGTTACCCGCGAATATTCTTTAGAGCTGTGTATCGGCAAAAAACCCTTTGCTCGCTTGCTTTGTTCTCCCGACAGCTTGCCGGTATTAATAACCGGTTATCTTTTTGGAGAAGGGATAATTAACGGTGTTGAGGATATTTTAAGCTTAGAACTAGATGAGCAGGCCGGCTGCGCTTATTTGCGCTTATCCGCCGAGGCCGAAAAAAGAGCTTTAACTGACAGCGTTAAGACCTTAACAACCGGCTTAGGGCCGCAAAAAAGCTTGATTTACGCTTTGGAGCGTCTGCCTGGCGGCAAATCAGGTGCAAGCAATTTAACGCTTAAAGCTGATTTAATTTTAAGCCGTGCCGCTGATTTTCAGTCACGCTCGGAGCTTTTTGCCGCCACGGGCGGAGTACACAGCTGCTCTCTTTGTGATCAAAGCGGGGTCATCTATTTTTATGAGGACATCGGCCGCCATAATGTTTTTGATAAATTGATCGGAAGAGGCTTATCCGACAATATTGATTTTAGTAAAACCTTTATTGTTACCAGCGGCCGCATACCGGGTTATATGGTGCTAAAAGCGGCTCGTGCCGGAATTTCCGTTATTGTCAGTCGTGCCGCCGTTACAGATGCTGCAATTTGCCTGGCAAAAGAGGCCAATATTACACTTTGCGGCTTTGCCCGAGGCGAAAGGCTGAATATTTATACGGGAGCCGAAAGGATTATTTAATAATAGTGCTTTTATATTTTTAAAATTAAATTTATAGCTAAAAGAGGAGTGTTGTAAAGTGAATTCACCTAAGGAAGTAGCCAATAATTATGTTGGTATTGGCAGAGGAAAAGCTCAATTACCTATTTCTAAAATGATTGTACTTGGTATATTAGCCGGTATGTTTATCGCTTTAGCGGCAGTCGGCGCTAACACCGCTTCTTGCACAATCACCAATGCATCGGTTGCCAAGCTGGCTAGCGCTTGCGTGTTCCCTTGCGGTCTGGCCATGGTTTTAGTCGCCGGATCTGAGCTGTTTACCGGTAATACCTTAATGATTATCCCTCTTATGGAAAAAGAGATCAGCTTTGGCGCTATGTTGAAGAACTGGCTGTTTGTTTACATAGGCAACCTTATTGGTTCTTTGCTTATAGTGGCTATTGCCTGCTATGGTACACAATGGAATTTATTCGGCGGCGCCTTAGCCGTTACCACCATGAAGGTTGCTGCCACTAAAGTAGGTTATAGCTTTGGTGCGGCGGTTGCCCTCGGCACAGGTTGTAACTTCCTCGTTTGTATCGCTGTATGGATTAGCTTTGCTGCCAAAACAGTTGTTGGTAAAGTCGTTGGCTTGTATATGCCAATTATGTTATTCGTACTTTCCGGTTTTGAACATAGCGTGGCCAATATGTATTATGTTCCTGCCGGTGTTGTCGCCGCCGGTATCGAAAAATACGCTGCTTTAGGTGTTGAAGCAGGTGTTAATGTTGATGTTCTGACCTGGGGCAATTTCTTCCTTCATAATCTGCTGCCTGTTACTATTGGTAATATTATCGGTGGTTCGATCCTTGTTGGTTTGTTCTATTGGTTCTGCTATGTAAAGGGCAACAAAGCGGCATAAGAACAAATCAATTTTCTATCTTCCTATCTTCCTTGAAAAAAGCCTCTCCGCTGAAGCGGAGAGGCTTTTGTGCTGTTGAATTATCAACAAAAGTTAAAGGCTTATTTAAAATAATCTACGCCGCCTTTAAAAATCGGTTGAAATTTTTGGCCGGGGATATTTTTAAGAACTCCAGGCTGTACGCGTTCGGAGTGTCCCATTTTGCCCAAAATGCGGCCGTCAGGGCTGGTAATGCCCTCGATCGCCCATAAAGAGCCGTTCGGAGTAACCTCGGGATTTAAGGAAGGAATACCGTTTTCGTCAACATATTGAGTGGCGATTTGACCGTTTTGAGCCAGCTCGCTTAAGATCTTTTCATCGGCAATCAGGCGGCCCTCGCCGTGCGAGA
>JAQVWQ010000019.1 GCA_028709615.1 Clostridia bacterium | reverse complement strand
GGTTTTATTGAGCCAATCGCTTTTATTCAAGACGGCAGGATGACGGTGGTTATAACAGGAGATTTGACAGAGGATGATGCTCGCCAAATTGCCGATATTGTAAGCGGGGTAACCTCTCGTAAAAGTTCAGAGGTGGTAATTGTAAAAAGGGAAAGCAAATGATAATAAATGAGGGCGGGCATGTGCTTGCCCTCTTGTTTTTTTAATTAAATGCTGTTATAATATTTAAACTACTATTCCTTGTATGCGAAATTTAAGGAGGTCATCAATATGACTGAAAATGAAAACAATATTTTTGAAGAGAAGCTTAACGGTGGTAATATTAAAATTGCCGATGAAGTTGTTGCGACAATTGCCTCTATGGCTGCTTCCGGTATTGCCGGGGTTTCTGGTATGCGCGGCGGCGTGGTTGGTGATATTGCGGAAAAATTAACTAAAAAACAATCAACCAAGGGTATTAAGGTCGAGATCAACGATAATATTGCAGTTATTGATGTTTTTTTTGTGGTTGAGTACGGCTATTTAATTCATGAGGTTTGTAAAAATATTCAAGAAGCCGTAAAAGCTACTGTGGAGACTATGACCGGCTTAGAGGTAACTGCCGTTAATGTCAGCGCTCAGGGTGTCAGCTTTCCTGCGCCTGAAAAAAACGAAGGCTTACAGGAGGAAGTTGAGGATAAAGAATAAAAATTGCTTGTCAGCCGGGAGGGTTTTCTATGAATGCAGCCAGAAGATTAATTGTAATAATATTTGGTTTGGCCTTTATTGCTTTAGGCGTGCTTTTTATGGCTACATTGGTTAATTATACCGTTTATCCATATTGGACGGCAATTTTGGATAAACTATTTACCGAAAGTAAAATTACAATTGCAGTTATTGCCGTTTGCCTGATTGTAGTGGGCGCGTTTAGCTTTTACTCGGGCGTAGCCAAAAAGGCTGAAACCAAAATCGCCAAAATTTCTTCTGCCGAAGGGGCGGGCGTTAATATTAGCCTGGAGGCTATTGATTCTGTAGTAAAAATAGCTGCTTCGCGGGTAGTAAACATTAAAGATGTTAAAAGTAAGGTTATACCTTCGGGCGATGGGGTTTCTGTTTCACTGTCTGTTTCTGTTCCCGATAATACAAGTGTTCCGCAAACGGCCTCGCAATTGCAAACCGATGTTAAGGCCGCTTTGGAGATGATGACGGGCTTAAAGGTCAATGAGGTTAAGGTTTTAATTAACAGTATCAGTTCTGCCACTAATACCAATGTTCCTAAAGTGCAGTAAAGGAGTGGCTTATGGACTGGATGACGCTTTTTTGTGAGCTGTGGAAAAAAGACAGGGGCAAAATTATCGGCACAATACTTGGCTTGCTTTTTGCTTTGTTTGTAATTTGTTTTGGCTTTTGGCAAGCTGTTTTTATTGCTTTGTGTATCTTTATCGGACTGTCAATAGGCAAAGCGATTGATAATAACGGGAGTTTAAAAAAAGCAATTATAAAAATCCGCGAAAGATTTTCGCGCACAAATGAGGACGACGAATAAATGAAACAAGCCTACAGAAGACAGGCGCGTGAAGTTGCACTGTCGATGCTTTTTCAAATGGATGTTGGTCATAATGATTGGCAAATGGCCGAATTGACCTTGGAAAATGCCGAACTCGACGAGGTGAACGCGATGTTTGCCGAGCAGCTGGCTAAAGGTACTCAAGAAAAACGCGAGCAATTGGGTCTTATAATAAGCGGCCTTGCTACTTCTTGGGATTTAACAAGAATGCCAAATGTGGACCGCAATTTATTATTGATGTCTTGCTATGAGTTGGAGCATTTTCGTAAAACACCTACAGCTATTATAATTAACGAAGCGGTTGAAATGGCCAAAGCTTTTTCTACCAAGGAGTCGGCGGCTTTTGTGAACGCAGTGCTGGATAAGTATGCTAAAAGTTTGGACAGGGAAGAAGAAAAATGATTTTAGGCATTGATACCAGCTGTTATACCACTTCGCTTGCTGTTGTCAACGAAAAAGGGGCATTGCTTGATGATTTACGCTTATTAATCAATGTTCCGCTGGGTAAGCGTGGTTTAGCTCAGTCGGAAATTTTTTATCAGCACATAAAACAAGCTCCGTTGCTTTTTACGGAGCTTTTTTCCCATTTTAATGCCGCCGAGTTGACCGGTATTGCTGTTTCTGTTAAGCCAAGACCGCTGCTGGATTCTTATATGCCTGTTTTTAAGGCAGGCGAAAATTTTGCCAAAACCCTGTCTGCCGCTTTACGATTGCCTTTATATGAAACCAGCCATCAAGAGGGGCATTTATCTGCCGCTTTATGGTCTTTGGGTGCGGCGGCAAGCAGTATTGGCAGGGAGTTTTTGGCCGTTCATTTATCGGGAGGTACGGGCGAAATATTGCGTGTGAAGCGTGGGCAATCAGCTTATTTGGTGGAAATTTGCGGCAGCTGCGATTTAGCTCCCGGGCAATATATCGATCGTGTCGGGGTGGCCCTGGGCTTGCCTTTTCCGACAGGCCCTTATATGCAGAATTTGGCCAAAGAAGCGTTAGGCGGCATGTACAAGCTGCCGCAGGCAGCTAAGGAGGGCCGGTTGTTTTTTACCGGTCCGCAAAGCGCTTGTGACCGGCTTTTGGCAGCCGGAGGCATTAACGAGGCCGAGCTGGCACTTGCTGTGCTGGAGAATATCGGTAACTCATTGAAAACGGCTATTGCTTACCATATTGCTCAAAGCGGTTTAAAACAGACAGTTGTTTTTGGTGGCGTAGCGGCTAACGAGCAAATAAGGGAGATCATCGGCGGGCAGATCGGCGGCGCGCAGGTCTTGTTTGCCGATCGCAAGTATGCCGGGGATAACGCAGTAGGTGTAGCTGCTCTTTTTACGGCTAATGGCTACAAAAACAAATAGCGGTTGCTTTTGCGGCATAAAAACTGCTTTTACGCGGAAGATAATTTTACAACACCATTGATAGATTTTGTAAAAAAATATTATTAAGAGAGTGTTTATACTATTATGGAACAGAAATATTATACTGTATCTCAATTAACCTATTATTTAAAAGAGCTGCTCCGAGAAGATAGCTTTTTATGCGGTCTATGGCTGAGGGGAGAGTTATCCTCTGCTAAACGACACAGCTCCGGGCATATCTATCTGACATTAACTGATGGCAGCTCTGCTTTGCGTGCCGTGATGTTTCGCAATCAGGCTTGCCGTTTATCATTTATGCCTGAGGTCGGTATGGATGTTTTGGTTTTTGGGACAGTTTCTGTTTATGAAAGGGACGGCAACTGTCAAATCTATGTTGAAGAAATGATACCTGCCGGTTCGGGTGCAGCTGCTTTGGCTTTTGAACAACTAAAAAAAAAGTTAGAAGCTGAGGGTTTATTTGCCCAGGAGAAAAAGCGGGCTCTGCCGGCCTTTCCCCTTAAAATAGCAGTAGTTACTTCCGCTGAAGGCGCAGCTTGGGCTGATATTAAGCGGATTGCCGCAAATCGTAACCCAGCGGTTGTTTTACAGCTTTTTTCTTGTTTGGTACAGGGTGTGACCGCTCCGCAATCGATTTGCTCAGCTTTGCGTAAGGCGGCCTCTGCCGCTGATTGTGACTTATTGATTGTCGGTAGAGGCGGCGGCTCGGGAGAGGATCTGTCGGCATTTAATGATGAGCAGGTAGCGCGGCAGGCGGCTAATTTCCCTTTACCTGTTATTTCCGCCGTGGGGCATGAAAGCGATTATTCTTTACTTGATTTGGTGGCCGATGTGCGGGCTGCTACACCTACGCATGCCGCTCAGTTGGCTGTTCCCGACCGACAAGAGCTTTTGGAACAGTTAAAAGCCAAACAAAGAGCTTTGTTTGCGGCGGCAGCTTTTCGTTTGCAAAAACTAAATTCAGAGCTTGAAGGCTTGGCGGCGCGCGCGGGGTTTCTTGCTCCCAGACGCTTTTTAGACGATAAAATGCAATATACTGACAGCATAGAAACGGAATTACAACGATTGATGAAAAAAAGCTTAGATGATGCTGCCAATCAATTACAACAGGCAGGGCTGCGTTTAAACGCCTTGTCTCCCGCAGCTGTTTTTAATCGCGGTTATGCTCTGGCCCGGGATAATCAAGGTAATATAATCCGTTCGGCGGGTCAGGTGCAGATAGGTGATAAAATCAGTTTGCTTCTGGCAGACGGAAAATTGCATTGCGCGCTGGAGGGAAAGGAGATTACGGATGGGGAAGAAAAAATTATCATTTGAGCAGGCTTTAAATCGTTTGAATGAGATAATTGAAAAACTGGAAAAAAATGAATTGTCTTTAGATGAAATGCTGGCTGCTTACAGTGAGGGTGTGGAGCATTTGGCTTTTTGCCGCGAGCAGTTGGCTGTTGCCGAGGTGCGATTTGAGCAATTATCGGAGAAAAAAGGGGTGGAATAAGCTATGGAAAAACAGTTACAGCTTTTTATGGAAAGAGCTGCAGCCGATGTGGAAGCGGAGCTAAAGGCATTGTTGCCTGCTGATGATGAGCGTTGCGGGCGCCTGATCAAGGCTATTAATTATGGAGTGTTTACCGGTGGCAAACGCTTACGCCCCACAGCTTTTTTTGCCGTTTTAGACGCGCTCGGCACGGAGCGAAAACCTTATTTATCCTTTGCCGCTGCCATTGAAATGATTCATTCGTATTCTTTAATCCACGATGACCTGCCGGCTATGGATGATGATGATTTTCGCCGCGGCAAACCGACCGTGCATAAAATTTTTGGTGAGTCAACAGCTATTTTAGCCGGTGACGGACTTTTAACCTATGCTTTTATCGCTATGATGAAAAACAGAGCCATGCTTGATGCGAACCGTTTAATGAACGCTATGGAAATGGTGGCCGATTGCGCCGGTTTGGGCGGTATGGTGGCCGGACAGGCCGTTGATGTGCTGGCCAATATGGGCAATACCGATTTGGAAGCCTTATTGTATATACACGAAAACAAAACGGGTAAGCTATTCCTCGCTTCGTTGGTAAGCGCGGCAATTTTAGCGGGCGCCGACAAAAAAACGCAGGAAGCTCTGCATCGTTATGCTTTATCCGCCGGGTTGGCTTTTCAGATTATTGATGATGTAATGGATTTACGCGAGGCTAATGCCTCAGGCGGAAAAATCCGTACCAGCGATATGATTAAGCATAAAATGACTTTTCCGGTACTTTTGGGTATTGCGGCATCTGAGCAAATGGCTCAAGAAAAGGTGGAGGAAGCCAAGGCGGCTATTGCCTTTTTAGGTGAGCGGGGACTGATTTTAAATGCTTTAGCCGATTATTTGGTGCAAAGGAAGGTGTGAGTTGTGCGGAAGCTTCTTTTGGCCAGTACAAATAAAGGTAAGTTACGCGAGCTGCAAGCGTTGTTGGCTGATGAGGATTGGCAGATTCTGTCTTTAGCCGATTACCCTGACTATATCGCACCGGAAGAAACGGGGGATAGCTTTGCCGAAAATGCTTTACTGAAAGCAAGAGCTGCTGCCGCTTATACAGGGTTAATTACGCTTGCCGACGACAGCGGGCTGACGGTTGATTTTTTGGGCGGCGCGCCCGGTATTTATTCGGCGCGTTACGCAGGAGAAGGATGCTCGTCTGCTGATTGTAACAGTAAATTGCTGAAGGAGCTGAAGGGTACGCCAAGGGAGCTGCGTAAAGCGGCGTTTATTTGTGTAATTGCGGTCGTCTTGCCTGGGGGAGGCCAGCAGGTATTTTGCGGGCGTTTGCAGGGCCTAATTGCCGAAGATTATGCGGGCGAGGGCGGTTTTGGTTATGACCCGCTTTTTTATTTGCCGCATTACGATAAAACCGTGGCTCAGCTATCTGCCGAGCAAAAAAATAAAATCAGCCACCGGGCCAGAGCTTTGGCGGCGGCTAAAGAATACCTTAGAGGTATTGAAGAAATTTAAAATAAACGCCTTTTATAAGGGCGTTTATTTATTTTATTTAATTATCGGTTATCGGAACAAATGTTTTGGACAAGGAGTCTAAAGGATACATTGCTAAAAAGGTGGCAATAATTCTCGTGTTTTTTCCGCAAGAAGGTAAAACCCTATATTCTTAGTAATTGCCAGCTAAAGTCAGGCAATAATTACCATTAGATTCAGGATTGCTTTTTAAGATTTAAAATAAATTGCTAAAGCATAAATATTCAAGTTTTATACATCGAAGAAAATCAATTTTACTGTGTGCGCACTTCACGCAAACTGCACGCGGAGGCCAAATTTCCCCCACCTTTCCCCCAACTTTTTAGGCAAAAATCGGCAGAAATCAACCTTAAATTTAGCAAATTATACAAAGCAAAAGCCCCATAAATACGCAGGTAAATGCGTAAATGCAGGGCTTTTAATACTGGCGCGCCAGGAGGGATTCGAACCCCCGGCCTACGGATTAGAAGTCCGTTGCTCTATCCAGCTGAGCTACTGGCGCAAGTGTGGAGCGGGTGATGGGAATCGAACCCACATAGCTAGCTTGGAAGGCTAGAACTCTGCCACTGAGTTACACCCGCATCTAAATTAACTGCACTCTAGTATATAACAAAATTTAAAACAGTGCAAGAGTTTTTAAAAAAATATTTTAACAACAACTGTAAATAAACCTTTATTGTTACACCTCAACTGACATAATAAAAAACGATTTATTATAATTGACAAAATATGATATACTAACTATATAATGTGGCGGTTTTGTAGGAGCGGAAAAATTGAGCGGCTTTGTAGGAGCGAGCAAAAATGATTAAAAAGATTATAATTGCTTTTTTAGTGATGCTTGCTGCCCTTTTATTATTGGGCTTTTTTTTGCATTCGGAGCTTAATAATATATATATTTATCAACATGAGAGCGGCCTGTTATATGAAGGTAAACCCATTGAACAAATTATGGCCGAAGGTAAAATGACTTTATTGCCTGATTTTACCTACAGCGGTGACAATTTTTATGAACAGTTGGTTTATGATGTATATTCTTGGCGTGAATTTAATGAAAAGCCCAGTTTTTTTGTGCTTTCTGCCCGCATTTTTGGTAGATACGAGGAAGCTGATATGATGAATGTTTTTGCTACTGTTTATGCGGTTTATTATCATTTGTATGGTAAGATTTTGGTTAAAGACAAGACCGTTTTTGAGCCTGTTTGTGTGACTTTTACAAAAAGATCCGACGGTCAATATGAGTATTTTTATATCAATCGGGCAAAAAGGGGAGACGGTTTTAACCAATCTGTTTACGATTTTTGTCTTACACCTGTTACAGGGCGGCAGTTACCGGATATTGCCGAACAGATACTGAATCATTATAATAACTACGGTGATTTGCTGGAGCTCCAAAGAGCTAATTTAATAGAGCATCTGCAAAAATGTGAACAAAAAGGGGTTTCCCTTTATTTGCTTAATGAAGGTAAACCATTATTAGTTCCGTTGACATAGACCTTGAATAAGAATATAATTATTATAACTTTTTGTTTTAGGAGGATTTTTATGTCTGATTATAAAATTGCCATTTTTGCCGGAAGGTATATATTGGGTGAAGGCGCAATCAGTGAATTGCCTTCCTTGGTTGAGCGTTTTGGCGGCAGGGGCTTCTTTTTGGTGTGCGAGCCCTTGGCCGAACAGATTAAACCTTTGATTGGTAATGGTACAATGCTGGTTTTTGAAGAGGAATGCTGCGAAGAAGAATTGGCCCGGATATGCAAGGCTGCCGAGGCTTCCGCTGCTTCTGTGTTAATTGGTGTTGGCGGAGGTAAAATAATTGACGCTGTTAAAATTACAGCAATAAGAATGAGCCTGCCTGTGATTATTGCTCCGACAATTGCAGCAACAAATGCTTGCTCTACTTGCGGTACCGTTGTTTATACGCGTGAGGGGGTTTATGTAAAAAGTATTTATTCGCCGGCCAATCCTAATGTTGTATTGGTTGACAGCCGGATTATCGCTAATGCTCCCGTACGCTTTTTTATCGCCGGCATCGGTGACGCAATGTCAACTTATTACGAAGCGTTAGTTTGTAAAAAAGGTAATTTTGACAATATTCCCGGCGGTAAGCAGGCTTTGCTGCCGCAGGCAGCCGCTAAAATGTGCCGTGATATAATTAATGAGTATGCCGAGCAAGCGGCTAAGGATGCCGCCGAACATCAGGTAACCCCGGCATTTGAAAATGTTTTGCAGGCTATTACTCATTTGTCGAGCGTCGGTTATGAAAATACAGGTATTGCCGGAGCTCATTCCATCCATAACGGCTTGACTGTCTTTCCCCAAACTCACAAATTTTTGCATGGCGAAAAGGTTGCTTTTGGAACTGTTGCCGCTGCTTACTTAAACGAGGATATCAAACCTGAAGAAATTACCGCTTTATGCGATTTATGTGTTAAACTCGGTTTACCGACAACTTTTGCCGATTTGGATTTGGCTGATATATCGGCAACGGCTTTGCTGAAGCTGGGCGAGGCTATCGCAGCCGCCCCTAATGCTTATAAGGAAACGGCTCATAGCCCTGAGGATTTTGTCGAAGCTATGAAAAAGGCGGATGCTTTGGGTCGCGCCAGAAAATTTACATTGGAGCCAAATAAGTGAAACTTGGGCAAGAAGCAAAACAGATTTTGTTCAAAATGAGGGCTGCCGCCCGTAGGCAGCCCTTTTGTTTACTTGCAGCTGTTTTTATTTTAGGCCTCTTTTTGGCGCAAGCATTATGGCTTCCCGCTTGTTTATGTATAATAATCGGCGGGGCCTGTTTGTTGCTATTGGAATACGCTTATAAAAAATCAAGCCTTGCACTAGCGATGTTTTGTCTGCTGATTTTAGGTGTAATTTGGATGGCAAGCGGTATAACCGAGCCGAAAGCCTTTATTGCCGGGGACGGACAGGAGGTTAAGCTTTGCGGAACAGCTTTAGAAAATTCTCAGGCCGCTAATGAGGATACCGGTGCTTTTCGCTTTAAGATCGAGAAAATGAACGACCTTTATTACCGGGGGCCGGATGTCATTGTTTATTATCGTGACAATAAAATTTATTACGGCGATAAATTGATCGTTTTTGGAACTGTTTGGCGTGGCGATAAATACGGTAATCCCGGTTCGTTTGATTATCTGCGTTCCTTACAGGTTAGCGGTATAGGAGGGACGGTCAGTACTTGTTACGGCGATGATGCGCTTATTAAGGTTGGTATCGGAGGCAATCCGTTGTTGTACGCGGTCGGTAAAATCCGCGCTAAGCTCAACACGGCTATTGATGATTTGCCCGATTTGCAGTCGGCAGTTTTAAAGGGGGTTTTTCTTGGCGAAAAGGGCGAATTAAGCAAAAATCAGCGGGAGATACTTGCTAATGCCGGCGTATTGAGCGTTTTTGCCGTATCCGGCTTACATATTACAATTGTTCTGATGGCAGCACTGTTATTGACAGGCGTTTCATATCGATATCGATTTTGGCGGCTGCTGGTAGGCATGTTTTTTGTTGTTTTTTATTTGCTGCTGGTCGGCAACTCGCCTTCGGTCTTAAGGGCCGCCTTGATGGCTGCCTTTGTTTTGTTGGCACCTTGTTTTAACGAAAAAGCTAATTTTTATTCGTCCATTGCCTTTGCTGCCTTTGTTTTATTGGTTTATCAGCCGTTACAGCTTTTTCAGGCCGGATTTTTGTTAAGCTTCGGCGCGGCCTTTGGCTTGGTCTATTTAAACAACTTTTTTCTACGGCTATTGCCTTTACGGTTGCCTTTTAAGCACTTGTGGTCGGTTTCTTTGGCTGCCGGTCTGACCGTGATGCCTTTGGTAGCCTATTATTTTTATAAATTATCGTTTGTTGGTTTTTTGTTGATGCCCTTTATTAATATTTTAGCCGGCGGCGTTGTTGTGTTAGCAATGTTTTCTGCTTTACTGCTGACCTTGTCTTTGCCGTTGTATTCATTTTGTATAGCAGCTGACGGTTTGCTTTGTGAGCTCTTATATCGAATTTCTGCCTGGGGTGCGCAGTTGCCGTTTTTACATACCACTGTTGCCAAACCGCCGTTGGCGGTCGTGTTTATTTTAATTTGTTTTTTAATACTGTTGCCCTATATTGCGGAATTTTGGAGCCGCAGAGCAAAGGTTTTCGCAGTCTTGCTGATACCGGTTTGTCTGTTGCTGCCTTATGGCAGTAATTGCGGTAAGCTGGAGGTTTCCTTTCTTGATGTCGGCCAGGGCTTGTGTGTGTATATTTCTACGCCCGGCGGCGCCGATATTTTATATGACGGCGGCGGTAGCTTTTCGGGTTCCGATAGTATTGCGGAGTATGTGATTTTGCCTTATTTGCAATGTCGCGGTGTGCGGGAGTTGGATTTTATAATTTCCAGTCATCCGCATATTGATCATATTGGCGGCCTGACTGCCTTAATGCCGTATATACCTGTTAAAAAGGCAGTTACAAGCAGGTCTTTTTGCGGAAATGATTTGCAGCAGCAGTTTTTGCATCAGGCGGAGGCTTTTAATGCACAAATAATTTTTGCCGAGGCAGGGGAGATTATTTTTAAAGAGAATAATTTAACAATAAATGTCGTTTGCGCGCCTTCGCTTCAACATATTAAAGATGAGGGGCTTAATGAAAATTCGCTGGCAGTATTAATCAGCTATGGCAAGCAGGACTTTTTGCTGACGGGTGATTTGGGCTCAGAGCAGTTGGCAGATTTAACATCGTTGGAAGCTGAAGTTATACAAATATCGCATCATGGCAGTGCCGACGGTTTTAATAAAAGGTTTTATAATTCACAGCCCTTGTTGGCTGCGGTTGTTCCCGTTGGCCGTAAAAATACTTTTGGGCATCCCGCTAAAATTGTTACAGATTATTTTACCGATCGGGATATTGCTTTATTTCGTACCGACCTTGATGGGGCACTTAGCTTTATTTGTAACGGAAAAGAAATAAAAGTACAAAGTTTTAGCGGTAGAAAAGAGGAGTTTTTATAATGACCAAGCAGCTTTATCCGGCATATTTGTTTTTTGGTGAGGAGACATATTTACAAAAGCAGGCTCTTGAAGAATTAAAGGTTGCCGTTTTTGGCGATAATTCTTTGGCGGCCAGCTGGAACATTGAGGAATACGACGGTGAAGATGTCAGTTTGGAGCAAGTTTGCTCTGCTGCTGCCGGCGGCGGCTTGTTTACCTGCAGACGACTGGTTATTGTGAAAAATGCCGATTATTTTAAAGGTAAAAAAAAGAAAAACACCGATGAGAGCGAGGGTGACGAAAAAGGCAAGGAGCAGGCTAACCGTGATACTGAGGCCTTAGAGGAATATTTTGCTACTGCCGAGGAAAATGTGCTTGTTTTTTTGCATTATGGGTCTGTTGATAAAAGAAGCAAGCTTTTTAAATTACTGCAAAAGCAGGGCAAAATCAAGGAATTTGCTCCTCTTACGCTCATTGAGCAAGAAGCTTATATTGAACGCTGTTTAAAAACAAGGGGTAAAACCGCTGAACGCCGTGCTGCATCGATGCTGGCCTTTTTGAGCGGTGGCTCTTTGGAAATCCTCTCGCGCGAGCTTGATAAGACTTGTCTATTTGTGGGCGAGGAGCAAGAGAAAATTACAGCATTGGATGTGGAGAAAATAGCTTCCGGCAGTAGTGACCTTTCGGTATTTGCTTTGACGGATGCGGTTTTAGCCCGTCGGGGGAAGCAGGCGGTTGATGCCTATTTGCAGCTTTTGAGGCAAGGAGAGGCAGCACAAATGATTTTGGCTTTGTTGGCAAAAAACCTGCATAATGCGCTCTTAGTATCGGAGCTAGCCAAAGACGGACTGCGCGCCAATGATATTGCAGCAAAGCTCGGTTTGCATTTTTATGTTGCGGAAAAACATTATAAATGGCGTAATGCTTTTGGCAGCAGAGATTATCTGCGGTCTATGGAGTTGCTTTTAGCCGTAGATGTGGCGCAAAAAAGCGGCAAAGGAGAAATAGCGGAGCTTTTGGAGACAGCGCTCTTGCGAATTTGTTACAATAATTAATAAAAAACCATTACAAAAGGCTTGCATTTTTAATTTTTTTATGTTATAATTACCTTTGTTTTTTGGTAAAAATAAATATTTAATATATACAGGTTAAATTAGGGAGGTGAAAAAATGCCTAATATTAAATCCGCTAAAAAGCGTGTTGCAATTGCCGAAAGCCGCCGTTTAAAAAATGCCGCAGTTAAATCGGAAATGAAAACTCAGCTTAAAAAGTTTTCCGCCACTGTTGTTGAGGGAGATAAAGAAGCCGCTCAAGCTCAACTTAATGAATCTATCAGTTTGCTTGATAAATCAGCCTCAAAGGGGGTTATTCATAAGAATATGGCCGCCAGAAAAAAAGCTGCTATATACAGAGCTTTTAATAATATGGAGGTTGCCGAGGAAGCTGTGGCTGAATAAAATGTTAATAAATAAACCGCTCTTAGAGGGCGGTTTATTTGTTTAGTTTTTGGCTATATGCAGTTTATTAAGTAAGTCCTCACCGTCCGGATCTTGCTCCGTTATCCATAACAGTATTTCCAATTTATCTATAAGGGCAAAAATCAGCAGGTCGATGTCGGGAGAAAGGCTTTTTCCGTAGAGATTTTTTTCTTCTACGGCGTAGAGCAGCTGCTCTTGATAATCTATTATTTTTTCTTCTATTTCTTCCAAGCTTCTCAAGCTGTTCACCTCGATAGTTCTTTTAATGCATTATTATTAAAAAAAACTCCGTTTGGTGAAAAATATTTATAAAAACCCTTGCCAAATGAGATAATTTCTGATAAAATAGCTAAGTGCTGTGTATTTTGATGCCCTTGTTTTTTAATAAAGGCATAGCCATAAGGTAATTAATAAGGAGGTGTTGTACCATGGCTAAATGTGAAATTTGCGGTAAAACCGTACAAACCGGCATGAGCATCAGCCACTCCCATATCCGTACAAAAAAACAGTGGAAGCCCAATTTGCAGAAGGTCAGAGCCATTGTTGACGGTTCGCCTAAAAGAGTTGTTGCCTGCACTCGTTGCCTGCGTTCCGGCAAAGTTAAAAGGGCAATCTAATTTTAAATCAGTAGCTCTCAAAGCGCCGTTTGTTTTAAAACGGCGTTTTTATGTTTTTTGTCGCAAAACAGAGGTTTTCTTTTTTGTAAATATGATGTATAATAAAAGATGAACGAAAAATTGAAGGGAGGCTCTTACCTTGACTAATAATCAATCTGATAATTCTTTGGGAAAAATCACTATCAGCCGCGAGGTTATTGCTACTTTAGCCGGAGTAGGCGCGACCGAATGTATCGGCGTTGTCGGAATGGTGTCTTCAAACTTTTTTAGCGATGGCTTAACTCAGCTTTTAGGAAAGGAATCGCTTTCCAAGGGCGTTAATGTTAAATATGACGGTGAAACTTTACAAATTGTGGTTAATGTTGTGGTCGGCTATGGCACCAATATTCCTATTATTGCACAAAATATAGTTGAAAACGTCACATATATAGTAGAAAAATTCACCGGCTTAAAGGTCGATAAGGTTGAAATCAATGTCAGCGGAATAAAAATGCTCGATTAGTTTCCGCTAATTTTTCTACCTCAAAGGAGGGGTGCTTTAGTGGTATCCAAAGCTATGAACGCTGCGCAGCTGACTGTATTTATGCAGGGCGCACTGGAGCATTTGGCCGCTAACCGCGAGGCCTTAAATGCTTTAAATGTTTTTCCTGTGCCTGATGGCGATACCGGTATTAATATGTATTTGACAATCTCATCGGCAGTTAAAAATATTTCTGTCGATAATGCCGGTCATATCGGCAAAACCTGCGGAGATTTTTCGATGGGCGCATTGATGGGCGCACGCGGAAATTCGGGCGTTATTTTATCACAGATTTTTCGTGGATTTGCTCAAAGTTTAGCAAAAAATCACAAGGAAGTTACGACCAGACAATTTGTTAATGCTTTGCAAAAAGGCGTTGATTTATCTTATAAATCAGTTATGAAGCCTGTTGAGGGTACAATTTTAACCGTATTTAAAGATTTAACAGCCGGCGCCAAAGCTTATGTTGACGGCGGCGGCGAAGATATGTTTGAAATGCTTAAAGCCGCTTTGACCTCGGGTGAAAAATCTTTGGCCAATACGCCCAACCTTTTACCTGCTTTAAAACAGGCCGGGGTGGTGGACGCCGGCGGTAAAGGTATTTTGATCATTATTGAAGGCGGTTATTTAGCGGTTACCGGCCAAACGGTAGTGGCAGATGCTGATTTTACAAAAAATACGGGCATAGACAGCAAAACTATGACGGTAGTTTCTGATGATATAGAATTCGGTTTTTGTACTGAATTGATTATCAGAGGCAAACATTTGCCTGTAGATTTGATTCGTAATTATTATGATAAAAATATTAAGGGCGACTGTTTACTGGTAGTGGGCACTGATGAGCTTGTTAAGGTTCATTTTCATTCCAATGAGCCTTGGAAAATATTACAATACGCAGCCAAACAAGGCTTGATTTGTGATATTAAAATTGATAATATGCGTTTTCAGCATAGTCAGCAAGTATTAAAAAACAATCAAGCTGAAACATCTGCCGAGCCGGATCAGGAGGTTTCTGTTGAAACCGAGGTTAAGACTGCACCTCAACAGAATTGCGGTGTGCTGGCCGTCTGTTCGGGTGATGGTTTGGCTACTGTTTTTGAAAAAATGGGTGCAGTTGTGCTGAGCGGCGGCCAGACAATGAATCCTTCTGCTGAAGAGCTGTTAAAAGCTATTGACAAAATCAATGCTCAGGAAATCATTGTTTTGCCCAATAACAGTAATATTATTTTAGCGGCAGAACAAGCGGCTAAGTTAACAAAACAAAAAATCGTGATTGTGCCCAGCAAGTTTGTGACGCAGGGGATCAGTGCCATGCTGACCTTTGATGCAGAAGCCAGTGCAATCACCAATGCCGCGGCAATGAACGAAGCGATTGCCGAAGTAAAATCAGGTGAATTGACTTATGCTGTGCGTGAGTCTAACTTTAATAGCTTTGATATTGAAGCAGGGGATGTTTTAGCCGTTTACGAAGGCGGTATTGTCGGTATCGGCAAGGATATTTATTCGACCTTAGAGCACCTTTTGGATAAAATGGTTGCTGACTTTGACGAGCCTAATATTATTACGCTTTTTTACGGTGAGGACATCAGTCAAGAGCAGGCTGATGAATATAAAGAAAAGCTGATTGAAAAATATTCCGATTTAGATGTGGAGATCTATGACGGCGGGCAGCCCTTGTATTATTTTCTCGTATCTGTTGAATAGTTTTAAAGTCAGAGCTAATTCTTAAGTCTGCTTACTATACAGCCTGAACGTATTTTATGCTTTGTGCGTTTGCCGATAGGAACTTTTTATGGCTCGCTGCTTTAATAGTTTGTATTGGGAGTTGTGTTTTTATGGCTTTGGATTTTGCAGACTTATGTGCTAAAGAAAAAAAAACCTATTTAAACTCTTCGGTGTTTGGCGGTTTTGCTGCCTATCTTTTGGAGTTTGCTCAAAAAAACAACAATCAAGAACTAGAGGATTTGGCTATTCGTTATGAGCGCAGTGCGCCTAAAGACCGACCGCAATTGCTGGAGCAAATAGAGGAGTTGTCTGCTTTTCTGCCAAAATTGGCAACAAATAATGAGGCTTTAAAGGAGTTAAACCCGGAAACTGTTTCGCCGCTTAACACGCCTATTGCTTATTTAAAAGGCATTGGCACTAAACGAGCCGCTTTGCTGAAAAGGCTGGAGATCAATACCATTGGCGATTTACTCTTCTTTTTTCCTCGGGCTTATGAAGATAGGCGAGAGATTACGCCTATTGCTCATTTAGCTTTTGGCGAGGTGGGGCAAGTTCGCGGCATTGTGCTGGAAAGTGAATTATTGCGTCCAAGACCGCATTTGGTTGTTATTTCTGCCCTGCTCCGTGATGAGCAGGGTAGTTATATTCGTGCGGTCTGGTTTAACCAAAGTTATTTGCTGAACAAGCTAATCAAAGGCGTGGAAATTGTTGTTCGCGGCAAGGTTGAAGCTCGTTACCGCGGGGAGCTGCAAATTGCTGTTGCTGATTTTGAGTTTGTAACGAAGGATTTTAAAGCTGCTATTGTTCCTATTTACCGTTTAACGGATAAACTGTCGCAAAAAATATTGCGTGCCTCAATCAAAATAGCTTGGGAGAAATACGGTGGGGATATTCCCGAATTGATACCGTCTGAAATAAGGCAAAAACGAGGTTTAATAGGACGCGGTGAGGCTGTGTATAATATGCACTTTCCTGAAAATTACGAGCAGCAGGAGGAGGCGCGGCGCAGCCTGGCATATGAGGAATTGCTGCTCTTGCAGCTGGCTGTGCAATCTAACCGTTATCAGGACCTTACGCCTGCTGTTTGTCATAACAACAAAAAAAGTAAAGAGGAAGAATTTTTTGCTGCTTTGCCTTTTGAGTTGACCGAGGCACAAAAAAGGGCGATAAGGGAAATTTATGCCGATATGGTTTCCAAGCGGGTGATGGCCCGCCTGTTGCAGGGAGATGTCGGTTCGGGTAAAACTATTGTGGCTGCCGCGGCTTTGCACAAAGCTGCCTGCGGCGGTTATCAGGGAGTGTTGATGGCTCCCACAGAGATTTTGGCTGAACAGCATTATAATTTTTTAGAGCCGTTTTTAAGACAATTTGGCATCAATACCGCTCTTTTGACCGGCAGTGTTAAGGGCAGTACCCGAAGGCGGGTTTTAGAAGCGGTTGCTTGCGGCGAGGTAGGCGTGCTGGTAGGCACGCACGCTCTTATTCAGCAGGGCGTAAAATTTCACGATTTGGGGTTGACAATAACCGATGAGCAGCATCGTTTTGGTGTTATGCAGCGAGTTCAGCTTTCGGCCAAGGGTGCGGCCCCTGATGTGTTGGTGATGACGGCGACACCGATTCCCCGCTCACTGTCGCTGACGCTTTACGGCGATTTACAGCTTTCGGTCTTGGACGAGCTGCCGCCCGGTCGTAAACCTGTGCGTACCTATGCGGTAGGTTATGATTATGAGGAGCGTATTTATAAATTTTTGGCTAAGCAAATGGCTGCCGGCGGGCAGGTTTTTGTGGTTTGCCCGCTGGTTGAGGAATCGGAAAAGCTTGATTTGGCCTCCGCTAGCGAGTTGTTTGAGAAGTTGAGGAATTTATATAGCGGCTATAAGGTAGGCTTGCTTCACGGCAGAATGAAAGCGGCAGAAAAGCAGGCGGTGATGGAAGCTTTTCGTGACGGTGAGTTGAATTTGCTGGTTAGTACGACGGTGATTGAGGTCGGCATAGATATTCCGGGGGCGACAGTGATGTTGGTGCGTGACGCTGAACGATTTGGCTTGGCGCAGCTTCATCAATTGCGCGGACGTGTGGGACGCGGGAGCGGAGAGGCTTTTTGTATTTTATTGCATAATGCCAAGGGGCAGATTGCCCGTGAGCGAATGAAAATTATGGCTTCCACCAATGACGGTTTTTTGCTGGCCGAAGAGGATTTGCGTTTGCGCGGCCCAGGTGAGTTTTTTGGTGTTCGTCAGCATGGACTGCCTGAATTTCGCGTGGCCAGCTTATATTTGGACAGTCTTTTGCTTAATGCCGCCAGAGAGGATGCCGAGCTGCTTTTAAAATCCGGTTCTCAGATAGAAGCACTGCAAGCGGAAATGGTGAAAAAATTCAAATATCTAAATTAAGGAGAAAAGGCTATGAAAATGACGAGAATATTGCTGCTTTGTATTGGTTTAACCATTTGTTGTAATTTGGCAGCTTGTTCGGCTGACAGCACTCCTGAAGGTCTGAGCCCGGAGGAACAGCAAGCGATAGAAAAAGCCAAAATCCATGCGCAAATGTTAATTGAAGGTAATTTTGCCGGGGTGTTACAGGATTCCACCGTTGAATTGCAGAGCAAAATCACCGTTGAACAGCTTTCTGAAGCTTGGCAGAGGACAGTAGCCGGCTTAGGAGAATATTCTGAAATAAAAGGCACCAGCGTTGAAAGTAAAAATGGAATGATTAATACGGAAACAACTTTGGCCTTTAACGATACTAAGATAGCGGGAGCGCAAAACGGTTTGCTTTTGACTTTGTCTTATGATGCTAAAGGAAAAATCGGCGGACTTTGGATCAAGCCTGTTGCATTAAACCAAGAGCTTGTTTTAGAGGATAATGAGGTTTATCAGGAAACGAGCTTTGCCGTTGGCGAGTATGGCCTGACGGGTATTTTGGCCATTCCTAAAGCTGCGGATAATCCGCCCATAGTAATTATGGTACAGGGCTCCGGCAGCACTGATTATGACGAAACTGTTGGCGCTAATAAGCCATTTAAGCAGTTGTCCGACGCCTTGGCTAAAAACGGAATAATGACAATTCGTTATAATAAACGCTTTTATCAAAATAATTTTTTGGCAAATGAAAAATATACTATAAACGAAGAGTTTTTAGAGGATGTTTATTGGCTGGTAGATTATGCAGAGGATAATTTTGACGGCAATATCTATATCTTGGGACATTCTTTGGGAGCAATGGCTGCGCCGAAGATTGCTGCTGAAAAATCTGCAGTTAAAGGTGTAATTTGTTTGGCAGGTACTCCGCGAGGTTTAGAAGAGGTAATATACGA
>JAQVWQ010000102.1 GCA_028709615.1 Clostridia bacterium | reverse complement strand
CCGTCCATAAACCGTACCCGGGAGTAATATGAATTCGGTCAAGGTTGGTTACACCGGCCGTTTCGTAGCAGCGTTTAAAAATTGCGGTCCAATCATCCACATCTTGTTTTGTATAAGGTATGATTACCGGTGTGCCCGTTGTGCCGGAAGAAGAATGTATGCGCACGATATCCTCATTGGGGACAGCCTGTAAGCCTAGTGGATATGCTTCTCGCAAGTCCTCTTTTGCCGATAAGGGTAATTGCCAAAAATCCTCTTCCGTTTTAATATCCGCTAAATCAATATCGGCATATTTTTTGCGGTAAAAGGGGGAACGCTCTTTAATGGTTGCTAATTGCTTCCAAATCAGTTCCCGTTGATAATCTGTCATTCTCATTTTTTTTGTCCTTCCATTTAAACAATATTTTTATTTTTAGTACCGTTAATTGCCTTAATATTTATGGCTATCAATTTTTCAGGTAGCATTTGTTCCATGGCAACCTCTAAATCCATAATCGAAAAGGGCAAAAATCCTGCCCGTACAGCCTCACCCAATAAGGCGATATTTAAAACCTTGCCTGTGCCGCAGTTTTGGCAAATCAAGTCACCGTCGGCGATATACAGTTTTGCTACTTGTTGGCGTAAAAAACCCAATTCTGCAGAGCCGCTGTATTTACTGTCGGGATCAAAAGGCATAACGGGGGTTTTGTTAACTACAATCGCTCCGCCGTTTTTTAGGTATGGCAAGGCTCGTACTGTTTCGGCAGGTTCAAAGCCGATCAACAAATCGGCCGTACCTAAGGCCAGCAGGGGAGAGAAAATATGCTCGCCGCATTTTAAATGTCCCACGACCGTGCCGCCACGCTGAGCCATACCGATAGTCTCCGCTGTGGCTGCGTGCCATCCTTTGTTGATAGCGGCTTGTGCCAATAATTTGGAAGCAAGAACGGTGCCTTGACCCCCTACACCAACAATAATACAATTAAAACCGCTCATAAACTCAATCCTTTTTTAACAAACGGAAAAACCGCTCGAATATTTATTTAATCATATAGTATAATTATTCTTCTTTTGTAATTACTTTCTCAATTGCTCCGCAGGGGCAGATTTGGGTGCAAAGCATGCAGCCCTTGCAATGCTCTTGATCTATCGTAATTATGCCGTTTTGTTTAGTCAGCGCAGGGCAGCCCAACTCCTCTATACAGTAAGCGCAGCCGCTGCATTTATCAGTGTTTATTTTAGCGGGCGTAAACTGTTTAATTTTAACAGCGCAGGGAGAACGCATAATCAGTGCCGATGCAGAAGGAAAAGCTATGGCTCTTTTAATGGCGGCCATTGTTCTGTCGCAGTCCAGCGGATTGCAAACCTCCACAGAATTTATACCCAGAGCATAAAGAGTTTTTTCGATGCTTATTTTGTCGCTGATTTCGCCCATCATTGTTTGTCCCGTACCGGGGTGGGGTTGGTGGCCGGTCATAGCGGTCGTATTGTTATCAAGTACAACTATAATAATTTTTGTTTGATTATAGGCAGCATTGACCGTGCCCGTTAAGCCGGAGGCAAAAAAAGTACTGTCGCCGATAAAAGCAAAATGTAAGGTTTCGGGGTTGATTTTTTGCAGCCCCTGCGCAACGGTTATACCTGCGCCCATACAAAGGCAGGTATCAACCATAGAAAGCGGGGCAGCATTGCCAAGCGTGTAGCAGCCTATATCACCGGAAAAGACGGCATCTTGGCCCGCGCAGGCTTTTTTAACCAAATAAAAAGAAGCACGGTGCGGGCAGGCGGCGCATAGTACGGGAGGCCTGTTAGGTAAATCAGGAAGCTGGGGCATTTCATTTTTAGGCAGTTCAATCCCCAAAATGTCAGCTAAAGCCGCCGAAACTGTTTCAACCGAATATTCGCCCGCTTCCGGCAGATTACCGGTCAGCTTTCCGTAAACCTTGATAGGTAAATTATGTTTGCCAACAACCTGCAGCAGCTCTTTTTCAA
Source organism: Clostridia bacterium (assembly GCA_028709615.1). Classification (GTDB taxonomy): domain Bacteria; phylum Bacillota; class Dehalobacteriia; order UBA4068; family UBA4068; genus JAQVWQ01. The sequence continues at coordinate 2,520 of JAQVWQ010000102.1, read as the reverse complement.
TAACAGGGTCTAGTTCTTCCATACAAATAACCGCATCGGTGTTTTGTAAAAAGCTCAGTGCAAATTGTTCGGGAAACGGTGTGGGCGTAGCGATTTTAGCCAGCTTAATCTGCGGCTGCCCAAGCAAATCCAGGGCTTCTCGGCAGTACTGATAAGCAATACCCGATGCCGCGATTGTCAAACGGCCATTACCTTGTATGCTGTTATAGCCGTAGCACGAAAAATCAGCGGCAATTTGTTTACTGACTGAGGCTAGATGCAAATGCCCTTCATAAGCCCGTTTGGGAAAAATGACCCATTTACTGTCTTTAATAAAGCCGCTGGGCTTATTGGTTGTTCGTATATCATTATGATCAAGATCGGCGCAGGCATGACAGATTCGTGTGGTCGGACGGAAAATGACCGGTATCTGGTATTTTTCTGAAAGCAAGAAGGCATCCTCAATCATTAAATAGGCTTCCGCGGGAGAGGAGGGGTCAAAAACAGGCAGTTTGGCAAAAACGCCAAAACACCTGCTATCTTGTTCTGTCTGAGAGGAAATCGGTCCGGGGTCATCAGCCACTACAACGACAAAACCACCTTTTATACCTACATAAGCAAGCGAAAGCAGTGCATCCGCTGCTACCGAAAGACCGACTTGCTTCATTGTTACCATCACCCGCGCTCCGGCATAAGACGCTCCGGCAGCAACCTCCATAGCCGCCTTCTCGTTGGCAGACCATTCAACATAAATATCACCGGGGTTGTTTGCGGCAACAGTTTCCAATATTTCGGAAGAAGGGGTTCCGGGGTATCCGCTAACCAGATTGACTCCGGCATTAATTGCCCCTAAGGCGATTGCTTGATTACCCATTAAAAAGCGTTTCATATTATCAGCTCCTTATTGGCCGATTTTAGCATAATAATGACAACATTATACTACAATAAACCTAATATTTCAATAAATAATTAAATACATCTATTATAGCTCAATCTGTTGTGATATAATCGAAATAAAGATGTTAAAAGGGGAATTATCCATTGAATAAACAGCAAAATAATAATATAATTGAGTTAAATATTAGCGGCACCTTGGATAGCGAAGGGCGGGGAGTCGGCCGCTTTGACGGCCGCGTGGTTTTTGTTGGTAAAACTATACCGGGCGAAGCTGTTTTGGCTCGTATGACCAAAGACAAAAAAAACTATGCCGAGGCAGAACTTTTAGAGGTTAAAATGCCTTCTTTAAGCCGTATTAAGCCTGCTTGCCCGCATTTTGGCAGCTGCGGCGGCTGCGCTCTTTTGCATATGGATTACAGCGAGCAGCTGCGGCAAAAACAAGCTATGGTTGAGTCTGCTCTGCAACGGATCGGCGGTTTTAAAGATATAAAAATTGAAAACATTTCGCCTGCTAAAAGGCAATATTATTACCGTAATCGCATACAATTGCAGGTACAAAAAAAAGACGGCAGCTGGCAGCTGGGCTTTTTTTATTTAGGCTCGCATAAGGTCTGTCAGTTTGCAGAATGTTTGCTTTTACCTGCGGTATTCAATGAAATTGCGGCATTTTTGCGTAGCAAATGTTGCGTTGATTTTCCCGATGGCTTAAGACAAATTGTTTTGCAGGCCAATAATAATTTAAGTGAAATATCCGTAGGCTTTGTCGGAGATGGCGAAGCCGATAAGATTATTAAAACAGCAGCTAAACTCATAGATACCTATGAGCAAATAAAGCAGATATATCTTAATTTTACAGGCAAAACCTATGTTTTATGGGGTGCAGAAAAATTACATGACAATATCGGCGGGCTGGATTTTTATATTTCGCCCGGGGCTTTCGTGCAGGTCAACAGCGATGAGCGCGAAACAATGCTGGCGCATATTATAAAATCCGCGGCTTTAACGGGTAAAGAGCAGATATTTGATATTTATTGCGGCAGCGGTGCAATTAGTTTGCCGCTAGCGGCGCAATTAACTAACCTATCTGCCAAATCCGCTGAACAAGGAGTATCAACAGGGCGCGCAATAGGAGTTGAAAGCTATGCTGCGGCTGTTGAGGCGGCCAAGTATAACGCCGCAGCTAATGGCATTGATAACGCTGAGTTCTTTTGCGGTAAAGCAGAGGAGATATTACCCAGTTTAGTTGGGCTTAACGCTGATTTATCTAATAATACCGAGCTTGAATCTGATATAAATAATCGAGGTAAGGTCCACAGTTTAAATAAGAGCTTTTTAACAATATTGACACCTGATGTAATAATACTTGACCCGCCGCGTGCCGGTTGCGCTGAACAAGTCTTAAAGACCTGCTTACAGCTTGCTCCTAAAAAAATTATTATGGTTTCATGTAACCCTGCCACCTTGGCGCGGGATATAAAATATTTAATGAGCGGGGCACAAAATGCCGATTTAACAGTACGATTACTAGCTAAAGACACTATTAATACGGACGGCGGGAAGTTAGCTGATACAATGCAATTACCTGCTTATACCATTCAATCTGTTTTGCCTTTTGATATGTTTCCGCAGACCCCAAACGTTGAG
>JAQVWQ010000101.1 GCA_028709615.1 Clostridia bacterium | reverse complement strand
CTCGGCCAATTGCTGCATTTGTTCGGTTGTTGTCTTATTTTGAGGATAATATTCCAAGCCAACGGACAGACCGAAGGCACCGGCATCTATAGCTGCGGCAGTTTGCGCACAGATTTTCTTTAATACGGCCGGAGTCAAAGCTGCTCCGTCGGAAATAAACATCTGTCTGAGTGCTTTTAAACCTATCAAGGTACCTACATTAATTGCCCTGCCGTCCGCAGCTTGCAAATATGCAGAAATATCGGCAACAGAAGTACCGCAATTACCTACTATTTGTGTAGTAACACCCTGCATTAAAATAGGCGCGCCATCGTTTTCCTTCTCCCAATATTCATCGGCATGTGTATGAATGTCAATAAAACCCGGTGTAACATAATAACCTGAAGCATCAAGAATAATACCATTACCGCGAGGGCTTAAATTGTCGCCAACAGCCACGATTTTACCGTTTTTGAAGGCAATATCGCCAACATAAGGCTGCATACCGCCGCCATCTACAATTATTCCGCCTTGTAAATAATAATCATAATCACTAACCGAATTGGTAAGAGGCAACGGCAGCGGCCCTGCCGGTACGCTTTTAATAAAGGTGTTACCCGCTGCCACAGATACAGTTAAAGCTATAATTGCCGATAAAGCGGTAAAAACCATAATTTTTTTTAACAGTGATTTATCAATATGAGTTTGTTTTTCATGTTCGTTACTTATTTGCGCAAAAAAAATGTTCATTATATACCTCTTTGTGTAAGCATATTAGACTTATTAGTATTCTCTGCTCTTATGGATTTTCCTCCAATTCTTCTTTTTCGCAAACGCGTAAGTAATGCCAACTGTAAGCAAGCAAGGCCGCAAGGGCCGTAATAGAGCAACAAGAGATTATGACCAATAATACCCAAAAAACCGTCATCTTATATCCTACCGCCTTTTTGCTTTCAGTTTATGCATCAAAAAGCTCCGCGTGAATACACGCGGAGCAGATATAAAACAATCAATCCTTGGGCTTTAAGCCGGAGGAACCTCCCGTTTTAACATCATAATACGGTGAGGCCAAACGCAGCATTTCAACCTTTTTATTTAACAGATCAGCAGTCGCATCTATTTCCTCTTGGGTGTTCCCCATACCGATTGTCATTCTTAAGGCACCATGCGCCCATTCGGGAGCCAGTCCCATAGCAGCCAAAACATGCGAGGGCTCACCGGTGGAGGAGGAACAGGCGGAGCCGGCCGAGCAGCAGACACCGTTTAATGCTAAATGCAACAAAAGGGCCTCTACTTCAATATAATTAAAACTAATATTGGCGTTGTGAGGCAAGCGCTTGGTGGGGTGACCGTTAAGTCTGCTGTCAGGAATTTCGCATAAAAGGCGTTCAACCAAATGATCTCTTAAGGCTTGCCAATCAGCGCTGTGTTGCGCCATTTCTTTTTGGCTTAACTCGGCAGCCAGACCAAAACCGGCAATCCCCGTTAAATTTTCGGTACCCGAACGCAAACCGCGCTCTTGCCCTCCGCCAAAAATACGACGGTTGATTTCTAAATCATGCCGTTTATATAAAGCACCGATCCCCTTGGGACCGTTGATTTTATGACCGGATACCGTTATCATATCTGCCAGAGTTTCATCTGCTTTAACAGGTATTTTGCCAAAGCTCTGTACCGCGTCGAGATGAAAGACAACCTCCGCCTCCTTAAGGATCTTGCCGATTTCGGCTACGGGATTGATTGTGCCGACTTCGTTATTGGCATGAATCAAGCTAACCAAAAAAGTGTCCGGCCGCAAATTTTTTTTAACCTCGTCAGGATCTACCATACCGTATTGATCGACAGGCAAAATCGTCAGATCAAAGCCATGAGAACCCAAATATCGGCAGGCATCCAAAACGGCATGATGTTCTACAGCGCTGGTCATTAAATGTCCCTTGCCGACTTTCTCGGCCAAACCCAATATCGCCAAATTATCCGACTCGGTACCGCCGGAGGTAAAATATATTTCTTCTGTTTCAGCCGCCCCCAGAGCTTCTGTAAGCTGCTTTCTCGCGGTTTGCAAATACTCTCTGGCATCATCACCGATTTGATGCAAACTGGAAGGATTGCCGAAATGATTTTTCATTAAATCATAAACAAGTTCAATTACCTCAGGGCGCGTCGGTGTTGTCGCGCTGTGATCTAAATAAATTTGTTTCATCTGTTCATCTTCCTTATCTTTTGTTTTTGCCCTTTATTAGATCCTCAAGGGAATATGATTGCAGAATTTTTGTAGTTGCTTTGTGTAATTCTTCCCAAAGAGCGCGGGCGGCACAACATTCGTCCTCCTGGCAAATATTGCCTTCTCCCTCACCAACACAAGAAGTTACATAAAGAGGCCCCTCCAAAATTCTCATTACCTCGTCAATACGGATTTCCGAAGGATGACGGGTCAATAGATAACCGCCTTGTGCACCACGCACACTTTTAACCAAACCGCTTTTTTTCAGCGGCATCATCAACTGCTCCAAATAGCCTTCAGAAAGATGTTGGGCTTTGGCAATCTGAACCAAGGGCATAGGTTCTTGATTGGTATTTTTTGCCAATTCCAATAAAGCACGCAGGCCGTAGCGGCCTTTAGTGGAAATATTCACAATAAGACCTCATTTCCTACAATGTTGATAGGGTTTCCGTTGTTAAGTATAAACCTTGTTATAATAATTGTCAAGAAAAAAAACACCGATTAGGGTGCTGTTAAAAATTTTTTTGCAAACGACGGACTTCCGTCACTGACCGCGCACTAGGCAAATCCGCTAAAAAACGCCCGTCTGCCAGCTTTAACCTTGGCGCAATTTCTAAGAGCGGAATAACAACAAAGGCTCTTTGCTCAAGATAAGGATGTGGTATGTGCAAATCAGCTTCGTTGATTTGTCTGTCGCCAAACAATAAAATATCGATATCGATCAGCCTTGGCCCCCAATGCTCCTTACGCTCTCGTCCCATTTGTCGTTCAATGCTTTGGCACAAGCTTAACAACTGCCGCGGCGATAACAGGCAGTCACAGGCAATCACAGCGTTATAAAATTCCGCCTGGTCGGTTTTACCCCAAGGCGCCGTAGCATACAAGGATGACTTGGTAACCACCTTAAGGCCCTCAGCCTCATTCAACCTTTGCGCAGCGACAGTTAAATTGGCGCGCATATCGCCGATATTGCCGCCCAGTCCTAAATAGACTCGTTCCATTTACCGCTCCCGCTCCAAAACAACAGTCGGCGCAAAGCTATAATCATTGACCTGCGCCTTAGCTTTGGTAACAGCTACCTTTGCTTTTTTAACAAAGTCGAAACTAAAAATACAATTAATAAGCTCTCCCGCTAAGCGTTCCAACAGAAAAAAGCTTTTTTCTTCAACAATAGATTTTAGCTGAGGAACCAGCTCCGCATAATTAAAGGTATCCTCCAGCGCATCAGAGCAAGAAGCCCTGCTTAAATCAAGATAAATTTTTACAGAAACAATAAACTCCTGTTTTTGCAGCCTTTCTTGAGGATAGACCCCATGAACCCCCCAAAAATGCAGATCATCAATTACAATTCTATCCATTTAATCCTGCCCTTCCGGACATAATTGCCTCGGTCATCCTGACGGCCTGGCCGATAGCCTCGACATTATGCACGCGCAGAATTTCCACACGCTGCGCCACCGCCCAGGTGGTAACGGCTACCGTTCCAATTAAGCGATCTTCAACCGGTTTATCCAAAATATCACCGATAAAGCGTTTATTAGAAAATCCCAATAAAATAGGTCGGCCAAACACCCGCAGATGTTTAAGATTTTTAACTATTTCCAGATTATCGTCCGTATCCTTGCCAAAGCCGAGACCCGGATCAAAAATCAGTTTTTCTTCCTCAATTCCATATTGCTCTGCCCGTTGTAAAACACCGGTAAAAAATCTTTCTATTTCACCCATTAAATCATTTTTATCGGCTCCTTGATGCATAACAATCACAGGAGCCTTACTTTCAGCTGCCAGCTCCAGCATCTGACGATTTTGCAGGCCGCCGATATCGTTGATTATTTTAGCTCCAACCTTTAAAGCATCACGAGCCACGGCTGGTTTATCCGTATCAACCGACATAGGAATTGTAATATCTGCCAGGGTTTCGATTAAAGGCAGCACCCTGTCGGACTCCTCGCGCTCCGAGACCTCCTCATGTCCCGGGCGAGAGGAGGCGCCGCCGATATCAATAATATCCGCACCGGAGGCCTGTAAATAATGCACATGGTCAACAGCCTGATGTAAATTCAAATAACGGCCGCCATCAAAAAACGAATCGGGGGTAATATTTAAAATACCCATCAACAGGGGGCGCTTACCCAGCTCCAACCTGCCGCCGTCATAAGCAATCTGCCAATAATCGCATTTGATTACCCGCAGAGTTTCTTCGATTTTTTCTGCTAATTCCGGTAAAGAAAACTGATTACGGCGCAGGCCCTGACAAATTTCTTTATGCTGCTTTTCCGTTGCCAAAAGCAGCAGCGGCTTACCTTCGGCACCGCCAATCA
>JAQVWQ010000100.1 GCA_028709615.1 Clostridia bacterium | reverse complement strand
ACAGCCTTTTAAAACAGGCCGGCTTGCGTGTGGGCTTCCCTCTGATCGAAAGTCAAGCGGGCGGAGCCGGCGGCGGAATTACTGCGGTCACGCCTAAAGGCAAAGCTTTAATGAAGGCATATAAACACTTTATCAAAGAAAGCGATACCTTTTTAAAGGAGTCTTTTATTGAGCATTTTACCCCCTTTATGCAAAAAGTTGCTTTGCCGCCGGCCTTAGAGCCTCTCAACTTACATGCCAAAGAGGTGATTACCTTTGTCGGCAGCGGCGGAAAAACCAGCTTAATGTATCTGATTGCCAACGCTTTGGCCGGAGCGGGCAAAAGAGTGGTTATTACCACGACAACAAAAATTGGTATTCCCGGAGATGAACGAAAGATTCGCAGGCTCTTAATCGGAGACGAATCACAATTGCGTTTTAAGCTTGATTCATAGCCGATTTTAAAAGGAGAAATAGTTGCTTTGGCAGGAGGGATTGTTAACGAAAAGCTGGATTCTCTTTCTGCTGATTTTATAAACGATCTGCTGGAAGACGATGTGACTGATTATATTTTGGTAGAGGCTGACGGGTCCTCACGCAAGCCCTTTAAAGCCCCGGCCGAGCATGAGCCGCCGATTCCCCCTTGCAGTACCCTGGTGCTTTATGTTATCGGTGTTGATTGTCTTGGCAATACAATTGATTCTCTGCATATGCATCGGCCGGAGTTGATATCTGAATTGTGCGGTTTAAATGAGGGAGAAGTCTTAACCGCCGGCGCGGCTGCCGAAGTTGCGATGTCGCATTTGGGCGGTAAAAAAAATGTTCCGCCAAAAGCCCGCTGGTTGCCGGTTATCAACAAGGTTGATAATGAAAGCGTTTTGGAGCCGGCTATAAATTTAGCCAAAGCCTTGATCCGCAGGGGTACAAGCGAGCTGATGCTCTCTTCGACCGCAGGAGATAAATTAATGCTCAGACACTGGAGCAGAGATAAAACAGCATTAGACAATATAAATAAATAAAAGCGGCTTAGCCGCTTTTTTATTTAATAAGCAAGCCCTTGACATAAAGCAGAATAATGGAGTAAAATAAAAGGTATCAAAGTTTTTTAATTATATATTAAAGGAGTGTTTTAAATGTCACTAAAAATTTATCTTGACGGCAAATTTGTTCCGGAAGAAGAAGCCAGAATCAGTGTTTTTGATCATGGTATTTTATACGGCGACGGCGTATTTGAGGGTATTCGTGCTTATAACGGCCGCGTTTTTAAATTAAAAGAACATATCGATCGTCTTTATGACGGTTTGCATGCTTTAATGATTACCCCTGCCGAAAGCAAGGAAGAAATGATCAAGGTTGTTACCGAAACCTGCAAGGTCAACAATTTTTCCGATTGCTATATCCGCTTGGTCGTAACCCGCGGCGTCGGCGATTTGGGCTTAAACCCTGTTAAATGTAAAAAATCCTCCACTTTCTGTATTGCCGCGCAAATTGCTATTTACCCACGCGAGGTTTACGAAAACGGTCTGGAAATGGCCACTGTACCCACTCGCCGCAACCATAATGAATCCTGTAATGTACGCGTTAAATCATTAAACTACCTTAACAATATTTATGCTCGTATTGAGGCCAACTTAATCGGCGTACCGGAGGCTGTATTCCTAAATTCTGAGGGTTATGTTTCCGAAGCAACCGCCGACAATATTTTCATTATTAAAAACGGCGTTATTACCACACCTCCGCTTTCTGTCGGTACACTGGGCGGTATCAGCCGTCAAACCGTCATTGATTTGGCTCGCGCCAAAGGTTACGAGGTTAAAGAGGCTTTGTTTACCCGCTATGATGTCTATACCGCTGACGAGTGCTTTGTGACCGGTACAGCCGCCGAGCTGGTACCTGCCGTTAAATATGATGCTCGCGTTATTGGCACAGGTAAGCCCGGCCCGATCTTTAATGATTTGCTGGCGACCTTTAAAGAATATGCCCAAAAACCCGAAGCGGGCGAACCTATTTTATAATTGCAACGCAGTCTGAGGGCGTGTCCTTGGCACGCCCTCTTGTTATTATTTAAAAGGAGGCAGGCTTTATGAAACAGACCCTCTCGGTAATGGTCGTAAACCAAACGGGTGTTTTAGCTCGTGTAGCGGGATTGTTCAGCCGCCGCGGCTTTAACATCGAAAGCCTCTCCGTCAGCACGACAGAGGATAAAAATATCTCGCGCATGACAATTGTGGTTGACGGTGACGAAGGCACGATTGAGCAGGTTATGAAACAGCTGCATAAGCTCATAGAGGTCATCAAGATCAATAATTTGACAGGTACAAGCTATGTTGACCGCGGTATGGCTTTGTTTAAGGTTGCGGCAGGCGCGGCAGAGCGTGCCGAGGTAATGCAGGTTGTAACAATTTTCCGCGCCAATATTGTTGATTTTTGCCCCAATTCGCTGATTATAGAGGCAACGGGCAGCGAGAGCAAAATTGCCGCCATTGAGGAAGCCCTGCGCCCTTTCGGAATCAAAGAGGTTGTGCGAACGGGCGAAATCGCTATGGCGCGCGGGATTAAGGCCGGCAGCAAAAAGGGAGGGGACGCTAAATGAGAACAGGAGCGCAAGCCCTGATAGAAGGTTTAAAGCAGCAGGGAGCGGAGGTTGTATTCGGCATCCCCGGCGGTGCGGTGCTGGCTATTTATGACGAGCTGTCGCATGCGGAGATTAAACACATCTTAACGCGCAGCGAGCAGGGCGCGGCTCATGCCGCCGCCGGCTATGCCAAAGCCAGCGGCAGGGTGGGCGTTTGTCTGACCTCTTCAGGGCCGGGAGCTACTAACTTAGTAACGGGTTTGGCTAATGCTTATATGGATTCAATTCCGTTGGTGGCTATTACCGGGCAGGTTCCCCGCGCCATGGTCGGTACGGATGCTTTTCAGGAGGTTGACATTACGGGTATTACCCAACCGATTACCAAGCATAATTATCTTGTCACCAATGCCGACGATATACCGCGGATTATTGCCGAGGCTTTTTATATTGCAGGTACAGGGCGTAAAGGCCCTGTGCTGGTTGATATTCCTTCCGATGTGGCAAACTCTCTTTGCCATAAAGAGGCGCCGGCCGAGCTTGACCTGCCCGGTTACAAGCCCAATTACAAGGGGCATCCAGCTCAAATCCGTTTGGCGGCCAGTGCTTTATCCAAAGCCCAAAAGCCTCTTATTTACGCGGGCGGCGGCGTTATTTCCGCTCAGGCTTCCGCTGAGCTGTTGGCTTTGGCCGAGGCGGGCGGCATACCTGTTGTAACCTCGTTGATGGGTAAGGGAGCAATTAAAGAGGACAATCCGCTTTGTCTGGGTATGCTGGGAATTCATGGCCTGCCCGCCGCCAACTGGGCGGCTATGCACTGCGATACTCTGCTGGTTTTGGGCGGGCGTTTTTCCGACCGCGTAATGGGCGACCGCTGTAAATTTGCCCCCGAAGCCACTATTATTCATATTGATATCGACCCGGCGGAAATTGCCAAAAATATTGCGGTGCGTATTCCCATAGTCGGCGACCTGCGGGAGATTGTTAAAGAAATTAGCGCCGAAGCTAAGCTTGAGCCGCAAAAAGACTGGCTGGTAGAGCTGGAGGAGGCCAAGGATCGTAACATTTTGGTTTTCGGCGACCGGCGCCGCAATGATGAAAGCGGCGAGGAGCTGCTTGACGGCGGCGCAATTATCGACAAGCTGACCGAGCTGACCGAGGGCAAGGCGATTATAACAACCGATGTCGGCCAGCACCAAATGACAGCGGCCCGCCATTATCACCCCGCCGGGCCGGGCTTGTTTATCAGCAGCGGCGGTTTGGGTACAATGGGCTTTGGTCTGCCCGCGGCCTTAGGCGCGCAAATTGCCTGCCCTGAGCAAACGGTTATTTGTGTTACAGGCGACGGCTCTTTGCAAATGACCTTGAACGAAATGGCGACCATTAAGTCGCAAAAGCTGCCGGTAAAAATCTTGCTTTTCAATAATAAATCACTGGGTTTGGTGCGGCAGCTGCAGCATACCTATTGCGACGAAAATTATTTTGCCGTTGATATGGTTGGCAACCCTAACTTTTTAATGCTGGCAATGGCCTACGGCTTTGAAAACCTGCGTATTGAGGATCCCGGGGATATTGAGCCTACCCTTAAAAAGGCTTTGAATAACGGCAAACCGACCTTAATTGATTGCTCGATCCCCAAGGACGAAATGATTTTACCGATTGTTAAAAAAGGCCAAAGCTTAAACGAGATGTCTTTTTAACTATTAATAATCCTCTTTAGCAGCTATTGAGCAGCAAATAACCTGTCTTATAAAAGCCTTTTTCATCTATTATTATAATGACAACGCCCCCGGCAAAGAGGATTTGCCGGGGGTTGGTCTAATGTTAATTAATTGAGTATAACAGCTTAAAGGCTTTGCTAAAAGATGATATTTTATAGGCCAGGATACTAATAATACTTACGAGGAGAACCAATGAAAAGGATAATAGCTCTGCTTTTTTGCGTAGGAATATTTATGCTTATTTTTACCGCCTGCGCTGCTGAACAGCCCTATCAACAGTATAAGG
>JAQVWQ010000099.1 GCA_028709615.1 Clostridia bacterium | reverse complement strand
GCGCCACCAGCTGTAAATCACTTTCATAAATGGCCGCGCCGTCCACCGTAGCAATTACAGGTTCCTTATTTTCCGCATTATCCGTTTTGCCTTGCCCGCCGCAGGCGGCCAAAAGCAGCCCACAAAGCACAACAACCATCAATATCAGGTTTTTAGCATTAAACTTGTTAATCATTTTTACATTCTCTTTCTTTTTGCTCAGTGCCGTTTTTTTTAAGAGTAGCCGTTAATAAAGCGCCAAACATTAAATAATACAGCACTAAAGCATTGCCGTCTGCAAAAAATGTATAAAAATAAATATTAACCAGGCAAAACAGTAAAAAGAACAAAGCAAAAGCCATATTAACCAATCTGTTTGATAAATCCATTAAAATTATAGCCGCGCCGCATAAGAGCGCATAAACCATACCGACAATAAAAGATTGAATCATCAGCAGGTTGTTATAATGTTGATAAATAAAATTATACGGTATTATCAATAAAAGCAAGGCTACTACAATAAGAGAATTTTTAATAATAACAGATTTCATTTTGTATCCACCCTCCTTTACTCTCACACCACCTTAGTTACCGTCATAATAACACAAAGCCTTTTATAAAACAGGCGGCATTAATGCCGCCTGTTAATTTTTTATTTATTTACATATTGAATATCGGCTTTTGCAAGCAAATCATCAATATATTTTTCATATTGCTCATTGACAGCAAAAGCATCAGCTTGAATATCTTTTGCTAACCCCTCTTTAAAATGATTATAGCAAGCACCATAAGTCATTATTTTTTGCATCTGCTTACTTGCCATCTCAATATACTGCTCCTCAGTCAAACCAAAACCCCGCATATATTCTTCAATGACGCCTAAGGCGGTTTGAGCGTCAGCCCGCTCCCCGCCGTCTTGGCTTTCTGCCAGAGATTTAATTAAATTATAATTAGTGATGATTGACTTTTTGGCTTGCTCATACGGCACCACCAGTCCCAGCTTTTCCGCCTGATTATAAACAACTTGTTTTCTAATCAGATCATTAAGAATTTGTTGATCATCAATAGCATTTTGTGGTGATAAGGATTTAGCGGTAAGAGCCACCAGCTGTAAATCACTTTCATAAATGGCCGCACCGTCAACCGTAGCAATTACAGTACCATCAGCTTCGCTTAAGATATTGTTGGCATTTTGACCAAACGAAAATGCGTCAAAACCTGTGGATGCCGCCGCTATAACGCCAACAAAAATAATGGCAATAATGATAAGTAAAACGCTTATTTTGCTGATTTTCATTTTAACAACCCCTTTTTTGTTATATATTTATTAAGGTGTAACATTAAATTGAGTTTTTTTCTCAAATGCATTTGGAATACAATCATACGAAAGCGCAATGCCTCCTGTACCGTAAATCGTATAAGCTGTTCCGCGTACCTTCCAAACACTTACAATCTTATATCTGTTATCCCAAATCCAATCAGGAGAATACCATATATTCCCATCATATGTTAAATCATTTCTAGAGAAATTTGTATTATCATAACCTACAGACTGAGTAATCACTGCAGTTATTTGCCATAACTCTAGATTATTAGGCTTATCTGCTTCGGTAAAGGTTTCTATTTTGTTGATTGTATGAGAATTATCTGAATTTACCGTATATTCCTCTGATGTATTAACCGTAAGCACATGAGTTTGGGGTAAAGGTATGCCAACAGCGCACCACGCAAAAGTAATTTGATGATCTTGTTGTTTACTTGCTGTTGCAGCAAATGCATACTCAGGTACAACAAGTCCAAAAACTAAAGCACATATAATAGTAAATATCAATATTTTTACTTCCTTAAGAAAGTAATATTGTTTCATTATAATCATCCTTCCTTGTTTAAATACGTCCTAATAACTCATCATCGGCGAAAAACGCACAACTGTTTCCAACAAAGAATAACTAGAGTCATAAATTTTGGCCTCAACCCGTACATAGTAATCTCCGCTGGTTACATACCGCTCCCCCTTGATGATAACGCCTGCCAAACCGGTAGCCGAGTCACTCCAAGTGTAAAGAGCCTGCCAATTACCGTTAACAAATTTGCCCAGCTGTACCTGCAAATATGAAGTATAAGAGCTTTGCTGAGGGGTTACGCGACCAATACATACTGCTTTGCCTCCGGAATCAATATTCAACTCAGCTGAAATTGAATTGATCGCCGTAAATCTTAGCGTTTGCACGCTTGCAGCTTCGTTAGTTAATGCGGTTGTTGCTAAAGCAGTAGTGCCTATTGACAACGAAAAAGCAACCGTCAGCAATATTACAATAACTTTTCGCATAATTTCACCTCCTTTTTATGATCCTCACTAATAAGGACACTCAAAAAAGGAAATTTATGACATAATATCTTGATTATTATTCCTTAAATTCTACGCTTTCAGCAATTTGTTTGGTTATTTCCGCTGAAATATTCGTACTGACATGAAATAAACAATTTTTGTCCGTCCATACTATATGAAAAAACGGTTCTTTAGCTATCAAGGTTCCCTCGTAACCATTAATTAAAATTTTTTCGATTATTTCCGCATCCTCGCTATCTACAGACATGGCTAAGCCATTACTTGTCGAAGATGTATATTCAATCACCTTTTCGCCGGTTTCATCTAAAAAGATCATTGTTATACTGTCCTCACTCAAAATATAATTATCGGTTAGCGAAAACCCTGCCGGAATATAAGCTGGCAAATAACAATTATGCCATTGTTCATCACCCTCCGGGGCAGTGCTAAAGCGGTACTCCGTAGATTCCTGCCTGATGTCAATCCACAAATTCTTAAACTGTGCGGCAATAGCTTTCCCAAACGGTGTATAAGACAAAATCACCAGCAAAATGACAACAGCTATAGCATAAGGCAAAGCCTTAGTAAGTTTTTGCCGCGCGCGCTTTTTATGCAGCGCCGCCGCGATTTTATAATTAAAACGCTGCTGCTGCCGCGCATTGAGGGCATATTTCCCCTGCAATCGCTCATTTTCTTCAGCTAATTGTTTGCCGTAGCACTCTGCCGCTTCATTAGCGGCTAAAGCAAATATACTGTCTTCGTAAGCGTCATACAATAACTTTTTATTAGTCATTTTCGCCGCACCGCCTTTTTGCCAACAAGCTGCGTGCCTGCTTTTTAGCTCTGTTAATTCGCTGCCAGACGGCAGATGTTGTAATACCAAGCTGCCGAGAAATTTCTTCGGCACTCATCTGCAAATAATATTTATCGAGCAAAATACTCCTTGCTGCCTCCGGCAGCTGTAAAATCACCTGCGCAAGCTCACCAATCTGCTCAGCCTTTAGATATTCTTCCTCAAGAGAAGTATCAGCTATGGATACATTTTCTATTTCATCCGTTATAAAGATATGCTTTTTTGCCAAATCTCGGTGTCTGATAAAATTAATCGCCGTATGGCGCGCCGTTAAAACGACATAACAAATCAGCTGATATTCGCTTAAAGACCGCAACAGCTCAGTCTTATCTATCAGCTTAATAAAAGCATCATTAATAATATCCCCGGCTTCCTGATCTTGACCGACCAGATCAAAAACCTTTTTGTAAGTAACGGGATAAAACTTAAGATAAAGCTCACGCAAGAATTCTTTGTCAGAGCATTTTTCTACAGACTCAAGCAACAGCAAAAACATTGTTTTTTCTCCCCCAAACCCTTTGCCGCCATTATAACATAAAAAGAATATAAAGCAAAAGCGTTTTGAGATTGCTGCGATTCTTATTAAGATCTCATTCCTGTCGGCTTGCTTTACCGCGCCGCCCGCCAACCCTCACAGGCAGGCTAACAAGTAAAACCTAACCAAGAAAACAAAAAAACCGCCTGAGGCGGTTTTTAGCGGCGTTTACCAGCGCCGAAAACGGTTAAAAGTTTTTTACTAGATCAGCCTGACAAAAACCTCGTTGGCCAATAAAATGCCTTTATCGGTCAAGGCAAAAAGGCCTTCGCACTCATCAAGCAGGCCGATAGCAACCAGCTCGCGCAAGGTCGCGCCGTAGGCCGACAAAAAATCAAAATTATAACGAACCGAAAGGGCAAACAAATCCGCGCCCTCGGCCAAGCGCAGAGCCAAAATCAAGGCCTCGGCGCGCACCTGCTCCGCGCTCAAACGCTCATCTTCAACAGGCGGCAGCTGGCCTTGGCGCAAAGCCTCAAGATAGGCTGATACATCGCCTTTGTTGGTATAGCGATAAGCCCCCAGCGCGCCCGCCGCGCCCGCGCCGGCGCCCAAATAATCCTCTCTGTGCCAATAGGCGCAGTTATGGCGGCTTTTTTTTGTGTCGTCAAGGGCAAAATTGGCTATTTCATAATGCTCATAACCGGCCCGCTTCAGCTTGCTAAAAATCAACTCCTGCAAAGCCGCGCTTTGCTCATCGTCGGGCAAGGCCAGCTCGCCCGCTTTAAATTGCCGCCCCCAGGGGCTGTTGGGCGGCAAGGTTAAACCGTAAAGAGAAATATGCTCGGGCTTTAAAGCCAAGGCCTGCTTGATATCACTTTGCAAATCGTCTTGGCTTTGCCCGGGCAAGGCGTAAATCAAATCGAGGCTGATATTGTCAAAG
>JAQVWQ010000018.1 GCA_028709615.1 Clostridia bacterium | reverse complement strand
CAACGCGAAACCAGCATATCAACGATACGGTTATATTCGATTTTTTTTAAGGATTTTTCCTGGTTTTTATCCACAAACTAGCTCCTATCTTTTAATTCTGATCAAGCCGGAGGCAGCTGCAATCTCGACTCCCCGTTCCTCTAATTTATCGAGCAACAGATTAAGACCGATACTGTCGCTGGCTATATGCCCCGCGCAGACAATATTGATATATTTTTCCTTGGAGTTTTTGATAACCTCTACTCCCGCGTGCATGACGATAATTGTGCTGATGCCCTGCTCAGCCAAATAACTGTAATTGTCCTTATGGCCGCCTGTGCCGCCCGTAAAATCAACCATAATTTTACCTGCGCAGCTGCTGCCGCTGCCGCAGTATATGCGCGGCGGTACGCCCTGTTTGGCGGATTGGCGGTATTCGGGGATCTCTAATAACGCTTTAACCACATCATCGAGCGTTTCCGGCGCTTTTTGCGCCAAATAATCGCCGACAAATTTATTGACCAAATTATCGCAAAGCGTATGGAAGCAAGCATAGTTTAAGCCCAGCAGACGAGCCGTATCGACGGCGCGCATGGTATTGCCGACTCCGACCGACCTTTGGATCTCGGTCTGTCTTTCTTCCATAATGGCCTGGGCAAGATTGGCACGAACGCCGTATAAGGACAGCAGATCGGTTTGCAGCCCCATTACCTCGGCCAGCTCGGCCAAGGGGCGACCCTCGGGGTGATGTGCCAAAACCAAATCAATGGCCGCACCTTGCTTGTTCAGCTCATTGGCTAAAAGCAATTCGGGGGTTTCCATATCAATACCGCAAATCAGCTTGTTAATTTCGGCATCGGGGTCACCGTATAAAATTCTGCTGTCTGCATAAGGATTAAATAAGGCTTCGGTATCAAAAAGCTCCTTGTCATCGTCAGAAAGCTTATCGTAGGCTTTTTGATTTTTTGCCAAGGTTTTTTCCGCATAGGCACGGCCGCGGGGGTCATTGTCGATGGCGTTTTCCACTGCCAGCTTGTAAATGTCGTATAGCTTCATTTTTTTATCTCCTTTACATAAAACCGCAGTAGTACCGTTTTTATTAAGACGGCACTACTGCTTATTATTTATTTTAATTCCGTTTCCGCCAGCAAAGAGGCATATTCCTCCTCCAGCTTTTTTAATTCATCGGCAAATTGCAGGATAACCAGGGTCAGCAGCTTGTTTGCCGCGTAATTGGGATGAGCCCTTCTTAATTCGTTGATCCGTTCGTTGACCATCTTGGCAACAGCTAAAATATGTTCCTCGCCTTCGTCGCTGTTGACCAGGTAAACGGCATTATTAATAGTAACGGAAATCGGTTTTTCGGCCATAACGCCCACTCCTTACCTTAACTTTAAACCCCATTTGCTTGATAATTCATTGACTATATTGGCAAAAATTTCGTTGATTTCGCTGTCAACCAAGGTGCGTTCGTTATCACGAAAAGCCAAGGAAAAGGCCAGGGAGCGTTGCCCGTGCGGAATTGGCAGCTTATCGTAGAGGTCAAACAATTTAACCTCTTTTAAAAGCGGGCCCGCTACGCGGCGAATTTCCTCGCTGATTTCTTCCGCAGGAATTTTGGCGGAGCCGATAACGGCAATATCACGCGTTACAGCAGGAAATTTTGGCAGCTCAAAGTCAGCCAAAATTGGTTTAACAGCAGCTAAAAGCGGCTCGATCTCAATCTCCAAAACTGCGGCGCCTTTCTCGAGCTCATAATTTTCGATAACCAAGGGATGCAGTTCTCCCAAATAGCCGATTTCCTTGCCGTCTAAGCGGATACGAGCGGAACGGCCGGGATGCATAAAGGGAGCAGCTTCGGGATCGATAGGTGCAAAGGACGGCAAATCAATACGCATAGTGCGGCAAAGCTGCTCAACAAAGCCCTTAATGTAAAAATAATCAAATTTTTGAGAGCCCCCCTGCCAGCCGTTTTTATGTTCGCCGACCAGCAAAACACCCAGCTTCTGCACTTCGTCGGGATGAGTGTCAGCCTGAGGATAAAAGGCCGCGCCGATTTCAAACAAGGCTGCATCCAAATTGCGGCGGGCAGTATTGCGCGCGGCATCACCCAGCAGTCCGGGCAAAAGCGTCGTACGCATTATGCTCTGTTCCTCGGACAAAGGATTGCTGATATCCAAGGTTTTGCGATATTTATGCTCTGAGCTTAAAAGCAGTTTATCCCACTCTTTGGGAGAAATAAAGCTGTAATTGACTACCTCGCGCAGACCGAAATCGGCGCAGAAATTACGCAGGCACAATAATTTTTGCTGCATTTCACTTCTTGAGCCTTGGGTGGCGGAGGCGGGAACGGTAGTGGGGATCTCATCGTAGCCGCGCAAACGGGCCACCTCTTCGATCAAATCGGCTTCAATCGTAATATCCGGACGGTAAGAAGGAATTGTTACCATTAAGTTTCCATCCCGTTCGCCGATAACCGGAAAGGCTAAAGACTTCATCACCTCGGCAACCGCATCTACCGAATAACTGCTGCCCAAACGCTCGTTGAGCTTATCTAAACGCAGCTTGACCTGCTTTTCTGCGGGGATCTCGTGATATACATCTATTAAGCCCTGACTGGCAACGCCGCCTGCCAGCTCTAAAATCATTTGGCAGGCGCGGCGGGCAGCCTTATCGCAGCCTGTGCGGTCGATACCCTTTTCAAAACGCGAAGCCGCCTCGGAAAACAGCCCCAAACGACGGGAGGTACGACGGATACTGACGGGGTTAAAGCAGGCCGACTCGATAAAAATATCGGTCGTTTCTTCGGTAACCTCAGAGTTAAGTCCGCCCATTACACCTGCTATACAAACGGGTTTATTGGCGCCATCGCAAATCAAAATGTCGCCCGCCACCAAATCTCTTGTTTTTTCGTCCAAGGTAACTATTTTTTCGCCGTCAAGTGCGGCGCGGATAATAACCTTTTGTCCCGCCAGCTTTTGATAATCAAAAGTGTGCAGCGGCTGGCCCATCTCTTGCAAAACAAAGTTAGAGATATCAACCACATTGTTAATCGGTCTTTGACCGGCGGCCAGCAAATAATTTTGCAGCCATAAGGGAGAAGGGCCGATTTTTGCACCGCGAATCAGGCGCCCCACATAGCGGGGGCATAAAGCAAAATCCTTAACCTCAATGGTCATTTCCTCGTTGATCTTATGCCCGCGCTCTATGTAACTGATCATCGGTGCGGCAAAACTGCCGCCCGTTACAGCCGCGGCCTCGCGCGCCACATTGATAACAGCCAAACAGTCGGCGCGGTTGGGAGTCAAATCCATAACCAAAATTTCGTCTTTAAAATCAAGGTATTCAACTATCTCCATACCTAAGGGAGCGTCCTCGGGCAAAACTATAATGCCCTTATTATCGTTTTCATCAAAGCCCAGCTCAGCACCGGAGCAAAGCATACCCTGAGAGGCAACCCCGGCTAAAGTCGCATTGGCGATTTTTACACCGCCGGGCAGCTCGGCACCGATTACAGCCAAAGCCACTTTTTGTCCGGCTGTTACATTAGGCGCGCCGCAAACCACCGTTAAATAGTCTTTGCCGTCGGAAACCTTGCAAACGGAAAGATGGTTGGAAGCGGGATGCGGGGCTTTTTCTAAAACATGCCCCACTACAACATTTTTTAGATCATGGCCGCGCTTAATAACCTCCTCGACAGCCACACCGGCAAAAGTCAGCTTTTCGGCCAGCTCCTCGGCAGGAATGGTTAACTTTACATAATTATTAAGCCATTTATATGATACTTGCATATTTTTGCCTCCTAAAAGCGATTCAGAAATCTGATATCATTATCAAACAGCAGCCGCATATCGTTGATGCCGTATTTAAGCATCGCTATGCGTTCCAAGCCGACGCCGAAGGCAAAGCCGGAGCACAGCTCGGGGTCATAGCCGGACATCTCTAAAACGTGGGGATGAACCATGCCGCTGCCCAAAATCTCAATCCAGCCCGTTCCGTGGCAAAGACGGCAACCTGCTCCGCCGCAGGCAAAGCAGGAAATATCCACCTCGGCGGAAGGCTCGGTAAAGGGAAAATAGCTGGGACGAAAACGCAGCTCACGATCCGCGCCGAACAGTTTTTTAACCATAATCAGCAAGGTGCCTTTTAAGTCGGCCATCGTGACTTTTTTGTCTATGTATAGTCCCTCGGCCTGATGGAACATCGGCGAATGGGTAGCGTCATCATCGCGGCGATAAACCACACCGGGGCTGATAATTTTAACCGGCAGCTCGGGAGCCTGTTTTTCCATAACTCGTGCCTGAACGGGCGAGGTATGAGTTCTTAAAAGCAGTTTTTCGTTAAAATAAAAGGAGTCCTGCATATCGCGGGCGGGATGCTCGGGCGGCAAATTCATGGCCTCAAAGTTATAATAATCCGATTCGACCTGCGGCCCTTCGGCAATTTTATAACCCAGCCCTAAAAATATTTCTTCGATTTCTTCACGCACAAGCGAAAGCGGATGCTTGCCGCCGCATAAAAATTCTCGGCCGGGCAAGGATATATCGACCGCTTCTTCATTTAAGCGGGCGGCTAAGGCTGCTTTTTGCAGCTCGGCCATTTTTTCGTTAATAACATGTTCTAAACTGTTCTTTGCCTGATTGATGGCTTGTCCCATTTGGGGGCGTTCTTCTGCCGAAAGGCTACCCAAGGAGCGGGAAAGCTGCGAAATTTCGCCCTTTTTACCCAGCAGGGCAACCTTGATCTCTTGCAGAGATTCTAAATCCGCGGCCTCTTTAATGGTTTTAACAGCTTTTTCTTTGATATTGCTGAGATTTTGCAGCATGGCTTTTCCTCCAAATAGCGTTAAAATTGATAAATGCCCTTCACCCGCTACCGGATGAAAGGCATAATAAAACCGAGACGGCAACAAAAGCGGCATTTTATTGCATGGCAATTTGTTTGTACATCATATAAGCGGCAACAGAGCCGGTACATTCGAACAGTTTCCAGAAAGCATCAACGGAGGTCAGCATTATAAACACTCTCCTTCGGCATCTTTCTTAATTTTTTTATATTATATCATATTATTTTAAATTACGCAACCGCTCTTTTATTTATTTTTTTAAATCGCGGCGAAAAATCTCATACATTATTACAGCCGCAGTTACAGCCACATTTAAGGATTCCACACCATTGTGCATCGGCAGGGAAACAATCTGATCTGCCTGCTTTATCCACTCAGGCGCCGGGCCAAAGGCCTCGGAACCGAAAATAAAGGCGGTTTTTTCGGGTAATTGCTTTAAAGCAAACAGGCTTTCTCCCCTGCTGTCGGCAATAAAAATTTGCGCGTTGAGCGAGCGCAAAAAAGCAACAGCCTCGGATACGGCGGCCAAACGGCAAACGGGCAAACGAAACAGCCCGCCCATAGAGGACCGCACAACCTTGGGGCTGTAAAGATCCGCCGTATTGCCGCAGCTGATCAGCAAATCGCAGCTGCAGGCCGCGGCCGTTCGTAAAACCGTACCGACATTGCCCGGATCGGCTAAACCGTCTAAGACAACAATCCGTTTGGGCAGGGTACTAAAAGACGGCGGTGTTAAAGCCTTTTGCTCAACCGTCAGCACTATACCCTGAGGGTTTTCCGTAGCGGCGGCATAAGCCAAAAGCTCCTCGGAGAGCTCAAAGACGGGTATTTGCCTTTTGTACAGCAGGTCAAGCTGTTCTTGCCCCTGCTTAAGAGTTAAAAAACGCGGACTGAAAAAGGCATTTTGTACCTGATAGTCCGAGGCTAAGACCTCGGCGGTTAAACGCCAGCCCTCGACAATAAAAGCCTTTTGCTGATCGCGGCCTTTTTTATCGTGCAGAGCGCGCAGTTGCTTAATCTGCCGGTTTTGGCGAGAGGTAATTTTTTCGTCCATAGCTGATACTCCTTATTGTTTGCCGTCAGCAAGCAATTTTGATAATAAAAGCACCCTTACAGGTGCTTTTTATTATACTATTTTAAATTGGCTTTGGCAACCTCGGCAAACTGGCTGAATGCCGCGGCATCGTTAACGGCTAAATCGGCCAAAACCTTGCGGTTGACGGCTACGCCGGCCTTGTTTAAGCCATTGATCATTTTACTGTAAGAAAGGCCGTTTAAACGGGCGGCTGCGTTAATTCTGGTAATCCACAGCTTGCGGAAATCGCCTTTCTTCTTTCTTCTATGGGCAGTGGCATAAGCCATAGCCTTCATAACCTGCTGATTGGCTACGCGAAACAATTTGGAATTGGAAGCGCGGTAACCCTTGGCAAGCTTTAATACTTTTTTATGACGGGCATGCTTAGTCATACCTTTTTTAACTCTGGTCATTGGTCATTCCTCTCTTTCGATTTATAAATAAGGCAGTAAACGACGGCACTTTTTGGCATCGGCCGCACTTAAAACTACGCCTTTGCGCAAGTTGCGTTTTCTTTTGGGGGATTTTTTGCCCAGAATATGGCTGGCATAAGCATGATGGCGTTTAAATTTGCCGGTGCCGGTGGCTTTAATTCTTTTGGCTGCACCCCGATGGGTCTTCATTTTTGGCATTGATCGTTCCCTCTTTTCTTATAAAGTTCTAATTATTTTTCGGGACAAAAACGGTAACCATATTTCTGCCCTCTACCCTGGCGGCTTTTTCCGGAACGGCAACCTCCGCCAAGCGTTCGGCCATTCTATCACAGAGTAACTTGCCCAGCTCGGGATGGGTTATCTCTCTTCCGCGAAACATAATACTAACCTTAACCTTATCACCGTCACGCAAAAACTTTTCGGCATTTTTGGCCTTGGTCTCAAAATCATGATCCTCGATATTGGGACGGAGTTTAACTTCCTTCATCTGGATAACCTTTTGGTTTTTCTTAGCTTCTTTTTCCTTTTTAAGCTGCTCAAAACGATATTTGCCGTAATCCATAACCCGGCAAACAGGCGGTTTGGCATTAGGAGAAATTTCCACCAGATCAAGACCGCTTTGCATGGCTAACTCTAAAGCTTTGGTCAGCTGGAGGACCTCTTGGCTGCTATCCTCTTTGACTAAACGAACCTCTTGAGCCCTGATTTCCTCGTTAATTCTTAATTCCTTAATGTTTTTCACCTCCGAATAATATAAAAAGAAGCGGACAAGAATATCCGCTTCTAATATAGCAGGCATAAAATGCTGCGATATTAACCCGGGAGCAGTTTGCCCCATGCAAGGTGAGAAGCGGAAACTTCTACTTGATTTGCAACAGTAAAATAATAACATAAAATACTTGCTTTTGTCAAGGATTTTTTTACATTATAGATAATATCTTAATTTACCTAAACAAAAGCAGCATAAATTAAGCACCAATTTTAAATTTTGCTTTTTATTTCTTCTAAAAGCTGTCTGATAAGGTCGTCAAGAGGCTTGGCGCCCAAATCACCCTTGCCGCGGGCACGAACGGCCACCTGAGCGGACTCTTGCTCCTTATCGCCTAAAATCAGCATATAAGGAACCCTTTCTTCCTGCGCGGCGCGAATTTTAAAGCCGATTTTTTCGTTGCGCAAATCCAGCTCCGCACGCAAGCCGGCCTCTTGCAGTTTGGCAAACACTGCTTTGGCATAAGCATCCTGGCGGTCGGTAATCGTTAAAACCTTAACCTGCACGGGCGCCAGCCAGAGCGGAAAAGCTCCCGCAAAATGCTCGGTCAAAATACCGATAAAGCGCTCGATGCTGCCAAAGATAACTCTGTGGATCATAACGGGGCGATGCGGCTGGTTGTCCGCACCGATATAGGTCAACTCAAATTTTTCGGGCATTTGAAAATCCAGCTGTATCGTGCCGCACTGCCAGGTTCTGCCCAATGAATCCTCTAAATGAAAGTCCAGCTTGGGCCCGTAAAAAGCCCCGTCGCCCTCATTGACGACAAAAGGCATATCAATATCGTTCATTGCCTCACGCAGGGCATTGGTTGCGACATCCCAAATAGCGTCGTCGCCCATGGCTTTTTCGGGCTTGGTGGACAGCTCAACATGGTACTTAAAGCCAAACAGTGAGTAAAACTTGTCAATCAGGCGGATAACGCCGATTATCTCATCTTTGATTTGCTCGGGCATCATAAAAATATGAGCATCGTCTTGTGTAAAGCAGCGTACGCGCATTAAGCCATGCAAGGCGCCGGACAGCTCGTGGCGGTGCACAAGCCCCATCTCTCCCACTCGCAAGGGCAGTTCACGATAAGAATGAGGCTGAGATTTATAAACGATCATACCGCCGGGACAATTCATCGGCTTGACGGCAAAGGGCTCGCCGTCGATTTCCGTCATATACATATTTTCTTTGTAGTGATCCCAATGCCCCGAACGCAGCCATAGCTGCTGATTTAAGATCATCGGAGTCTTGATCTCTAAATAACCGGCCTTTTTATGCTCTTGACGCCAAAAACTTTCCAGCTCATTTCTTAAATCCATACCCTTGGGCAAAAAGAAGGGAAAGCCCGGGCCTTCGTCTGCCATCATAAACAAGCCCAGCTCGGCGCCCAGCTTGCGATGATCGCGCTTTTTGGCTTCTTCCAAGCGGAAAAGATACTCGTCCAAATCCTTTTGCTCGGCAAAGCTGGTAGCATAAATACGCTGCAGCATTTTGTTCTTTTCGCTGCCGCGCCAGTAAGCGCCCGCTAAGGACATCAGCTTAAAAGCCTTGACCTTACCCGTTGAAGGCAGATGCGGACCCGCGCAAAGGTCGGTAAAATCACCGTTGTCGTATAGGCTGATAACGGCATCTGCGGGCAGGTCGTTAATTAACTCTACCTTATAGGTTTCGCCGCGGCCGGCAAAAAATGCAATGGCCTCGGCGCGGGGCATTTCGCTGCGGTGATATGCATAATCCTCTTTGACGATCGCCGCCATTTCTTTTTCGATAGCGGCAAAATCCTCCTCGGTAAAGGTATGCTCACAATCAAAATCGTAATAAAAGCCATCGCGTATAGCAGGGCCTATGCCCAGTTTTGCCTCGGGGAAAAGCCTTTTTACGGCTTGCGCCATAATATGAGAACTGCTGTGACGGAAGGTATTTTTGCCTTCTTCATCGTCAAAGGTTAAAATTTCTAAGCAATGTTCACCTTCTAAAGGAACCGTCAGCTCGGTCAGCCTGCCATCTACCTTGGCAATAACAGCGCGTTTTGCCAATTTTTTGCTGATGTCGGCGGCAATTTCCAGCGGCGTTTTGACCTCATCATAATTGCGTACCGCACCGTCGGCTAAAGTTATCTGTAAACTCATCTGGAAAACCTCTCTTTGTTGTGGATTTTCACCTATCATAATAATTTATTATATCTCTCGACAGGTGCTTTGTCAAACCCTCTAGAGAGTTTCTTGCGATTTTTTACGGCATAACGAACAGCCTTCACATAAAACAAAACGCTTCCCGAAGGTTTGTGCCAGCAAATCGACCACAGCTTGAGCTGTTTCCCCTTGCTCAAAATGCAAATTAACCGCTGAGGGAGCTGCTAATATGATTCGCGCCAATAAAAGCTCGTCACCGTAGGAACGGCTGCCGCACTCGGCAAAGCTCGGCGGCATTCCGGTATAAATCCAAAAGGCTTTTTTGCTGATGACAATGTTTAATAACTCGCCTTCCGTTCGGCAGGCCACCATATTGCGCAAAAACTCACAATAAACCTCCTCATCCTTAGCCAAAATCAACTTGTCTGCGCAAGCAGCTAGATTGACTAAAAGTGCCTGCTCCCAGCCCATTAAACGAAAATGCAAAAAGCCTCTTAAATCCAAGCGGTCATTATTTTTAAAATAATCTAAGAGGATAGCCTTGAGCTTTTCGTGTCGATGTTCACCGCAAAACGGCAAGTCGAGGTCTGTTTTACCGGCCATCCGGTGCTGAACCGCAAGTGCCAGCCAATGCTGCTCGGCTAAAGTAAAACAATCAAAAATATCATATATCATTTGCCAGAGCCGCTGTCTTTGCCAATCCTCCAATAAAAAATCAGTAAAAGCCTCCGCCAAAACAGAAGGAACACTTGTTGCAAGCAGCTGTTCACCGTGCCTTACACAGCGAATTTTCTGCCTGCGCAGGTGTAAATAACACTCACCGGATTGCAGTTCATCAACAAAGCGTAAATCAAACTCGCGCAAAAACAGCACCCCCTTAGTAGGGTTATTATATGAAGCTTGAGCTTGGATAATACGCAATAAATCGTTTGGTTTTATAAAACAGTAATAGTTTCTTGTTCCTCCATTCGCCCCAAAATTCCGTCATATTTCAGTAATTGTCCGATCAGAGAATAAATAAAGCCTAATGAAATTGCTAAATTTGGCCAAAGTGACCGGTCGCTTTTACCCGATAAAATATCCGCACAGATCATATCCAAACGGCAAAAAGCAACCCCGGCATATAAAAGCGTAGAAATAAAATTGACTAAAAGTGCGTCAAAGGCCTCTTCTGTGGGTGTGCCCAGCGCCCCATCGCCGTTATCTTCCTCGCCGCTTAATATCTCCCTTTTAGCGCGTTCGCCGCTGTCAATCAGCAGTAAGGAGGACAAAATACTCAGCCACGAGGCCAAAATTTCTAAATCGATCAGTCTTAGTGTCTCTTTTTCTTCATCTGTTAAACCCTCATGGCTCATTTGCTCTCCCCCCCTTGCTTTGTTTGTCAACATTATATGCAAAAACAAAAAAACGCTCAACTTGGCCGCCCCTTTGACAGTTAGCTTTAACCTGCGCTTTAAAGGTTTTTTATCTTTTTAAAAATAACTCCCGCCCGATTATCGGGCGGGAGTTATTTATTTTATAAACTGATCGTTATAATAATCAATCGCTTGAGTTATGATAAGCTGCGCGGCATCGGCGTCCAGTAGTTCGTCAACAACCGTATCCTTATCCTCCAGGTTTTTATAAACAGAGAAAAAGTGTGTCATCTCTTTAAAAATATGCGTCGGCAACTCGGAAAAGTTTTTAAATGTATTATAAGAAGGGTCGCCGAAAGGAATGGCAAGAATTTTTTCGTCACTCTTGCCCTGGTCAGTCATCGTAATTGCTCCAATCGGATAACAGCGCACCAGCGAAAGCGGCTGAATGCCCTCGCTGCACAGCACCAGCACATCAAGCGGATCGCCGTCACGCGACAAAGTACGGGGAATCAGCCCGTAATTAAGCGGATAATGCGTCGAGGTATATAAAATCCGGTCTAAAATCAGCTTGCCTGTTTCTTTATCAAGCTCATATTTGTTCTTTGAGCCCTTTTCGATTTCTATGACGGCAATAAAATCCTCAGGCTTGATGCGTTCGGCTTTAATATCGTGCCAAATGTTCGACATTAATTATCCTCCTTTTGTAATTAAGCCCGGCGCGCCCAATTAAGCAGCGGCGCGATGGTTGAGCGGTCGCAAAAATCAACAGTCTGCCCATAGGTAGCCAATATCCCTTGCTCGTCTTTTGTTAACTCCTCGGGCGATTTTTTTTGGATCATTTTATGCAGCATAGCCATCATTGACTTATGCAATAAGCTTAATTTACTGTAATCTATACCGCCGCGCAAGTGAAAAACGGTAATATTGTTTAACATCTCGGGTGAAAAAACCTTTTTTATAGCCCCGTTAAGACCTTTGGCATTTTCTTCATCGTTGGGATCGGCCAGTCCGCAGGTAAAAACCGCGATATTTTTATTTTTTAAGGCTTCGTAGTTTTTGCTTAAAACAGATATTCCGTTGATACCGCCTGCATAAAGGCCGCCGCCGAAAAGCAATATGTCATACTTTTGCAAATCGGACGGCTTGACTGCTTTGCCGTTATAAAGATCAGCCGCTAAATCCTCTGCCAGCCACTCGGCATATTTTTGCGTGTAACCGTAATGAGATTGATAAATAACCGCTGTTTTACTCATATGATTACCTCCTGTTATATTTTGGGTAAATAGCTGTACAAGGTGCATTTAATCAGGCCGTTATACAGCTTGCGCCGTTTATCGGGCTCAGCCCCGAAATGTTTTGGAAACTCGGGATGAGAGGTAATAATATGCGTTTGCCAACCCCCGGCCAGTCTTTGTATAGCTTGGCCGAAATCACGGTAAAGCTTTTCGGCTTGGTGCTGCTCCATCAACCTTTCGCCGTAAGGAGGATTGGTCACAATCCTACCCGACGGCTCGGCGCGGCGCCATGCTCACTTCAGGTTGGCCCTCTCCACTTCGAGCGCGGTTGTGCTGTTACCAGGTATCAACGCTTATCTCATCGTGCAAATGCTTGGTTCGTAGCCTGCCCCTTTCTATACGATACAGAGAAAAGCGCCACCCGTTGCCCTTAAAGGATTTTTATTCCTTTGCCTATAGCCGTTACGGTCATTTTGCCGTCTTCCGAACTGAATTTTACCGTTCTTCCGTAATTTAGCCCAGTATCCTCGGCTATCAATTTTATATTTAGCCGATTGAGCTCTCTCTTTACAGCTTCGACATTTCGTTCGCCAATGTTGATTGTCGAATTGACGAACATACTGGCACCGCCTGCGATCTTCGCAACGAGTCGATTACGGGAACTACCTTGCTTTTCCATCGCATTAACAAGCTCTGCAATCGCCGTATCTGCAAACTTATATGTCTCATTTCTGCTGCCTGAATTAAAGGATTCCGGCAACAGGATATGTGCAAGCCCGCTGATCCGCTTTAATTGGTCATAAAGGCATATACCTACGCAGGAGCCGAGCGCATATGTGATAAGACAGTCCGATGGAAATGCAATCTGTTGGTCAGATATACCAACAACCAGTTTTTTTTCCATTAACACACTCCCAGACTCTCCATAATTAACTGAAGCGAATTAGGTTCCGGCATTATCAGCAGGTGACTTTTTATGCTTTCCTCTCCGCTTAGGAAATTTTCTTCTATAAACAACAGCTTCTCCCCTATCATCCCGAACATGGCGGCCGGATAGCTGAGAATCGCTCCGGTCATGTCAATTGCAAGTTGAGGTGTTGAAAGCCCGATACTTAAATTGGTTAGCACCGAGATAGCGCTAATATATGAACCCGCCATTATATTACCGATTTCCATTATCGCTGACATGTCAAGATCGGTGATGTTCTCAAACTTATCGATGTCCTTATCCAATAATACATTTATGAGCTTACATATGAATTTTTTATCGAACAAAAAAAGGAGCATTCCCTGAATATCTCCAGTCATATTGACAAGAATCCCTGCCAGCTCGTTTTCGGGGCCACCAAGGATAGCGGTCATACTGTTGACATCAATAATCTGAAGTTTTGGAACCGTCATCGAAACCTTATCCGCAAGAATACTCGCCAGAGAAGTGGCGGCGTTTCCAGCGCCAATATTTCCAATTTCAGAGAGAACGCTTAGTTGAAATTCACTTAAATCGTTATAAATTTCCAAAAAAGTCACCACCTGGGTTATATTGTAATAAACAAGACAATAAACGAATAATTTTCGTTGACACATAATCCATTAAGCGGCACCTAAAAATATGTGTTTTCATATAATTTTATATCGGCATATTTAATCTTAAATTTATCTTACTTTACATACTTCTAACATAAAATTTTCTTCGCTATGTCCCTTTCCGCTGCCGGTCTTAACCTCTGTTTGGCCAAAGCGCCGCATTTCTTCGGCGGCTACGCCCTCTAAACCGAAAAGCGTCGGTACGGATAGCTGTATTTGCTGCATAAGCTGCGCACTCCTTATTTTCTGTTTGTTGCTTTTATTGTTTTTAATAAAAAAAGCCACTTCACAAGAAGTGGCTTTTTGGTGGGGCTAACTGGGCTCGAACCAGTGACCTCTTGCATGTCAAGCAAGCACTCTAACCAACTGAGCTATAGCCCCGAACACCTTTAATATTATGCCAAAAAACCAATGCAAAGTCAAGCTTTTTTTTAAAAAATTTATTCTTGAACTAATTTTGCTTTTCGTACCTCTTCAAGCAAAGACAATACACGCTGCTTATCCTCCGGCTGACATTGCAGCTCACCCCAACGCTCGCCTAACTGAAACAGGTTTCCGTAAGCGCCGTCAAAATATGACTTGACCAAGTGCGGTATTTTTTCCTCACTTAAAATTTGCTCTATTATTGCTGCTTCCTGTTCATTTTGCAAAACCGCAACCTTTTCCATCCTTCAGACCTCCGTTAAAATGCGTTTTTAAGGCATTTTCCAATATTCTGCCCTCGTGCCAAGCCTTTATCATTAAATATTCAGGAGTAACGCCTTTTAAAGCCTCTTGAGGAAGCAAGCCGATCAGCTCGCTCTCTTTAATGCTCGCTCCGCTTGCGGCCGCCAGCTGATTAACCAGATCAAAAACGGTTTTTAAACCGGTTACACGGTAATCGGTCAAATTCATCGAAACCTGAGCCGTACCCTGCTGCGGCAAGTACATTCCCAAAGCCTTGAGCTGCGGTAGTCCGCCTGATGAGCTACGGATTTTTTTAGCAATCTGCCGCGCTGTATCTAAACCGGCTCCCTGTAAATTAATGTTGTAAGCCACAAGAAAAAAACGCGCGCCGACGGCAGTCGCGCCGGCGGTGCTATGAGCAGCAGAGCCGATATCGGGACCGTCGCCCGCTGCCAGCCGTTCGGACAAGCCCTCAAAACCGCCGCGGCGGCAATCGGCCAAATTATAATGCTTTGGTTGCTCTGCCGCCTCACCGTAAAGATAAATGGGGATTTTTAATTCGCTGAAAATCTTTTGCCCGACAGTCCGCGCCAAATTGGCGGCCTGCTCCATTGTGGCATTTTGTAAAGGAATAATCGGCAAAACATCACAAGCGCCGATACGCGGATGCGTGCCTTGATGATCGCGCAGGTCGATTAAATCGCGGGCGGTACGGCAGGCCTCAAGCAAGGCCGCCGTTAAAGGCTTACTCTCGCCCGCCAGCGTATAAACGGCGCGGTTATGGTCGGCATCAGCCGAATAATCAAGCAACGCCGCACCTGAAAATGAGCGTAAAGAACAGGCGATTTGCTCTACAATCGCCTGCTCCTTGCCGCAACTGAAATTAGGGACGGCCTCAAAAATCATTTTATCAGTCATTTTAACTCCTATTTTAATCTCAGAGGCACGCCCGAAATCATAAAATAGAATTCCTGCGCGTGTAATTGCACGCGATGGTTGAGCCTGCCGGCCACCTCGCGAAAGGCGCGGCCCATTTGGGTTGTGGGAAACATACCCAAGCCCAATTCGTTGGTAACAATAATTAATGTGCCTTCATAACCGGAATGGAGAATACTTTCGACCTCGGAAACTATGCGGTTTTCCAGCACTAAAATACTGTCTTTGGACATCGGGTCATTCCAGCCGTCATTTAAAATACTTCTGGTTAAGGAGGTGACACAGTCAATAATTATACCGTCATATTTGCTGCCCATTTCTTTTAAGGTATCACCGATACACAAATACTGCTCCATTGAATCCCAATGGGCAGGGCGCAATTTTTTATTATCCTCTACCTGCTCCCTGGTTTCGGAATCAAAAGGCGAATGGGTAGAAATATATAATATTTTTTGACCCACCTGCTCTGCTAATTGCTGAGAAAAACTGCTTTTACCGCTGCGGCAGCCGCCGCTGATCATAATCAGCCTTTTTTTGGCCATGCCTATTCTCCTTTTATAATATATATTTACTATTATATATTAGCAGAAAAGCGGGTAAAAAGCAACCGAATTTTATCGGTTATAAAAACCGTTATCACCGTCCATTCGGCGAAAAATACCTTCTTCGTCGCCGCCGTCACTGTTTAAATACACAACATAACTTTCGCCTGCCAAATCACCCGCATACTCGCGGCACAACAACTCATTGCCCGCCTTGTTGCAAATCACGGCGGGACGGCTCTTTCCGGCAGCAAAGCCTTCGGTAAAAGAAACCTTTTCTTCTTTTTCAAAAACGCTTAAATCAAGATCCCTTTTGTTAAAATTCTTAAGATATTCGGTAGCGTTGAAGGCCATAAGCTCACCGCTGTCCATCGCTACGGAAATTTGCAGGCTGTCGGGATAATAAACAACCTCGTCCTCTGTTCTGACCAAGACCAAAGAAAGTTCTCCGCCGGTTTGCCGTGCGGAAGCTATCTCAAAATTATCATAGCCCAAAAGCTCGGCATAAGCCGCACCCCGCTGCTTACCCTGGTCTATACTCAAAACAGGAGCCGACGGCGTTCTGCTCAGATAATAGCTGACAACCAATCCGCCCTGCCTGCTGACAGAAAGGGCAATCGGTTCGTCGCCGTCGTAAGAAAACAAATATACGCCCAGGCACTCTTTATCGCCCGCTTCGCAAACATTTTCAACTCCTGTTTCCGACTTCTCGATACCAAGCTTATGCAAAAACTCTTTTGCAATTTTGCGCGCCTCTTGCTCGCTGACCTCGGGCAAATCTTTTAAGGCCGCAGCCAACTCTTTTTTCTTAGCGGAATATTCACCGTCATAGCTTAAAAGCTCAATGTCATTTAAGGCCGTTTCCAGACGATTAAAAGCGCCCAGGGGGTCCTCACTGTCCGTACCGCCGTCGCGGAAGGATAAATGCCCGCCCTCGGCGGCATCTACCAAGTCTTGCAGATAGTTTTGCAGCTCTGTCAGCTGCTTATAAAAATCGGCAAAAACAGCCGCCGCCTCCGCAGGCGGCTCATCCCCGCGGCTGATGCTGTCCGCTACTGTCAGACTGTAATCCTTAAGCTGATTAAAATACTGCTGCGACCGCTCAATAGAAATATCCGAAAGCGGCAGAGAGGATAAAATGCCGCTGATATTATCGGCACGCGCCGCTATTTCCGCCAGCAGCAAAATTCTGCTGTTAGACGAGGAAAGGCGGTATTTACCCAGCAGCAAATTGATATTATCGCAATCGTCAACCAAGGCATAAAAATCGCGTTGATATTGGTTTTCCAGCTCTATGGCCACAGCCTCTTTTTCATTAAAAAACAACGCCGAAGTCACGGCAACAACCAGCAATAAAACCGCGACTATTGACAAGGTTATTTTGTATGCTCTCGCTTGCATATTTTTGCCCTCCTAAATGCCAAAATGATGATCGCCGTAGGTTACAAGGATTTTGCGTGTCCAAATCCATTTACTGGTCGATTTAACGGGGTTCCAAAAGTAAAGTGAGCCATAGCTGGGATCCCACCCATCATAGGCCGCTTGCGCCGCGCGCAGGCATTCATTGTTATAGCCGGTGTTGATGCGGCCGTTGCTGACCGACTCCAGCGCTCCGGCCTGATAAACCACCGCCGATAAAGAATTGGGAAAGCGGTTGTCGGAAACCCGATTGAGCATTACCGCGCCGACAGCCACCTTGCCGATATACGGCTCGCCCTCGGCCTCGGCATAAATCGCTTTTGCCAACAGCTGTACCTGAGTGTTTTCTCCAATCTGTGATTGACTGCCTGTTGAAGCATATTTCATTAAACCTAAAGCCTTAAAGGTTGCCGGGCCGACTTTGCCGTCGGCAGTCAAGCCGTTTTTCTTTTGAAATTTTATTACGGCATCTTTGGTTTTTTGACCGAAAACTCCATCGGCTTGGCCGGATAAATAACCCCATTGAATAAGCTTTTGCTGTACTTCGCGCACCTCTGTGCCGCTTTGCCCCTGTGTCAACACCAAAGCTTCACCGTCTGCTTTACCCATAAATAAAACAGCGATCAAAACCAACAATATAAGCGTTATTAATGCAAAACACCTGCTATAAGTCGTTCTACTGTCCATAATCTCCCTCCTTTATGAGATATTTTGCCTCAAGCACAAAAAAATATCCCGATTTTACAAAAAATTCCCTTGCCAAACAAAAAAAAATATGTTAAAATCTTTTAGGTAATAAGGCGCCATAGCCAAGTGGTAAGGCAGAGGACTGCAAATCCTTTACCCCCAGTTCAAATCTGGGTGGCGCCTCCAAATTTTTTATTTTACGCCGGAGTGGCGGAATAGGCAGACGCACGGGACTTAAAATCCCGCGGAGGTAAACTCTGTACCGGTTCGACCCCGGTCTCCGGCACCATAAACAATAAGCCACCTTTTAGGTGGCTTTTGGTGTTTAATTAGTTTTTTTGAAATCAAAAAATATATAATCTACGCTGTTTATAATAGGCAGATAAAAATGCCTGCGAGGTAAAAATGCCCGAAAACGAAAAAATTTTAATTAACCGTTATATAGAATTGGCCTCACGCGCGGCCGGCCGCGGTATTTTTACCAACAGTGAATTTCTCTCGGCCGCCGAACAGAATACTTTGTCCCGCCTGCCCGCGCAAAGCCTGGCCGCTCCATATGCTTTTTATGGAGGCTATGCGGCCGCCGAACGGCAAATAGCTGTTTTTGGCAGCGAAAAGCTCTGCGGCTACACAATAACGCCGCCAATTACCTGCCTTTGCGCCGCCCCTGTCAGCCCTAAATTTGCCGATCTCTTAACTCATCGCGATTTTTTGGGCGCGCTGATGGCCTTGGGTATCCGTCGTGAAGTAGTCGGCGATATAGTTTTACAGGATAAATACGGCTATATTTTCTGCTTGCAAAGTATAGCTGATTATATTTGCAAAAATTTTACGGAAGTTAAACGGACCTGTGTTCAATGTACTCCTTGCTCTGCCGATAGCTTTATTATCAAGCCTCCCGCCCAGTCCCAGGTGGTTATCGCCTCTGAGCGGCTTGACGCCTTAATTGCCGCCGTCTATCAGCTGCCCCGCGCGATTTCCGCCGATTTAATCAGCAGCGGCCGCGTAGCTGTCAACAGCCGTTTAACAGAAAAAATCTCCGCCGCCGTTACAAAAGGAGCGGTTATTTCTGTACGCGGCTACGGCCGCTTTATTTATGAGGGTGTTGAACGCGAAACCCGCAAGGGCAAGCTGCGCGCTTTGGTGCGAATTTATTAAATTGACAAGCTATGTTATAATGAAAGAAAAAACAAGAGCGCTCCCACTGACATATGCTATTTATTTAACCCCGATCATAGTTATTAAAGCTATAACATAATTAAATTACAAGGAGTAAAAAATGCAGCATTACAGCTATAAAACACATAAAACCTGCTCTATACAAATAGATTTTGATCTTGATGAAAAAAAAGCCGTTCACAATATCGTTTACAAGGGCGGCTGCGAAGGGAATTTAAAAGCCCTGCCGCTTTTGTTAGAAGGAATGTCCGCAGACGAGCTTGTACAAAAGCTAAGCGGTATTACCTGCGGTTTTAAGGGAACCTCCTGTGCGGATCAACTGGCTAATGCGGTTCAAGATGCCGCCTTAAAAAGCAATAAATAAAGAGCGTACCGTAAAAAGCGCAACAGCTGTATAATAAACCTCCAAATATTAAAAGCTTAAAAGAGCCCCGGGAACAAT
>JAQVWQ010000098.1 GCA_028709615.1 Clostridia bacterium | reverse complement strand
GGTAGTGAGGTGCAGCTGATAAGCAAGCTGTAAGCGGTCGGCTAAGGCCTTAATCTGCGGTAGCAAATGCAAGGGACGGCCGTCCTTGCCGGCTGCGGGATTAATAATAAATATATGTTTCATAAAAAATATTATAGCAGGCCGCAGATGGCTTGGCAAGCATAAATAGCGCCGTTTGGCATAAAATTGCTTTGCTTGTATTTTTAGGGCTTTTGTGGTATATTATTATTAAGGTAAAAGGAGGTTGGCAAGGTGCTAAAAAGCAAAAACGCTTTATCTCAAGCAGTGTTTTGTCTGAGCTTGCTCTTTGTTTGGGCGGTCTGTGCCGCTGCGGCCTCTGCCGCGCCTGCCGGGCAGGCCATCACGGACGGCTCGGTGCCTCAGTGGCAGTTTTTTTTGGGGCAGCTTTTAAGCAGTCCTTATTTTGCGGCCTTTTTGTTAATGCTGGGCTTGGCGGGTATTGCCATTGAGCTGTTGATTCCCGGCTTTGGCTTTTTCGGCGCCGTCGGCGTTATCGCTTTTGTTGTTTATTTTATCGGCGGCTTCGGCGCGGGCTATGCCACCTGGCTATCTGTCGTTTTGCTGGTGGCAGGTATTGTTTTGCTTTGTGTGGAGGCCTTTGTAACGCCGGGCTTTGGGCTGGCGGGCATTTTGGGTATTGCGGCGATTATCGCGGCGGTGGTTTCGGCCTCGCCCTCGTTGGCTTACGCCTTAATCGCCTTGGTTATAGCCCTGGCGGCCGCCGTTATATTAATAATTATCAGTTTGAAGGTGACGAAAACGAGAAGAGCATGGTCTAAGCTGATTTTATCGCAAAAGCTGACGACGGCCGAGGGCTATACCTCGCCGTCTGCTGAGCTGGAAAAACTGTTGGGCAAGCAGGGGACGGCCTTAACCGTTTTGCGTCCCGCGGGTACGGCTTTAATCGAAAAGTCCCGCGTGGATGTCGTAACCGAGGGCGAATACCTGCCTGCGGGCTCACAAATCACCGTTTTAAAAATCGAAGGCGGCCGCGTAATTGTCGGACTGAACGACGACTAATTGAAGGAAGGGAGATATTTATGTTTGATGTCATTGCTGTACCCGGAATTATTTTAATTGTTTTAATTATTGTCGCAGTGATTTTGATTTTCAGCTTTATTCCCGTCGGCTTGTGGATCTCCGCTCTGGCGGCCTCGGTCAAGGTCAGCATTATTGATTTAATCGGTATGCGCCTGCGCCGCGTGGCTCCGGCCAAAATTGTTAACCCGCTGATCAAGGCCGAAAAAGCCGGGCTGGATGTTAATGTCAGCCGTTTTGAGGCTCACTATCTGGCGGGCGGTAATGTTGACAGGGTGGCTAATGCCTTAATTGCCGCCGAACGCGCCCAGATCCCTTTGAGCTTTGAGCGTGCCGCCGCCATTGACCTGGCCGGCCGTAATGTTTTAGAGGCCGTACAGATGAGCGTTAACCCTAAGGTCATCGAAACACCGATCATTGCCGCCGTAGCCAAAGACGGCATTGAGGTAAGGGCTAAAGCCCGCGTGACCGTTCGCGCCAATATCGACCGTTTGGTCGGCGGCGCAGGCGAGGAAACGATTATCGCCCGTGTCGGCGAGGGCGTGGTCACGACCGTTGGCTCTTCCGAGAGCCATAAAGATGTTTTGGAAAATCCCGATAAAATTTCCCGTACGGTTTTGGGCAAGGGCTTAGACAGCGGTACGGCCTTTGAGATTTTGTCGATCGATATCGCCGACGTCGATGTCGGCCGCAATATCGGCGCGCAGCTGCAAACCGACCAGGCCGAGGCCGATAAGCGGATCGCTCAGGCCAAGGCCGAGGAACGCCGCGCCATGGCTGTGGCGCGCGAGCAGGAAATGCGGGCCTCCGTTCAAGAAATGCGCGCTAAGGTGGTCGAGGCCGAGGCGCAGGTGCCGCTGGCGATGTCTGAGGCCTTCCGCGCGGGTAAGCTGGGCGTAATGGATTATTATAATATGATGAATGTTGTTTCTGATACTAAAATGCGTGAAAGCATCGCGGGCGGAACGGCTAAGCCCGAGCAGGGTAAATAATAAGTTTTTGCCGCAAAAAATCAGGCCGCCTGTCGCCGTATTAATCGGCGGGCGGCCTGATAAGCATTGTTGATAAGGGGTGATTTTTATAGATATTTTAACCCTGATTATTATTATCGGCATTATCAGCCAGATTTTGGGGTCGGGCAAAAAAAAGCAGCCCCCGCAGCGGCAAAATCGCCCGCAGGGGCAGCAAAGGCCGCCGCGGCAGCCGCAAGCTCCGCCTGCGCAAAAATTTAAAGAGCTGCTCAGCGAGGCGCAGAAAAATAATCGGCAGGACGAGGCCGCCAAACGCTCCCGCGCCGCCGAGCTCCGCCGTGTAAAAGAGCCGGGCAGGTCTGCCCAGCCCGCGCCGCCGCTTTCTGAGGTTCAGCCGCAAATCAAGAGGGCGGCCGAGGGGCAATCGCTGATGATGCCGTCACCGCCGCAAGAGCAGTTTGTCCCGACGCAATCAGTTACCGCGATTCAGCCGCTGACGGTGATAAAAGACAGCGAAGGCAGCGTTTGGCAAACGAGTTTTGAGCGTGAGGATATTGTGCGCGGCCTGGTGATGGCCGAGATCTTAGGTAAGCCCAAGGCTTTAAAAAGATAAAGCCGGCGGACTTTTATTTATCATCGGAAAAGCCCCGCCATTTGCCGTCGGGGCCCCAGCCCCAAATGGGGTCGGCCAGATCGGGGGGGGCGGACGGCGTTTTGCTGATCAAAGAGGTGGCCTGCGCTTTTTCCTCTTCAGCAAATTCCGTCCGTTTTTTTCTGCTGCCGACCGTAGCGTAATTGGGGCAGGTCGCCAAAATGACATCCTGACCGATTTTGTCTATTTGCTCAAAGGGTATAGCCTGTTCGTCGCCCCGGCCAAAGAGGCGGCCGAAGGCTCCGCCCTGTCCGGGCAGGATCAGCTCGCTGATTTTGCCGGTGGTTAAATCAAGCTCAATATCGCGTATAAAGCCCATACGGCTGCCGTCAACGGTATTGATCAGGTCTTTGTGGCGCAGCTCTGATATTCGCAGCATCAATGAACCTCCTTTTAAGATAGTAGGTGTCGGTAGTAGCATCATCAGCGTTAAAAGCATAACGATAACGGCCGCAGCCGCCGATTGTTTTTATATTCATTTATGCGCAGCGCCGTTTATTTATGTTCAGCGGTTTTGACAAAATACTTGACACTCTATATCTTGTGATGTAGAATTATACTATCTACTAAATAACGGTAAGAGGGAGGCGGACAGCTTGCGTTGCAGCTATTGCGGTTTTGATGATTCCAAGGTGCTTGATTCTCGCCCCGTTGAGGAAGGCAGATGTATTCGCCGCCGCCGTGAATGTTTGGCCTGCGGCCGCCGTTTTACTACTTACGAACGAATTGAAGAGCTGCCGCTGGTCGTGGTTAAAAAGGACGGCAGGCGCGAGCAATTTGACAGCGGCAAAATATTAAGCGGCCTGATTAAGGCCTGCGACAAACGCTCCGTACCCGTCAGCGTGCTAGAAACGCTGGTGGCCGATTTAGAAAAAGACCTGCGACAGGAATGTGACCGCGAAATTCCCGCTGCGGCGATCGGCGAAGGCGTGATGAAACGCCTGCGTGCTATTGATGAGGTGGCCTATGTGCGCTTTGCCTCCGTTTATCGCAAGTTTGAGGATATTTATACCTTTATGGACGAGCTGCGGACTTTACAAAAAAACAAATAAACAAAAAGCGC
The DNA here is from genome assembly GCA_028709615.1 of Clostridia bacterium. Taxonomy (GTDB): domain Bacteria; phylum Bacillota; class Dehalobacteriia; order UBA4068; family UBA4068; genus JAQVWQ01. The sequence goes on along the minus strand of JAQVWQ010000098.1, from coordinate 909 downwards.
AGAACTTTGTCTGCGCGCTGACAGACTAAAGAGAAAAGGCTTTAAAACAAGTAAAAGGCAAAAGGGCAGGCCCTCAATGTACATTACAAGTACATAAGGGCTTGCCCTTGCTAATGTTTACGCAGTAATCAGCCTTTTTGTCTTGGTCTGAACCCCCGCTAAAGCGGGGAATTTAGGTTGTTTTACGCTAAAACTCCTCGGCAACCTTATAAAGGGTGTCTTGTGAAAAGCGGTAGATACGCATAATATCCACGCAATGGGCTCCGTGCTTGGCGTAAAAATCAATGGCGTTTTGATTCCAGTCCAGGCAGCCCCATTCCAGGCGGCCGTAGCCGCGTTCGACTGCCACCTTTGATAAAAATGTCAGCAAAATATGTCCCAGACCCTGCCCGCGAATTTGCTCATTGACATAAAAGCCGTCAATATACATACCCGTTTGGCCGATAAAGGCCGAGGAGTTATTGCAGTAATAGGCAAAGGCTTCAATTTGACCCTTGTATTCGCCAAAAACCGCCTCGCCCTTGCCCTCGGACATAATACGGCGCATATTTTCTTCGGTAGCGGTAATTTTGTCGCGCATTTTCTGAAAGGTTCCCAGCCTGCGCATATATTCTACAACCAAGGGGGCGTCATCGGGGGAGGCAAACCTGATTTTAAAATCGGGGTTCTTTGTGGCAATCCAGTCCATTTTACACCGTCCTTTTATAATTGATGAATAAATTATAACTCTGATTAGGCTGTTTGTCAAAACATCTGACAGTATTATTTTTTATTTTTTAATCACCTACCAAAGTATGAATTGCCAAGGGCTTTTCACTAAAAATGCTTTAAAGCGACATAAAGCAACTCTTGTATCAGCGGTATTAAGGTGGTATAATGGCCTTATGGAAAAGCGCAGACCAAACAGAA
>JAQVWQ010000097.1 GCA_028709615.1 Clostridia bacterium | reverse complement strand
GGATCAAAGCCGCTGCCGAGTAAGGCGATGATACCTGCCTGACGAAATTTTTCGTGATATACCCATTGCCAAGAATAATCAAAATAGGCGGAAAAACCCTTCTCTTGACAGCGCTTTTCATAAATCGCTCTCCATTCGGGGTCGTCGGTATTCTCAGCTTCATAATTGGCCGTATCCATATAGTTGACCTTACAGGCTAAACAGGCCTCCATAATCGTCAGGTCTTGATATGGCAGGGCTAAATTCATAACTAAATCGGGCTTAACTTTGTTTATTAAAGCGATCAGCTCATCCTTATTGTCGGCATCAACCCGTTCTGTTGTTATTATTGTTTTTGTAGAACCTGCTAGCTTGTCTTTGACAGCATCGCATTTTTCCTTTGTTCTGCCGGCAATGCAAAGCTCCTCAAAAACATCGCTGTTTTGGCAGCATTTTGCTATAGCAACCGAAGCAACGCCGCCGCAACCGATTATAAGAACCTTTCCCATTTTATGGCCTCCTTATTATTGGATTTAAAGCAATCAGCATTTCTCTGACTATTTTACCTGCGACAGCGGTCGAGACTCCGCTGATATCATAGGGCGGGCTCAGCTCGGTGACATCGCAGGCGACAATTTTACAGCCTTTACAGGCTTGCGTAACAGCCCTGCGCAGCTCATCAAAGCTGATGCCCCCGGCTTCCGGCGTTCCCGTGCCGGGGAAAACGGCAGGGTCCAAAATGTCTAAATCCACAGTTAAATAAACAGGCAGCCCTGAAAGAGAATGAATGACATCAGTAAGACCTTTGGTATCAAACATCCGCAGGTAGGTGTGGCCCTCACGGCTCCAGACGAATTCGCTCTTGTCGCCCGAACGAATCCCGAATTGAAATATTTTTCCATCGCCGATTATATCATGGCAGCGGCGGATAACGGAAGCATGGGACAAGGTTTCACCCAGATACTCTTGTCTGAGATCGGTATGGGCGTCAAAATGGATTAGGCGAACATCGGGATATTTTTCTGCCGCAGCCCGGAAAGCTCCCAGCGTGACAAGATGCTCGCCGCCGAGCATAAACGGCAGCTTATTATCGTTAAGAATTGTTGCCGCTCTTTGATAAATGTTGTCTAAAACCTTGTTTGTATTGCCAAAGCACAGCTCAAGATCTCCGCTGTCAAATATTGCCATATCGGCAAGGTCTCCGTCCTGATAGGGGCTGTAGGACTCAAGCCCATAGGACTCATGCCTGATTGCCGAGGGGCCAAAGCGCGTTCCCGGGCGAAAAGAGGCAGTGCCGTCAAAAGGCGCACCGAATAAAACAACGGAAGAGTCATTATAATCTCTGTCGCAGCAGATAAAGGTTTCTGTATTTTTATTCAACATCTTTTAACATATCCTCCACATATGTCGGCAGGCAAAAACTGCCGGAATGTAGCTTTGTATTGTAATAAGCTGTGGTAATACCCAGATGCTCCCACTTTTGCGGGTTCATATTTTTAATGGGGTGATATTTTTTGGAAGCAAAGCCAAAAAGCCAATGTCCTGAGGGATAAGTTGGAATATGCGCCTGATAAACACGGCTGATGGGGAAGCTTTTGGCAATCCTTTTGTGCGCTCTTTGCATTGCCGTAGCATCTTCGGGATAAAAAGGACTTTCATGCTGATTAACCATTATACCGTCATCCCGCAGAGCCTTGTAACAGCTTCCGTAAAATTCTTTTGTAAACAGGCCTTCTCCGGGTCCGAAGGGATCTGTGGAATCCACAATAATAATGTCGTATTCGGCTTCGCGCTGGCGGATAAATTTGATTCCGTCGGCATAACTGATCTTGACTCGCGGATCGTCCAAAGAACAGGCGGTAAAGGGCAAGTACTTTTTACATACCTCTACGACCATAGAATCAATCTCAACAAGATCAATTGATTGCACGGATTGATATCTTGCCAGCTCTCTGACTACGCCGCCGTCACCGCCGCCGATAACTAAAATATTTTTTGGATCGGGGTGCACCGCCATCGGTACATGGGTGATCATTTCGTGATATATAAACTCGTCCTTCTCTGTTAACATCATATAGCCGTCCAAAGTAAGAAAGCGCCCGAATTCCTGGGAGTCAAACACATCTATCCTTTGAAAATCACTCTGCATGCTGCATAACTGCTGATCGACACGGATAGAAAAATTGACATCGGGGGTGTGTTTTTCTGTAAACCAAAGCTCCATATCATTCTCCTTTCAAAACATTAAGCCGTTCTATATGAAGATCCTCGGGGCCGTTCATCGAACTGCCTTTATCTTTGGCATATTCGATATATTCAACGATTTCTTTGGTGACCATCTCGCCGGGAGCTAAAATAGGAATACCGGGGGGATAGCACATTACGAACTCCGTACAAATTCGTCCCGGCGTTTGGGACAAAGGCAAAGAGCATTTTTCGGCATAAAAGGCCTCTTGAGGAGATTTAACAACCACAGGGTCAATATACTCCTGAGATAACATCCCGCAGCTGGGACGCTTAAAGCGGCGGCGGATTTCGGCAAGCGCGCTGACCAAACGCTCGATATCTCTGTAACGATCGCCGACAGACAGATAAGCAAGAATGTTACCAAGGTCACCGAATTCAATCTGTATATCATATTCATCACGGAGAATATCGTAAACCTCAATTCCGGCCATGCCGATATCAAGTGTGTAAATAGAGAGTTTGGTGCGGTCAAAATCAAAAAAACTGTCCCCGTTTATCAGCTCTGTGGAAAAAGCGTAATAATCGCCGATTTTATTAATTTCGTTGCGCGCATATTCGGCAAGCTCCAGAACTCCTTGTAAAACAAGGCGGCCGCGCAAGGCTAAATTACGCCGCGAAATATCCAATCCCGACATTAATAGATAGGAGGCGCTGGTTGTTTGGGTAAGATTGATTATTTGCCGCAGATAACCCTCATTGATTGTGTCTGCCGCAACTATCAAAGAGCTTTGAGTTAAGCTGCCGCCTGATTTGTGCATACCTATTGACGACATATCAGCACCGGCCTGCATAGCGGCTTGCGGTAAGCCTGCTCCGAAAGAAAAATGAGTACCATGTGCTTCATCGGCTAAAACAAGCATACCGCGGCTGTGTGCTAAGTTGACAATTGAACGCAAATCAGAACATACGCCATAATATGTTGGGTTGTTGACAAATACCGCTTTAGCGTCCGGATGCTCGTTGATTGCCTTTTCCACCTGAGAAACAGACATACCCAAAGAGATACCAAGCTGTCGGTTGACCTCCGGATTGACATAAATAGGTATGGCTCCGCACAATACCAAAGCGTTAATAGTGCTGCGGTGCACATTGCGGGGCATAATTATTTTATCGCCTCTTTTGCAAGCATAAAGGATCATGCTTTGGACGGCTGAGGTTGTGCCGTTGACCATAAAAAAGGCGATTGAAGCACCGAAGGCCTGCGCAGCTAAAGCCTCAGCCTCCCTGATTACTGAAATTGGATGGCAAAGGTTATCCAGCGGCTTCATCGAATTAACATCAATACCGACACACTTTTCACCGAGAAAGCCGGCCAGCTCAGGATTTCCGCGCCCCCTTTTATGACCGGGAACATCAAACGGTACAACACGCATTTTGCGAAATTCTTCTAAGGCTTCAAAAATCGGTGCTTTATTTTGAGAAAAACGATCCATTATTTTTTCCCTTCTAAATATATAAATTATTTGTTTAAACAAAATAGTATAGGTTTTTATATTGATAATAGTATATATTATATTTATTTTACATTATTTTATCAAATAATAAAAAAACAAGTGATGTGCCGTACATCACTTGTTGTAATGAAATCCAAAAGCCAATACCATTAAGGCGATAGGTAAAAATACGCTTGACTGGCATATATATTCGGACAACATAAAAGGCTTTACAGAGTCTATATAGCAAAGATTACTTTTACTACTCTTATTGACCGTTTCACAAGTTGATGCGCGGGAAAACGCAATTGAATAATTAACCAACTTATAAAATTTGAGCTTTTAACTCAATCAACAAGGCAACAGAAGTTGCCCCTGTCTCTTCGACAGGTTTTCGGCATTTGACCCGGCCGTCCGTGTAGCCTTAACCTAAAAATAAGGTGGTCAATAATTTTTGCTTCGAAAGACCCTGATATGAAGAATTACTCTCTCGAACTTTTTTTAGTTTAACATATACGAATATAAATGTCAATATTTGTCTTTAAAAATGAATTGTTGGCAAATAAACACATATATATTATTTTTTTGATTATTTGTATTGAATTGTCTGAAAATGTTTGGTAAAATATATCTGTAAAAGGTATTTTATGGAAGGCTGGAAAGAGAATTGATCGTTGAAATTATATTGGTATGCTTCTTGGCTAAAATAAAGCATTTTAAAATAAAATACCTCTTTTATTCTTGGACATTTTATCCGATACTTATCGCACAATGCATGCTGATACTTTTTGAGTTTAGCATCTTTTTTGATACTTATTTTTTCGTTAGATTTGTACCCTTGGTAGAGCCGGCGATAATATTGTCCTTTGTTTTTGCCTTGTTTGTTTATCGGCTTTATCGGCCTGCAATAATTGGGTCGGGCTTTATATTTTTAGGCACTGTTTTAAACAAATTAGTTATCGCTCAAAACGGTGGGCAGATGCCGGCTTTTCCCAGCTTTTCTTATATTACCGGATACCTTACTCCTGAAATGTTCGGCTCGGTTGACAGCCTTCATATACTTGGCAATGCTGACACTAA
>JAQVWQ010000096.1 GCA_028709615.1 Clostridia bacterium | reverse complement strand
GCCTCCTTGTTTGTCTAACAAGGTATTATACCATACAAACCGCGCTTTTTGCAAGATTTCCCCCTTAAATTTCTTTATCGTCAGTTTTTTACTCTTAATATATTATATAAAGCCCGCGCCAAAATCTCGGCCGATTTTTCGGCCTCGGCCAAGGTATTGGTTTCATCGCCGATTTCCGTCAAAATACAGCCGGTATCCACAAACTGATTATACCTGCCGCTTTGCACGCGTACCCCACGCAAAATACCTTCTTGCTCCGACTCCAGGGCAGCGCCGACCCGGCGGGCAAAGCTATGGTTGATCTGCCAATTTTCATGTTCGGCACGCTGGTCGGAGCCGACCACCAGCAGTATTTTTGCCATAGACGAGCCGTTGGCGCAGCATAGCTTCGTCACACCGCTGGGCAAGCCCGCATCACGGTGCACATCAACAAAAATTTCTATGGTCGGATAATCGGCCTTCATCTTTTTTAAACTGACCAAAGAATTGGTATAGGAAGCCGTAAAAACGGGATAATCGTGAACCGTGCGGCAAAACACCGCGCCGACTCCCAAAGCTGCCAGCTCTTTTTGCAGGGTTGAGGCAACAGAAATAATCCCGCCGGGGTTGCCGCCCGAGCTTTTGGCCGCTCCAAAGGTCGGCAGATAGCTTTCCGAGCCGTGCGTACAATAGATACCGACCAAAACTTGATCGGGATTAAGCACCCGCAGGACAGGGGCGGCAGGCTCTTTTTCAACCTCTGCGGTAGGAGCTTTTATATCCGTAGCGGTATTTTCCCGTTCCGGCAGATAAAGCCCGCCTGCCGCCAGCAGGCCTTCGGACTGCAGCAAGGCATCAGAATTGATTTCTGCCGCCACTGCCACAGGCACCGAGGCCGCCAAAAGCTGCTGCCGCAAAAACTGCGGCAGGCCGCAGGCCTCAACCAGCCAGACCAAAAGCAGCAGCACCAAAATAATAACCGCTCCTGCCAAGCTCTTTTCACGCATTAAACAACCCTCCCCGTTTAACTTATGAGCTAAAAAGGAGCGGTATGAAAATAAATTAGCCAATCAGTTTCTTTGCCTTATCATATAAACCTTATAAAGAATCAGGAGGCTAAACGAATGTTTAGCCTCCTTAAATAACTTATATTATTTTTATTCCAGCTGCTCCATAATCTCATCGGGAATATCGTAATTGGCATAAACTGCCTGCACATCGTCGTTATCTTCTAAAGCATCAATCAGCTTTAAAAGCTTTTCCGCATCGGCGGGATCGGTGATTTCGATGGTATTTTGCGGCAGCATGGTAATATCGGCGGATAAAATATTATAACCCGCGGCCTCCACCGCATCGCGCACCGCCTCTAAATCCTCGGTAGCGGTAATAATCTCCGCCTGCAGTTCCTCGTCCTCACCCTCCTGCTCGATCAGATCCTCCGCACCGGCTTCCAAAACCAGCATCATCAATTCGTCAAGGTCCTTGCCCTCGCAATCGACCAGCATTTGCCCTTTACGATCAAACATCCAAGACACACAGCCCGTTTCGCCCAAATTGCCGTTGTTGCGGCTAAAAATATAACGGATCTCGCTGGCGGTGCGGTTGCGGTTATCGGTAACCATCGAGCAAAGCACAGCCACGCCGGCGACACCGTAGCCCTCATAAAAAAATTCCTCATAAGCCACATTGTCGCCGATACCGGCAGCCTTTTCGATACAGCGTTTAATGTTATCCGAGGGCATATTGGCCGCTTTGGCATTTTGAATACAAAGCTTCAGTCTAAAATTACCGTCGGGATCGGGGCCGCCGGCGCGGACGGCAACGGCCATCTCGCGGGCAATCTTGGTAAAGATTTTGCCCCTCTCCTCGTCAACCTTAGATTTTTTGCGTTTAATGTTTGCCCATTTAGAGTGTCCTGACATAAAGCTTCCTCCCTGTTTTAATCTTTTACAATAGGTATGATTTGCAAATCTCCCCAAACAGCCAGCTTATCGTCTTTAATAACCAGCGCGCCGCTGATACCGGGGAGCTTAGACGCAAAATCGGCGGCTTTTTTTACATCAGCGGCGGTCTGCACCAAATTAGCCGTAGCCGTAGCGGCGGCATCGGCCAGATAAGCGTCCGCAGCCACCAGTACCGCCGCATCGGCCACCCCATAGCTAAAGGAAGGGCCGACCGTACCAGAGGAGGTACAGACGGAAAGCGGCTTGCCGCCCGCCAAGCGCAGAGCAATTTGGCCGCTAAAGGGCGAATTGCCGGCAAAAATGCCGACCTTATGCTCTTTTGCGCCCCAAAGGTAAATATCTCCGCCGTTTTCAACCAAGCCCTCTGCGGCAAATTGTTGCAGATAAACGCCTGCTTCCTGAGCAAAGGCTCCGGCAACGGCAGCCATCGGCCCGACACCGCAACGGGCGGCGGCCTGCGCCATCGCCGCCGCCATAGGCGGCGCAGACGGGCTGACGGGCAGGGGAAGATGACTGCTGTAAAAAAGCGGATCACTTGTTATATAATCCTCAAGCAGCCGGCGCAGCTCACTCAGCAGCTCGTAAAGCCGCTGCTCCAAATCGGGCCGGTCGCGCCAAACGGCGGGCGGCAAAAGCACCGCCAAATCCGTCTGCCTCAACACAACCCGCCGTTGCTCAAAGCTTTGATTTAAACCGTTACGGTAAAATCTCTCAACATACATATTTTATACATCTAAGCGCACGGCCTTAACGGGGCAGGCCGGCAGGCACATATCGCAAACAACGCATTTTTCGGCATCAAAAGCAATTTTCATTTGCGGGCGCAGCATTGTTAAAGCACCGGAGGGGCAAACGCCCGTACAGGCTCCGCATTGGGTGCAAATCTTTTCGTCCCAAAGCACCCGCTCGCCGAAGGGCGTAATACGGATACCCAAACAGCGCAGGTAATCAAGGCTTTTTTCAAAATCACCGTGCTCGCCGGAAAGCTCAATTACCAAGCTGCCCTCTTTTTCGGGAGAAATATTGGCACGAATAATATTCGGCACCATTTTATATTCGGTAACCAGCTTATAAACGATCGGTTCATCTACCACATTAGGGGCGTAATAAAGAATGATTCTTTTTTTGACAAAGGCCATTTATTTCTCCTCCTTTCCCTCAACAGACGGCAGGGTTTGAGAAGGCTGACCCAAATAAAAGCTGCTGTGCAAAATCCATTGTTTAAGCGTTTCGGCAATCTCCAAAGCCCGCGGATAGCCGGAAAGCGGGGCGGTTTTGACCTGCTTGCCCTGATACTCAAAGCTACCCGATTTTAGCTGCTCAAAGTTGACATAGCCCAAATTGCCGCTTTCGGCATTGGGATAGGCCGCGCCGTAATCGATCAGCGGAGCTTGAATATCCTTGTCCTCAATCGTCGTATATTCCAAAATTTCTTCGTTTAAAATGGGAATGGGAACACCGATACCGATCATCAGGCTGGTGCCGTAGCCGGTGACGGAAACGCCGCGCAGCCATTGCGGATTCATCTGCTTCAGATCACCCGTAACGGCCAAAGTCCCCGCACCGCCCAGGGGAATACCCTTTTCGTTGCGCGGCTCATTGGGGGCGTGCTGAGTGCCGGGGCCGGCTACAAAGCCACTGCCGCCGCCCAAAAAGATGCGCGTACCGATCCCGATGGTTTTATAATAAGGATCATTGATCAGCGGCGATAGCTGGCCTGCGCCCGAATAATTGGCGTTAGCCATCCGCGGCCGCAAAATGCCCATATATGTATAGATGGTTTTGCTGGTCAAATTTACACCGACATTATAATTTTGGTAGCAGTTGCGCGGGCTGTATAAAACCGCGTCGCGCAGGTCGTTGATAGTTAAGAGCTTTTCAAATTTACGCGACGGGTAGCAGTCCGTTCCGTAGGCGGTAGCCCGCATTTTGATAGTTTTGCCCGCTACCAGGTCTTCTAAAACATGGCCGCCGCCATAAGCAAACTCGCCGGGGTGGATATTGTTTAAAGGATCGCCCTCGCGCACCTCGGTTGCGCCCAAATAAGCGTCAACGGCAGCCAAACCGCCGTAGGCAGCCACATCGTTAAGCCACACGCGGGACATTTTCATTTTAGGCTTGGTATGCCCAAAGTTTAAAAAAGCACCGGAGGAGCACATGATGCCAAAAGTACCTGTTGTTACAACATCAACCTTTTCGGCGGCCTTTTTCAGCCCGACTTCCTTGGCAATGCCGATAATTTCTTCGGCGGTCACGACTACCGCCTTGCCCTTTTTGATTTTCGCGTTAATCTCTTCATAAGTTTTTTCCGACGCCATCTGCTCAACTCCTTATTTTAATATCTTATAATCTTATCAAATAAAAGCTTTAAAGTCAACAATAAAGCAAAGCCTATCAGCAACAGCTGTGCAGGATTACAATAGCTGTGTTACACAAGGCCATAAAAAAACAACAGCGAATAAGGACTGCCTGTGCTACCGTTGAGCTGCAAGAGCAAAACAGACAAAAAGGCAATCCTTCTTCATTGGCCTGCGCCAGCTGCTGTGTTTAATTTTTTATCCCTATCCGAAGCAAATCATTGACAAGCCTGCATATCTTAACAATAAATTATTAACATAATCTTAACCCCTGGCCTTTTGTAAAAGCTCTTTTACCTCTTTAGTATCAAGTATCTTGCCGCAGGCCACGACTTTGCCGTTTAACACAAGCGCCGGGGTGACCATTACACCAAAAGCGGCAATCTCGCCAAAATCCGTTACATGGTCGATTACAGCTTCTATGCCTAATTGTTCCAGCGCAGCCTTTGTTAC
>JAQVWQ010000095.1 GCA_028709615.1 Clostridia bacterium | reverse complement strand
ATTTTGCATTTTTCTTATGAAAGATATATAGAAAATAAAATGCGCGAAGCCTTTGGTTTTGCGGGTACGCCTGTTTGGCTGATGTGGCGCAAGCGCGAAAAGGAGGAAAGATAGCGTGCAGCTATTTTTTGCGCTGGTAATCGGCTATTTATGCGGCAGCCTGCCTTCCGGTTATCTTTATTGTAAAATATTTTGTCATAAAGATATTCGCGCTTTGGGCAGCGGTAATGTCGGTGCTACCAATACATTGCGTGTTGCCGGTAAATTCGGCGCGTTGATCGTTATGCTGGCTGATGTGGGTAAATGTGTGTTGGCCTGCTATATAGGTGATATGCTGGGCGGGCAAGTCGCTGCCCAGGCAGCAGGCGTAGCCGCTGTTTGCGGCCATATTTTTCCCATTTGGCTTAAATTTAAAGGTGGTAAAGGCGTGGCCTGCGGTTTTGGGTTTTTAATCTATTTTTGGCCTTTAGGCGCGCTGTTTGGTTTAGCCGTTTTCTTAATAGTTGTTTTAGTGTCAGGCATTGTTTCGGCAGGCTCGGTACTCGCCGCAATCAGCGTAATTTTCTTTACATACTTTCATCCTGCCGCTCCTATTTACCTGTGGCCGGTGCTGATAATCATTTTGTTGATTATTGTTAAACATAAGGCGAATATCAAGCGCATTATACAAGGCTGCGAAAACAAAATTCTTTGGAAAAACCGCAAGCTTTTTTAAAGGAAGGTGTATAAATTGAAAATTAAAATTTTAGGCTCAGGCAGTTGGGGTACGGCTTTAGCCTACCAGCTTTTTAAAAACGGCAATGAGGTCGGTATTTGGTCAATAATCCCCGAACAGGTCGAAGAATTTAATAAAACAGGCGAGAACAAAGCCTTTTTGCCGGGCGTAATTTTGCCGCCGCAAATTAAAATGAGTTTAAGCTTAGACGGGATCGAGGATGCCGATTGGCTTATTATCTCCGTTCCTTCGCCGGCGGTGCGTGAGGTTGCACAAAAAATCAAGGGAAAAATTCGTCCCGACTGTGTTCTGGTCAATACCGGTAAAGGCTTTTTCCCGGATAATCCGCCCATACGCCTTTCTGAGGTTATTAATGCTGAATTGCCCGAGCATAAGCTGGTGGTGTTGTCGGGGCCCAGTCACGCCGAGGAAGTAGGCCGCGATTTACCGACAGCTGTGGCGGTTGCCGGCTGTGATGAAGCTACCTTGCGCCGCGGGCAGGATTTGTTTATGAATGATAACCTGCGCGTCTATCTTAATGATGATATTATCGGTGTGGAGGTCGGCGCGGCGGTTAAAAATGTTATAGCCTTGGGTAACGGTATTGCCCGCGGCCTGGGAATGGGCGACAACACGCAAGCAGCTTTGCTGACGCGCGGCTTAGCCGAAATGACAAGGCTGGGCGTGGCAATGGGGGCAAAGCCCGCTACCTTTGCGGGCTTAACCGGCATCGGCGATCTGGTTGTAACCTGCGGCAGTATGCATTCGCGTAATCTGCGCGCCGGTATTGCCATCGGTCAGGGGCAGCCCTGGCCGGAAGTAGTTAAAAATATGGGTATGGTGGTCGAGGGTGTTTATGCTACGCATAACGCTAAAGCCTTATCGTCGCTATATAATGTTGAAATGCCGATTACTGACCAAATTTTTGAAGTATTGACAAATAATAAGCCGCCGCGCGAGGCAATGTATTCATTAATGCGCCGCGATAAAACTTCTGAAGGATTGTAAAATATTTTTTTAAAATAGCATATTGATAGCTCTTCTATCATAAAAAAGTATGGAACTGATAATTCCATACTTTTTTTATTTCGCAAAATAATAAGGGAGGGAAAATTGTGGAAAAGGTTAATCTTATGAAGGATATATCCGAACGCACGGGCGGAGATATCTATTTGGGCGTAGTCGGCCCTGTTCGTACGGGAAAATCGACCTTCATCAAACGCTTTATGGAATTGATGGTCCTTCCCAATATTCTTGATTATCACGACAGGGAAAGAGCTTTAGACGAGCTGCCGCAATCGGCCGGCGGCCGCACGGTAATGACCTCCGAGCCCAAATTTGTGCCTGCAGAAGCAGTCAGCATTACTTTAGAAAGCGGACTGGAAATGTCCGTACGGCTGGTCGATTGCGTTGGCTATGCCGTACCGGGAGCTTTGGGCTTTGACGAGGAGGACGGTCCGCGCTTAGTGCATACTCCTTGGCAGGAGGAGCCCATGCCCTTTGAGCAGGCTGCGGAAATCGGTACCCGCAAGGTCATCTGCGACCATTCGGCCATTGGTCTGGTTGTTACCTGTGACGGCAGTATTACCGATTTGCCGCGCGATGCCTATTTAGAGGCCGAACAACGGGTTATTTCCGAGCTGCAAGAGCTGGGCAAACCCTTTGTTATCGTTTTAAACAGCACCGACCCTTACGATGAAGCAACACTGGAGCTTGCCGAGCAGCTTAAAGAGCAGTATCAGGCAGCTGTGCTGCCGGTTGATGTTATGCAGATGACCGAAGAAGAAATCTTTACTGTTTTAGAGGCCGCCTTGTACGAATTTCCTGTTACAGAGGTCAATGTTGTTTTGCCGCGCTGGATTGAAGAGCTGGCAGAGAATCATTGTCTGCGCTGCAGCTTTGAGGATTTAATTAAGGATGCCGTTACCGCTGTTCAAAAGATTTGTGATATGCCCAAAATGTTGTCTAAGCTCGAAGAATGTGAATATGTTGAAAAAGCCGAGCTTAACGAGTTGGTCTTGGGCACAGGCGCGGCTCAGGTTTGTGTCAGTGCCGAAGCTGGGCTGTTTTATCGGGTCTTGGCTGAAATGGCTGGCCGCGAAATCGAGGGCGATCATTCAATTATGGCTATTGTCCGCGATTTTGCCAAAGCCGACCGCGAATGGCGCAACTTAGAGGTTGCCATGAACGACGCCCGCTCCTGCGGTTACGGTGTGGTTACGCCCTCGACTGGCGAAATGTACTTAGAAGAGCCCGATCTGGTCAAACAGGGCGGCCGTTTCGGCGTTAAGCTGCGCGCCTCAGCCCCCAGCTTCCATATTATCCGCGCCAGTATCGCCACGGAGATCACGCCGCTGTTCGGTACCGAAAAACAATGCGAAGAGCTGGTGCGTTACATTTTGAGTGAATTTGAAAGCGATCCGCAAAAAATTTGGGAAACCAATATTTTCGGAAAATCTCTGCAAGATCTTGTGCAGGAGGGTATTGAGGGTAAAATTTACAGAATGCCCGATAATGCCCAGCATAAGCTGCAAGAAACCCTGCAAAGAATTATTAACGAGGGCGGCGGCGGCTTAATCTGTATAGTTTTATAAGGCTTGTAATATACAAACTAACTGGTAATTAAATAGGCAGTTACAATTCCATAAAAAATTGGCATAGCCGTAATTTGCGGCTATGCCTTTTTTGTGTTTTTTTAAGGCTTAGCAGTACAAGTTTGTTTATATCCAAACTTATAAAATGAGTATTTGTTTGCTGCCTTAATAACTGCGAAAAATGTCGATAAAAGGCCAGTTATAAGAAGATTTGTCGAATAAAAGGAGATTGAGCTTTTTCGGCAGGAATTTGTTTTTTTTGCCCGAAAATCACGAATTATAGTATAAAAAATGATTGTGTAGATGTTTAAAAAATGATGTCTATAACAATCATTTTACTTTAGTGTTTTTAAAAAGATATACCAAAAAATACTTAGTATCACAGGGGGAGGAAAAAAAGATGTTTAAAAAAACCGTTTGGGCTATATTTAGTGTTTTGTTATTGCAGGTTTTTATGTTTGCAAGTAGCAATTTGGCTTGCGCCACAACTATCGGGGAGGATGTTACCTATGATTTGCCTATTAAAAGCACTATGGAAACCTTAGCCGAGGCCGCATATATAAATAACCAGCTCAGTGCGGAGGCTTTGGGAACAGCGGCCTTAGACCTAGACGGTACAGAGGGCAAATATGCCGTTAAGGTTACAGCTAATGATCTGGCAGCCGACAGTATTAGTTACATATTAGTCAGCTCCGAGGCTTTTAATATTGATGATTACAGCCAGGTGCAGCTTTGGGTTAAGCCCGGGGCAGGTGCGCAATGGCTGGAGCTTTCTACCGCAACCTCAGCTGCTAAAAGATATACGGTCGGAGTCGATTTGGTCTGCGGCAGGTGGAATGAAATAAGCCTTAATTTAAAAGAGCTTGCCTTTGATCTTAGCCAAGGCCAAAATTTAAATGTTAAAACCGACGATGCTTCTGTCTGGAGTTTTGATAATGTTACTACAATAGAAACCAAGGTAATAAATGTAGATTTAAATACAATGCTCAATGATAAAACCGAAATTGCCAACGGCGGCCTGCAATTTAAGGATAATAGCGCAACAACCTTTGACGCCGCGCCTACGGTATTATCTACAGATAATCTTGCCATAGCTCAGGGCAAAAAAATAACAAATATTAATATAAATTCAGTTTATGCCAATAGCGGCGGAGATTTAAGCGAGCTGCCCAGTAGTTCTTTAATTAAGTTTACTAATCCACCAACTGAATATACCTTATCGGGAGACGGCAAAAAACTCTATTATGCTAATCGTGATGATTCATATAAATTATACTGTTTAGATATAATGACGGGCGTATCTACAAAAATTAGTGATTATATAGATGTGAGAAATATTAGTTCTAGTTATGATGGGAATGTTGTTGTTTATAAAGACCAGTATCAAAGCGGCGCATATTATTATGATGCAGCAAGAGCAATTGGCAATAGGCTTGGCGCAAATAATACTCTGTATACAT
>JAQVWQ010000017.1 GCA_028709615.1 Clostridia bacterium | reverse complement strand
GGATACTGAGTGGTTTGAAAGGCCTTGGGCAAATCCGGATAAAAGTAATTCTTGCGGTCAAACTGGCTTTTTTCGGAAATCTCACAGTTTAAAGCAATACCGGCTTTAACGGCCAGCTCAACTGCGTGACGGTTTAAAACGGGCAGTACGCCCGGCATGCCCAAACAAATAGGGCAAACACGCGTATTCGGCTCGCCGGCAAAAGAGGTTGGGCAGGAGCAAAAAATCTTGGTTTTAGTTTTTAGCTCGGCATGAAATTCCAAACCGATTACGGTTTCGTACTTAGTCATGATCTTTGTCCTCCCTTCACAGCTATGGCAGGAGTCGGGATTTTTTCGGCTGCCGCCTCCAACGCGGAACCGACTGCAAAAAGTGCTGCTTCATCAAAAGGCTTGCCGATCAGCTGCAAGCCCAGCGGTTTTTCGTCCAGCAGGCCGTAGGGCACCGCCAAGCCGGGCAGACCTGCCATATTGACAGTTACCGTACAAACATCGCCCATATACATTGCTAAAGGATTATCGCTGACCGAGCCCAAAGGATAGGCCACCGAAGGAGCCGTCGGTGTCAGCAGGCAATCGACCGTCTCAAAAACCTTCAGATAATCCTCGCGCACCAAAGTTCTGACTTGTAAGGTTTTATTGTAATAAGCATCGTAATATCCTGATGAAAGGGCGTAGGTGCCCAGCATAATGCGGCGTTTAACTTCTTCGCCAAAACCATGCGAGCGGCTTTTCAGGTAAGTTTCTTCCAAATCATCGCCCTGCTCGCGCACGCCGTAGCGAATACCGTCATAACGCGCTAAATTTGAGCTGGCCTCAGCTGTGGCTAAAACATAATAGGCAGGTAGAGCATAGCGGGTATGCGGCAGGGAGACCTCGATAATCTCCGCGCCTTGCTCCTGCAGCTTGTCAGCCGCTTCCTGCACCTTTGTAATAATTCTCTTATCAATACCCTCGGCCAAAAATTCTTTCGGCAAGCCGATTTTCATACCTTTAACACCCTTGTTGCAGGCAGCGGCGTAATCGCCCGTTGCTGCCTCCGAGCAGGTGCTGTCCAAAGGATCGTCACCGGCAGTTAAAGTCAAAATATCGGCGCAGTCGGCCACGCAACGGCTGAAAATCCCCACCTGATCCAAAGAAGAAGCATAGGCCACAACACCAAAGCGGGATATTCTGCCATAAGTGGGCTTTAAGCCTACCACACCGCAAAAAGAGGCCGGCTGACGAACCGAGCCGCCCGTATCTGTACCCAAAGAATAGGGAGCCATTAAAGAGGCGACAGCGGCCGCCGAACCTCCGGAAGAACCACCGGGAACACAGGTTAAATCGTGAGGATTTTTCGTAGGCCCAAAATACGAGCTTTCTGTTGTCGAGCCCATGGCAAATTCATCCATATTGCACTTGCCGAGCAAAACAGCCCCACATTCAACCAGCTTTTGCCAGCAGGTTGCATTATAAGGCGGCACAAAATTGCTTAAAATCCGTGAAGCGCAGGTAGTCAGTACACCGTCTGTGCATATAATATCTTTTAATGCAACGGGAATACCGTCCAGCTTGCTCAAGGCCTTTCCCTGAGCGCGGCGTTCGTCGGATGCTTTTGCCATTTGCAAGGCCAGCTCCGGGCAAACGGTAATATAAGCGTTAATATGCTGATTCAGCGCGGCAATTTGCGCCAAATATGCCTCTGTAATCTCTACCGAGGTCATTTCTCCATTGTTTAAAGCGGCGGCAAGCTCCGCCACAGTCATCTTTAATATATCCATAGTTCACCTCTAAATTACATAATCCGCGGCACACGAAAATAGCCGCCTTCGCGATCGGGAGCATTAGCTAAAGCTTTTTCCCTATCCAAAGAGGGCTTCTGTTCGTCTGAGCGAAAAACATTATGCGTGGCCAGCACCTGGGTCATCGGTAAAATGCCTTCGGTATCCAGCTCGGAAAGCTGATCCATATACTCTAATATTTGATTAAGCTTGTCGGCATAATCGGCCTTTTCCTCGTCCTCCACGCGCAGCTTGGCAAGGGCTGCGACATAATCTACGGTGTCAAGTGATATAGCCATCTAACTACCCCTTTTCTTTTAAGTATAATCTGATATATTATAACACATTAAGAGTAATAAAAAAAGTTTTTTTATTGAAAATTGCCTTTTATATCTTAAAATGCTATAATTTTGGCAGAACTATCCGTTAAAAAGGAGTAAAGACAATGATTTTTAATTTTAGCGAAAGATCAGAAATTATCATCGGCCCGGAAAATCTTGCAATTTTAGCGGCCCGCCGTGTTGCTGTTTTTGGCTTAGGCGGGGTAGGTTCCTTTTGTGCCGAAGCTTTGGTACGAAGCGGTATCGGCGCGCTTGATTTTATCGACCATGACAAGGTCGCTTTATCAAACTGCAATCGTCAATTAATTGCCACAACGCAAACCATCGGCCAAAGCAAAGCCGCTTTAATGCGTCAACGCGCCTTGGCTGTTAACCCCCAAAGTAAAATAAACGCTCATGCCGTCTTTTTTTCGGCTGATACCGCTGAAGCCTTTGACTTTAACTCTTACGATTATGTTGTTGATGCCATAGACAGCTTGGATGCCAAAATTGAGCTTATCTGCCGTGCAAAAGCCGCCGGAACGCCGATAATAAGCGCTCTCGGCACCGGTAATAAGCTTGATTTACGCGCTTTGCAGGTAGCCGACATCTACCAAACCTCTGTCTGCCCCTTAGCCCGCCGCGTCCGTCATGAGCTGCGTGCCCGCAATATCAATGATTTAAAAGTGGTTTACTCAACGGAGCTGCCCTGCACCAACTCGCGCCCCGTAGGCAGTATGATTTTTGTTCCCGCCGCCGCAGGCTTGCTGTTGGCACAAACCGTTATTAAAGATTTGCTTTTATAAAAACCATTTATCAAACAATACCGCCGATTGACAGTAAGCGTTTTTTTAATTTCGACAATTAATTATAATTATTGATTGACGAATTATACTCATAATGATATAATTATTTAATCTACTATAAATTTGTAATACCCATACTTTACATCAAAGGACATGTAATGGAAACCCCGATTATTCAACTGCAAAATTTAAGCAAAACATATATGGGCGCTAACGAAGTTAACGCTCTGTGCGGTGTTAGTATAAATATTAACCGCGGCGACATCTTCGGCATTATCGGTATGAGCGGCGCCGGCAAATCAACCCTGGTCCGCTGCATCAACTTTTTAGAAAAACCCACTACCGGCACAGTAATTATCGACGGAGAGGATTTATCTCAGCTATCCGAAAAAGACCTGCGCAAAAAACGGCAGGAAATGGGCATGATCTTCCAGCAGTTTAACCTGCTTATGCAAAGTAATGTTATGCAAAATATCCATTTCCCAATGGAAATTGCCGGCTTTCCCAAAGATAAAATCAAAGAGCGCACCGCCGAACTGTTAGAAATTGTCGGCTTAGCCGACAAAGCTAACGCCTACCCCGCCCAGCTTTCCGGCGGCCAAAAACAACGCGTGGCCATCGCCCGCGCCTTGGCCACCAGCCCAAAATTGATGCTCTGTGACGAAGCAACCTCTGCACTTGATCCAACCACAACCCGTTCAATTCTTTCCTTATTAAAAGACATCAACAACCGTTTAGGTATTACTATCGTTATAATAACACACGAAATGGCCGTTATTGAAGAAATTTGCAGCCATGTAGCCATAATTGACAACGGCCTGATAGCCGAAATGGGCCCCGTCGGTGAAATATTTTCCCGTCCCAAATCGGCGGCGGCACAAAAATTGGTTTTCCCCACTGGCAAAAAAATGGCCGAAGCGGCAGGCGGCAAGCTTTGCCGTGTGGTTTTTGACGGCTCGGCAACCTACCAACCGATCATCTCAACAATCGCCTTGGAATTCCGCGCCCAAATCAATATCATTTATGCCAATGTTAAAGAAATTGAAGGCAAAAGTTTCGGCGAAATGGTTTTGCGCCTGCCACCCGATGAGCAGCTCTCAGAAAAAATGATTCGTTATCTGCGCGCTCTTGATTTAACCGTCGAGGAGGTAAGCGACTATGCTGACTAACGCTGAAATTTCTCTGCTGGGTCTAGGTCTTTGGGAAACAATCTATATGACGGTTTTATCCACACTTTTTGCCTACATAATCGGCCTGCCGATGGGCGTTGTGCTTGTAACTTCCGATAAAGACGGCATACTCCCCATGCCCAAAACAAATAAGGTATTAAATATCGTTGTCAATCTTGTCCGTTCTGTGCCCTTTTTAATTTTGTTAGTTGCCGTAATACCCTTTACGCGGCTAGTAGTCGGTAAAGCCTACGGCTGTAACGCCACTATTGTACCGCTGGTTATTGCCGCTGCGCCTTTTGTAGCTCGTTTAGTTGAATCCTCACTGCGCGAAATCGACAAAGGAATGATCGAAGCTTCCCTATCAATGGGCGCGGGACCATGGCAAATTATCCGCAAGGTATTGCTTCCCGAAGCCAAACCATCTTTAATTTTAGGCGCGGCAATTGCCACAACAACTATTTTAGGTTATTCTGCGATGGCAGGCTTTGTCGGCGGCGGCGGTTTAGGCACTATCGCCATCAACTACGGATATTACCGATACCAAACGGGCATTATGCTGATTACTGTTGTTTTACTGGTCGTTGTAGTACAAATTTTTCAAGAAATCGGCGATCGCTTAGCAGTTCGCTCGGATAAACGCAAGTAGGTTTGTAATGCTTAAAGCTTACATAAAACAAAAAACAGGAGGAATATTTAAGATGAAAAAAGTTTTTGCAATTATTCTTATTTGCTGCCTTGCTTTAACGGTAATTGCCGGTTGCAGCAGCGAACAGCCTGCCAATGAACCCGCGGCAGAATTACAACCGATCATCGTCGGTGCTTCCGTCACCCCTCATGGTGAAATCTTAAATGCTGCCAAAGAAGAATTGGCCGCCAAAGGTTACGACCTGCAAATCGTAGAATTTAACGATTATGTGCAACCCAACCTTAACTTAGAATCCGGCGATCTTGATGCCAACTATTTCCAGCATCTTCCCTACTTAGAAGACTTTAACCTCGAAAACGGCACCAAACTTGTTTCCTTGGCAGCCATTCATTACGAGCCCTTTGGCATTTACGCCGGAAAAACGGCCGCTATTGCCGATTTAGCTGACGGTGCCGTTATTGCCGTTCCTAACGACACCACCAACGAAGCCCGTGCTTTACTCTTACTTGAAGCCCAAGGCTTAATTAAGCTCAATCCGGATGCCGGCTTGAAAGCTACCAAAATTGACATTGTTGAAAACACCAAAAACTTAGATATTCGTGAAATGGAAGCTGCTCAGCTTACCCGCACCCTGCCCGATGTTGACATGGCCGTTATCAACGGCAACTATGCCATTCAGGCCGGTTTAAACGCCTCTACCGATGCTTTGGCTGTGGAAGCCGCCGACTCTTTAGCTGCCGAAACCTTTGCCAACATTATTGCCATTCGTGAAGGCGATGAGGCCAGAGAAGATTTAGCTGCTTTAGTCGAAGTTTTGACCGGTGAAACCGTTAAGGCGTTCATCAATGACACTTATCAAGGTGCCGTCGTGCCGATGTTTTAGTTTTAACAGCATTATAATTGCCGCTTTATGTAATATTTATTTAAACAAAAAAAGCGCAGCTCCAATGGAGCTGCGCTTTTATTAATTTATCCTTCAAATAACGGAGTGCTGAAATATCTTTCACCGGTATCAGGCAATATTGTAATCACGCGTTTGCCCTTACCCAAAAACTTTGCCATTTTAATAGCGGCAATTACATTGGAACCGCTGGATATCCCGCACAAAATCCCTTCCTTAGAGGCTAAATCACGAGTTGTATTAATTGCCTCATCATCAGAAACAAGACAAATACCGCTGTAAATTTCCGTATTTAAATTATCAGGGATTAAGCCATCGCCAATACCCATTTGCAAGTGTGTACCGATATTGCCGCCCGCCAAAATCGCGGCATTTTCCGGTTCGACAGCCCAAACCAACAAGTTGGGATATTGGGCTTTTAAGACCTCCCCGATACCCGAGAGAGTGCCACCCGTGCCTACCCCGGAACAAAAACCGTGAATCGGGCCGCCCACCTGCGCCAAAATCTCCAAGGCCGTATTATGCTTATGCACCAGCGGATTATCGGGATTGCAAAACTGCTGCGGAATATAACCGCCGGGTATTTCCTTAGCTAATTCGCAGGCTTTACGCAGGCACTCGGCAATACATTTGCCTATATCACCATTATCGTGAATAGTTACGACCTCCGCACCGTATTGTCTGATCAACTTACGCCGTTCCATACTGACAGAATCAGGCATTACAATAATCACTTTATAGCCTTTTACAGCTCCTACAAGAGCCAGGCCAATTCCCTGATTACCACTGGTGGGCTCAATAATCACAGAGCGTTCGGGGCTAATTAAACCCTTTTTTTCCGCCTCGGCAATCATATTATTGGCAACTCTGGTTTTTATTGAACCACCTATATTCACACCTTCATATTTAACCAGAACCTCGGCGTCATCAGGACCGGTAAGATGATTTAAACGAATAATAGGTGTATTACCTATAGCGTCTAATATTGTATTACAAATCAAGGTAAAATCTCCTTTCTTTCGTGCAGTTCTCTACATTATAATATTATTCCTCCAAAATATCAAGCGTTATTACGAAAAAAGACTAATTCCTAGTAAAATACTTGCCTTTATAACCATCCTGCTTAATCTGCCTTTTTCACAATTAAGGTTTAAAGTATAATTAGGTGATCCAAGCCAAGGCAATAACATTATAATAATTATTGTTTTATAATATAATTTGTTTATAAAACAAAAATAATAAAACTTTTCTTATTGCTGAATTATTCTTTAATAACAATCATTTTGGTTTTTATAAGTTTGACAATATATTTTTTGCATTATATAATTAAATTGATTATACTCTCAACAACGGAGGCGCTACCTATGAAAAAAATCTTCAATGCTTTAAACCAGCAACTTACCGCAGAAAAAAATTGCGTTTTTTGCACAATCATCGCTAATTCAGGCTCCACCCCCCGCGGATCCGGTGCCAGAATGTTAGTAATGGAGGACGGCACAACCATCGGTACTATAGGCGGCGGTGAAGTAGAATACCGTAGCAGTAAAATTGCCATGGATGCATTAAAAAATAAGCGCTCTTTTTTACAGCCTTTTTGTTTGACAGCAGATCAGGTGGCCTCTATCGGCATGATTTGCGGCGGCGCGGTAACCGTTTATTTTCAATATATTGATCATGACAATCCCCAAGCCCGTGAGCTTTGCGCTCAAATACTTCACCAACTTGAGCAGGACGAGGATAGCTGGCTGATTTTAGATGTCAGCCATGAACAGGAATGGGGTATGGGGCTTTACACAAAAAAAGACGGTCTGCGCGGCCTTGACGGACTTGCAGAGTCAGAAATTGCCGAGCTTTGCGTTACCCGCGCCACCCAAAAGCATTATGATGACCGCCACTATTACGGCGAACCCCTGGTGCGTTCCGGTATGGTTTATATATTCGGCGGCGGCCATATTGCACAAGAGCTTGCACCTCTGCTCACACACCTTAATTTCCGCGTTACAATCTTTGAGGACCGACCTGAATTTGCCACGCGTCAGCTTTTCCCCACCGTTGACCAAATCATTGTCGGCAATCCCGACCATTTTAGCGAAAAAATTACCATCAAAGAAAGCGACTACATCGTAATTATGACGCGCGGCCACTCTCACGATTACAATATTCAATTACAGGCTATGCGTACTCCCGCTCATTACTTAGGTGTTATGGGCAGCCGCGAAAAGTTGCGTATCTTAAGCGAAAAAATGTTTAAGGAAGGCTTTACACAAGCCGATGTTGACCGCTTCCATTCACCGATAGGTACAGCTATTAAAGCCGAAACCCCGGCAGAAATTGCCATTTCTGTTGCGGGAGAGCTGATTTTAACTCGCTCCGAAAGGTTAACAAACAATGGCTAAAATGCTTTTTTTAACTGGGCCGACCAAGGTCGGAAAAACAACCGTCTTGCTTGAAGCAATTCGTCCAATTCAAAACCGCTGTGCGGGCTATATAGGCCAACGCTTACTAAATAATAACGGGCAAATTGTCGGCTTTATACCGGCTTGTGCCAAAACAATCAACTCGGTTAACAAACCACAAACCACAGCCGATAAACCCTTTATTCATCAAACAGACGGCAAATGGATTTGTGATTTATCTGTGTTTGAACAACAAACCATGCCCCTTTTGCAGCTGCAGGCCGAAGATCGCCTGCTGGTACTGGACGAAATTGGCGGTGCAGAGCTTAATTCGTATAAATTTATTGAAAAGCTTGACCGCCTGTTAACAGACAAGCTACCTATTCTCGGTGTTTATAAATCACCTGCCAACCACCAGGAGATGGCCGCCAAAGTTTCGCTATCCACTTTGGAAGAAAAAAGAGTTCGTTTATATCATCTGCTTACAGAAAACTACGGCGCCGAATTCTTTACCGTTAACGAAAACAACCTCAAAGAAGCAAAGAATAGAGTGCTGGGTTTTATAAAGGAGCAAATAAAATGAACTGTGCCGCTTTAATTGCAGCCGCCGGCCTTTCGTCCAGAATGGGCAACTACAAGCCCTTATTAAAGCTGGGCGAATTAACCTTGGCAGAAAGAACCGTTTTAGCCTTGCGCCAAGGCGGCTGTCGGGAAATCGTCATAATTACGGGACATAACGCCGATCAGCTCAAAGAGCATCTGCAAGCCTTTAATCCGACTTATATACATAACAAAAACTACGCTGCAACCAAAATGTTTGATTCAGCGAAACTGGGTTTGTCATATTTAAAAAACCGCTGCGATAAGCTGCTTTTTTTACCGATAGATACGCCCTTATTCAGCGAAAATATTGTAAAACAGTTATTAGCTTGCCAAGCTCAAGCCGCAGTGCCCTGCTATCGCGGAAAAGCAGGGCACCCTCTGTTGCTTGATGCCTCTTTAATAAACAAAATTTTAGATTACGACGGCGCAGGCGGTATGTATGGTGCGCTGCAAAACATAGGCTGTAACCCTTGTCTTTTGCAAACAGACGAACAAGGAGTCACCGTTGATGCGGACACTCCGGAAGAATTTGCTCAAATGCGGGCTTTATATATGCAAAAGGCTGCTCCCGCCCGTCAAATCTACTTAATCAGACATTGCCGCCCTGACTTTGGTGACGGGCAAATGCTCTGCTTGGGTAAAACAGATTTGCCCTTAGGCAAGCAAGGCGAGCTGGAGGCAAAAGAGCTGCGGGATTACTTTAAGAATAAAAACCTTTCCGCTGTCTATAGCAGCGATTTAAGCCGTTCACTGGGTACTGCCAAATTTATTGCCGATGAGCAGCTTCCGGTATTTACTACCCCTAACCTGCACGAACTGGATTGCGGCGAATGGGACGGTTTAAACTTTTCTCAAATAAAGCAAGACTACCCTGAGCTTTATGCCCAACGCGGCGAAAATCCTTTGCTTACTCCGCCCGGCGGAGAACAAATCGCTGACGGACTCAATCGTTTTTCTTCCGCCTTTTTCCGGCTGTTAGAACAAACCGAAGGGAATATAGCCGTCATTGCCCATGCCAGCGTCAATCGCCTGCTGCTCTGCCGTCAACTGGGAATTGCATATAATCTTTTTCGTAAAATACCTCAGCCTTACGCCGCTATCAACAGCTTTTGCTATCAAGATGGTTTGCTCAAGCCCCTGCTAGTTGGAGTAAAAGCCACGCCGGTACCAAGCTTCAAACACTCACTTTTCCTGCTGCAAGACTACGGAACACCACAAAAGGTTATAGAACATACCATTGCCGTTTGTCGCAAAGCGCAGCAATTAGCCGATATCTGTATTGCCAAAGGTGTGCCTTTGGATAAAGAGCTGCTTACAGCCGCCGCCTTACTTCACGATATTGCCCGCGTCAAACCACATCATGCGCAAACCGGTGCGGAAGTCTTAAGGCAAGCAGGTTACCCTGCATTGTCGGCCCCTATTGCTTCTCATCATAATTTGCTACCCGAAGACTTAATCAATATTACAGAAAACACAATTGTTTTTTTAGCCGACAAGCTGGTGCAAGAAAACCGTGAATGCACACTTGAACAACGCTTTGGTAAAAGCCAAGATAAATGCCTGGACGAAGCCGCAAATAATGCCCACAAAACCCGCTATGAACAAGCTTTAGCCGCCAAAGCGCTAATAGAACGAATAAGCGGACAAAAACTTTATTAAATCATAAAACTGCCGCCCTTTAGGCGGCAGTTTTTTCTAATTAAACAACCTGTTCATGTACAATATCAGGCACGCAGTACGGCATCTCAACAGGCTCTTTCTTTTCCATAACCTCTTTTGCCAAGGCCAGCATCAGCTTAATACGGTTTTCCTGATTGACCTTTGTAGCACCGGGGTCGTAATCAATCGGTACAATATTTGAGCCGGGATATAAACTGCGAATTTTTCTGATCATTCCCCGTCCGACAATATGATTAGGCAAACAACCGAAGGGCTGGGCACAAACTATATTTTCATAACCATGCTCGGTCAACTCCAGCATTTCCGCCGTTAAAAGCCAACCCTCACCCATTTTAACTCCGTAACCGATAATATCCTTAGCTAAGGCCTTCATTTTATAAAATGGCAATGGCGAAGTAAATTGTCCATAAGGCTTGACCGCTTCCATGATTGCTTTTTCAAAACATAACAGCTTATTCATAATTTTAGTGATTGCAAATTTTTTTAGCCAAGTCCCGCCGTATAAACGAATATCCTCCAAACGATTATCTACACAATAATAAATAAAACCAAGCAGGCCGGGTACCATAACCTCACAACCCTGCTCCTTTAAAAACTTCTCTAAATTATTATTACCCAAAGATGAATATTTTACATAAATTTCCCCGACAATGCCTACTTTAATTTTTCTAATTTTTTGCAAAGGCAGGGCGGCAAAGTTCGCGGCCATTGTTTTTAAATTATTGCGCACCTGCGGCAGCGAAAAGCCCCTATTAGCCTTTAATTCCACATCCAAATGCTCAATCCAATCCAAAACCAATTGCTGAGTCGCGCCTCCCTCCGACTCATAAGGCTCGGTTTGATTAGAAAGAAGCATCAGCATATCCCCATAGGTCATAACGGCAAACGCTTTACGGATCCTTTGAAAAGAAAGTTTAAAGGCTTCGCCCTTTTCCAGTCCGGAAGCATTGATCGAAAAGACGGGGATCTGACCGTAACCGGCCTTTTGTAAAGCCTTACGCAGCAGATGAATATAATTGGAAGCGCGACAGCCGCCACCCGTTTGCGTAATCATCAGTGCCGTTTTGTCTAAATCATATTTACCGCTTTTTAATGCATCAATCATCTGCCCAATCACAAGCAAAGCAGGATAGCAGGTATCATTATGGACATGCATAAGCCCTTCATCAACTACCGCCCGTGACTGGTTGGTTAATACCTCTAAATTATAACCGAAACCTGCAAAGAGATTTTTCAGCAAACTAAAATGGATATGACACATATCCGGAACCAGAATAGTATAATCCTGAAGTTCTTTACTCATCGGCATTTACCTCCATTTGCGACTGTTTTAAAGCAGCAAACAAACTGCGCAGGCGAATTTTAACAGCACCCAGATTGCTGATTTCATCTATTTTAATTTGCGTATAAATCCGCCCGCCTTCTTCTAAGATCCGGCGTGTTTCGTCTGTAGTCACAGCGTCCACACCGCAGCCAAAGGAAACCAATTGTACCAGATTAAGTTGAGGGTTTTTACTCTCAACCACATAACGCGCCGCCGCGTAAAGGCGGGCGTGATAGGTCCATTGATTAAGCACCTTTAACGGGAAACGGCCGATTTTATGGCTGACGGCATCCTCAGAAATAACCACCGCCCCGATTTGGCAAATTAGTTTATCAATACCATGATTAACCTCTCTGTCTAAATGATAGGGCCTGCCGGCTAAAATAATTATTGGCAAGTTCTCTTCTTCGGCCATTTTTATATACTCTTCACCCTTTTGGCGCACCGCCTCCATATAACTATGATATTCGGCATAAGCGTCCTTTACCGCCTGCTTGACTTCGCTTAATTTAAAGCTGCCAAATTCCCGATTCAAAACTTGATGCATTCTCTTAGTAAAAACCTTTTCATTATTAAGGCTGACATAATCATAAATAAATTTAACTTCGGAGGCTAACCGGGGAACATTAGCAGCCAAAACCTCGGGATAATATGCTACAACAGGGCAATTATAATGATTATCTCCTAGATGTTCATCTAAATTGTATGTCATGCAGGGATAAAATATCGCATCAACCTGCTTTTTCATCAGCCATTCAATATGGCCGTGCAAAAGCTTAGCCGGATAGCAAACCATATCCGAAGAGATTGTATGCACTCCGCTTAAATACAGAGCATGGCTTGAATGGGGCGATTTTACTACCTCAAACCCCAATTTTGTCAAAAGCGTAAACCAAAACGGATAAAGCTCATACATATTCAAGCCCATAGGGATACCAATTTTTCCCCGTTTGCCGGAAACAGGATGATAAGAGTCTAAAATTTGGGTTTTATAGCTGTAAAGATTATATTCGGGCTTCTCGTTGTCATGATCAGTAAATACAGGCTTTTCGCAACGGTTGCCGCCTATATACACTCGCCCGTTATCAAACTTGTTAATCGTCAAACGACAATGGTTAGCGCAAAGCTTACATACGGTACCCTGTACCTCATGTGTAAAACTAGACAGCTGCTCAGCTGTCAACAAGCTGCTTTGTCCTTTTCCGTATTGGCAAGCATACAAGGCTGCGCCAAAAGCACCCATCAACCCGGCTATATTGGGCCTTATCACATTACGGCCTATTTCCTGCTCAAAAGCACGCAGCACAGCATCATTTAAAAATGTACCGCCCTGCACAACTATATGCTCACCAAGCTCTTCGGGGCCGGTAGCACGAATAACCTTGTATATAGCGTTTTTGATTACACTGATTGAAAGCCCGGCAGATATATTTTGAATTGTTGCGCCGTCCTTCTGCGCCTGCTTAACGGATGAATTCATAAATACGGTACAGCGAGAACCCAAATCCACAGGCTTAGGCGCAAAGAGGCCGAGTTTAGCAAAATCGGCAATATCATAATCCCAGGCCCCGGCAAAGGTCTGTAAAAATGAGCCGCAGCCGGAGGAGCAAGCCTCATTTAAAAATATATTATCAATAACTCCGTCTTTAATTTTAAAGCATTTAATATCCTGCCCGCCAATATCAATAATAAAATCTACCTCGGGGCAAAAATGACGGGCTGCCGTAAAGTGAGCAACTGTTTCTACAATGCCAAAATCAACAGCAAAGGCCTTACGAATAATATCCTCTCCATAGCCGGTTACCGCTGCAGCTTTTACTTTAACCGCCGGATACAAAGCATAAAAGTCATTTAAAAAATCTTTAATAATTGGTACGGGATTCCCGCTGTTAGATTGATACCTCTTAAATAAAATCCGTTTATTCTCATCAATAACGACTGCTTTTACAGTAGTCGAACCGGCATCGACACCCAAATATACACCGCCGTTGTAATTATAATCCTCAGCGCATTCCACACTACCGGCCGCATGCCTTAATAAAAAGGCCTGGTATTCCTCGTCGCTGTTAAATAGCGGAGAGCAAAAATCATATCCTTCGTTCGCCTGATAGTTTTCTAAGGTATTAACCAACTGCAAAAGATCAAATTTTTTCTCGTCGGTCATCAAAGCCGCGCCAATAGCTACAAAATACAAAGAGTTTTCGGGACATAAGCCCTTAACAGCCAAAATACGGTCAAAGCTTTCGCGTAAATTAGGCAAAAAAGACAAAGGGCCTCCCAAGTAGAGAATATTGCCCTCCATTTTTCGTCCTTGTGCCAGACCGGCAACTGTTTGATTAACAACGGCAGCAAAAATACTGGCAGCAATATCGCTTTTTTTAGCGCCTTGATTAAGTAAGGGTTGAATGTCGCTTTTGGCAAATACCCCACAGCGGGAGGCTATTGTGTAAAGCTTATCATATTGCCCGGCCAGTTGATCCAGCTCGGCAAGCTCCAGCTTAAGCAGAGTGGCCATTTGATCAATAAAGGCCCCCGTCCCTCCCGCACAAGAACCGTTCATGCGCATTTCCATGCTTGAATCTAAAAAGAGGATTTTAGCATCCTCGCCGCCCAATTCAATCACTACATCAGTTGATGGCAACAGCTTTTCCACAGCTACCCTGGTAGCAAAAACCTCTTGTACAAAAGGAAGTCCGCAGCCTTCGGCTAAGCCCATTCCGGCGGAGCCGGCAATAGCCAAGGAGCTTTTTCGTTGGCTTGGTAACAATTCACTGATTTTTTTTAACATTAAAGCAGCACGATAAGCAATTTGCGAATAGTGTCTCTCGTAGCTCTTATAAACTATCTTATCGTTTTCGTCAAGTACAACGCATTTAAGCGTAGTAGATCCAACATCCAGCCCAATACGCAACTCAAACACCTCTGGCGAAAAATAGGTTATTTACCCCTGCCCGCTAAAATAGCGTTGGGCAGGGGTATGATTAAAGTCTAAATATTAAAGATTTCACCGTCAGTCAGAACTCTGATACCTGCGGCAGTCAAGGCTTTGATGCCTTCTTCCTGTTTATCCAAACGCAATACATTAATTGCGCCGCCTGTATCGGAATTACAAAAGGCATAAACATATTCCACATTAGCTCCGGCCTCGGATAAAACCGCCAAAACCTTGCCCAAGCCCCCGGGAACATCTTCCATTTCAACCACGATTACCTCAGTAAAGCTGACTGTAAATCCACCCTGCTTTAAACCTTGATAAGCCTCATTGGGCTTATCTACAATCATACGCAAAATCCCAAAATCCGCAGTATCGGCAACTGATAAAGCTCGAATATTGACTCTCCGTTCTTGCAAATTTTTAGTAACAGCCAACAGACGGCCTTGTTTATTCTCTAAAAAGACAGAAATTTGTTTAACAGCCATTATAAGCCCCCCTTTATTTCATTGTCTTAAATATAATAATATTCAACAAATAATTATTTTCTCCTGCTATTATAATTTAACAAATGCACTGATAATGTTAAATTAGATTTTGCGCAAATCAGTTACACGCACGCTTTTTCCCTCGCTGCGAGGCAAACTCCGCGGTTCAACCAAACTGATTTTACAGCCAAGGTTAATGGTATTTTCTACCTCTTTTTTAACACGGGCAGCCAAGCCTTCCAAAGAACGCACTTTATCAGAAAAAAGATTTTCGGAAACCTCTACCTGTACTTCAAGTATATCAAGATTATTCTCGCGGGTAACGACTAAGTGATAATGAGGTGAAACCTCTCCCATAGCTAAAAGCGCGCTTTCAACCTGCGAGGGAAAAACATTAACTCCGCGAATAATCAGCATATCGTCACTGCGACCCATTATACGGGCAATACGGGCATGCGTGCGTCCGCAAGCGCATTTTTCATGGGTAATTGAGGTCAAGTCACGAGTGCGATAACGCACCATAGGCATACCCTGCTTGGTAATACAAGAAATTACCAGCTCACCAATTTGTCCGTCAGGCAAAGGTTCCCCTGTTTCGGGATTAATAACTTCCGGTAAAAAATGATCTTCCCAAATATGCATGCCGTTCTTCTCCGGGCACTCAATAGAAACGCCCGGTCCCATAACCTCAGATAAACCGTAAATATTATAGGCATTTATTTGTAAGCGTTTTTGAATTTCATCGCGCATTTGCTCCGTCCAGGGTTCGGCTCCAAAAATACCTATTTTTAATTTTAAATCTTCAACAGGTATTTTAGCCTCCTTTAATATTTCCGAAAGCAAAAGTGCATAGGAAGGGGTACAGCACAAGATCGTACTTCCAAAATCGTTCATCAGCATAGCCTGACGGCGGGAATTTCCGGCGGAGGTAGGAATAACCGAAGCTCCCATTCTTTCTGCACCGTAGTGCATACCCAAACCACCGGTAAAAAGACCGTAACCATAAGAAACCTGCACAACATCATCCTTGCCGCCGCCAACGCAGCAAATACCGCGGGCCGTCAGCTCCGCCCAAGCATCAATATCTTCTCTGGTATAACCAACAACCGTCGGTTTGCCGGTTGTTCCCGTTGAGGCATGCAGGCGGACAATCTGTGAAAGCGGTACAGCAAAGCTTCCGTAAGGATAGCTGTCACGCAAATCCTGCTTTGTTGTAAACGGTAAATTTACTACATCAGCAAGTGATCTAATATCTTCAGGGTAAATATCGGCCTCCTGCATTTTTTCACGATAATAAGATACATTGTGATAAACCGCTTGCACGGTTTTTTGCAATCTGCGCAATTGCAAAACTTCTAATTGACCGCGCTCCATACATTCTCTGGGTCTGTTCCAATACAAAACCATAAGTCAGTCCTCCAATAAAGTATATTTATTGCAAAAAATAAAAAATGCTTCCAATCCCTTAATTGGGACGGAAACATTCCGCGGTACCACCCAAGTTGACCTATAATAGATCCTCTCATTTCGACTACGAAGCTTACGCCTGTATAGTCTATTCCGTTAACGGGGAATACCGTCGTCAGCTACTAAATATTTTTTCACCGACGAAGCTCCGGAGGGAATGGCAAATGCGGCCTTTTTTGAACCTTCACAGCTACCGGCTCTTCTCTGTAAAAAGACACCTGCACTCACTTATCTCCATCTTCGCTTACTATTTGCAATTTTTACTATTTTAGCATAATCAAAAAATATTTGCAAGCCTTTTTGTTAAAGAATAAAAAATATTTTTACGGTCATAATAAAATTGCCAAAACAACTAAGGAGGCGAAAAAAATGGCAGCCAAGGATGAAAAGAAAAAAGGCAACAAAGCTACTCAATCTGTAAACGATAGCAATAAAGCTGAAGACTGCAATAATGCCACTACTCGTACTAACAAAATGTAACGCACAAAAAAGGGGCTGTTGCCTTAAGGCAGCAGCCCCGCTTACTTATTTAATTAACGCCTCATTGCTTTTAGCTATTTCGGCACATTGTTTTCGATAGTTTTTTAATTGCGCTCCATATTTATTACCCGGATTATGCTGAAAATTAAGTAACGGCGCGATATAGTTCACTAAAGCGGCTTCTGTAGCCTTAATCTGCTCAGTCTGGTAAAATGCGCATTTAAAGTTTGTACGCATCCATTCGGTAAGTTTTTCTTCGCTTTGAGAATCTAAAGCATAATTGCTGTAACGGTCGGCATCCTTTTCATTCAAAGATCGCGGAACAGGAACAAGATCTAATTTATTTTGTAAAAGAGCAGCCAATGAGCGACGCATTGTCGATTTTCCCGTATTGCCGCTAATAAAATGACGGGAGCTGTTTTCTTTAGAAATTCCCACATAAACAATTCGCGGTGAATCCTTGGCAAACAAATTTAAAACAAGGTCCTTCCCTTCATACGAAATTATGTAAATACCGTTTTGAGCATCAAGTGCCGCAATAGTTTTGTCTGTCATCGGCAGCAAACGAGCCAATAATTCATTTGTGATTTCTTGGGCCTGCTGCCAAGAAATCGCATTGACCTTGTCCATAGCAACCCACTCCTTTAATTTATTTTTTGTAAACAGAAGGCTCCAATACTCCAATATAGGGTAACTGGCGGTAACGACCGGCATAATCTAAGCCGTAGCCAACTATAAATTGATCGGGAACCTCAAAACCGCAAAAATCGATTTTTAAATTCTGTACCTTACGGCGCACGGGTTTATCCAGCAAGGTACAAAGCTTTAAAGATTTTACACCTTTTGCCAAAAAGCGTTCCACAACTGCAGCCATAGTAATTCCGGTGTCTATAATATCCTCAACAATCAAAACATGTCGCCCCGCAACTTTTTCGGCAACATCGTTTAAGATGTCTGCCTTTCCACAGGTTTCTGCTGATGAGCCATAACTGCTGATGGTAATAAAATCAAACTCTAAATCCAAATCATCAATGTGGCGAATTAAATCACTGAAAAAAATCACAGAGCCACGCAATACCGATACAACCAGTAATGAATTTATATGTTCTTTTTTATAATATTCGCTGATTTCCTTACCCAAAGCTTCTACGCGTTGCGCAAGTTCTTCGGCTGAATACAAAACCTGACTTATATCCTTACTCATTGATAACTGCCTCCTCAACTGATTATAAAATATTTCTAGCAAAGCGGTAAAAAACCCTTTAAAAAAACCGCTGATTT
Source organism: Clostridia bacterium (assembly GCA_028709615.1). Classification (GTDB taxonomy): domain Bacteria; phylum Bacillota; class Dehalobacteriia; order UBA4068; family UBA4068; genus JAQVWQ01. The sequence continues at coordinate 1,908 of JAQVWQ010000017.1, read as the reverse complement.
AGCATAATTGTAAAATATTTTCATATTATTTTGTAAAAGCTAGCTTAGGAGGCCGCCTATGTCTCGCAAGTCAATTATGCTCGGTTCTGCTCTGTTATTAATCCTATTGCTGCTGGCCGCCGCAATTTTTCTTCCCGGTTTTTTCAAAAATTACAGCGACAGTCAATTAGCCGCCGCCTCCGTACAAAACTTACTTAATGCAGAAAGTTATCGTTTTACCAGCTCATCAATCCTCTATTTACCAACGGAAAAACGCGTTTTTTCGCAAATTAAAGGTGAAAAATCGCAAGAAATACGACATATTTCAGGCGCCATTTTAGGCACGCCGGTTGATATCTATTATGCCGACGGAGCTTTTTATCAAAAGGATGCTGTAAGCGGTGCTTGGTTTGTGACAGGGGAAGCAGATTTAGCAGAAAGTGCAGTGCTATTATCAGAGCTTGACCCCGCCCGCGATTTTAATTTTACCGATTACGGCCAAATAACCTATCTGGGTAAAGTAAAAAAAGACGGGGAAACCCTATTATCCTACGAAATGATCCCCGTCTTAACCGACCGCTGGATCGCTAAGTATTTTAATCCTGTAACATATTTGTTAAAAGTAACAAAGGAGGGCCTGCTGCGCGAGGTGCAAATAACCGGCCAATCGGTTGAAACCCCGGACAGCCGCTTAGTCATAGACAGCAAATTTTTCGATTATAACAAAGAAATTCCGATTACTCTGCCGCAAATCGGCAGTAAATAAACTATCAGGGCGGCTCGCATGAGCCGCCCTGGCTATTAAAAACAAGCTTCAACACTGATTGTTGTATTAATTAAGATCAAAAGCCAATCAAAAACCGTTGATTAGCGGGTTTTTAATAGTTATGCTTAAACATTAACCTCCCGCTTTTTTAGAATTAATTTTTTTCCATTCACCGGTTAAAATTTGCTCATAATCAGCTAAGGTTATTTGCTGCCCGATAATATCCCGATAATAATTTATTACCTCAGCTTGCAAATCAAGCCCGGTAAAGTAAGAGGGATAAACAGTTTTAGCCAGCCACATTAAAGCAAAAAATGTTTCCGTGCTGCCCTTTTGCCCCCAGCGGGAAGCAGCAACGGGAATTTGCAATACCCTGTCCTCATATACCGCCCGTAGGCCACGCCAACGCTCCTGAGTTTTTAAATATTCAACAGTAGCAGGCTCATTGCAAATAATATAATCCGGGTCCCAAACAAAGATCTGCTCAGGCGTAGAATAATAATCATCGTCGGTTAACGCCGACTTGTCCAAAGCAGATACATTATCACAGGCGGCAGCCAAAGTCCAGTCGGCTCCCAAAGATTGCCCGCCGTCACAGCGCACAAACTCATTGATTGAGTGATAAACACTGCGCCTCTCTTCAGCGGGAATCTGCGAAACAATAGCTTTTATCTTATTTACAGTATCTTGGTAATACGAACAAATCAGTTCGCTTTTCAGCTCATACTCTTCGCCGGCAACCTTGCCTACCAGCTCATAGGCCTCAATTTGCTGTTCCATATTGCGATAATCAATAACTAAAAAGGGTAATCCGACCTGTTCCAGCTTTGCCTTTTCTGCTTGTGCAAAATAAAAATCACTTTTGACCAAAATCACATCAACATCTAAAGCCATTAATGCCTCTGTGTTAATCGCCCCAGATTGCTGAACAACAGCCACCGTTCCAATTTGCGGAAAAATTCTTCCCAGCATTTCATTGGCTTGAATACCCCTTGGCATGGCGCTAAGCTTTTCACCGGCTCCAATCATTATCAGGAATTCGGCCGAAAAAGTATCTAAGGCAGCTATATGCTGAACCTTAGCAGGTATCTGCACTTCCCGCCCCACACTATCAACCACAGTCTGATAATGTGAATCAGTATCGGCCAAGCCGCCGACTCCGC